>CAZJZQ010000027.1:17637-30004 GCA_964550535.1 uncultured Rhizobium sp.
GCATGGAGGGCGTGACGGTTCCGGTTCAGGCGACCGCGTTGGCGGAGAAAAGCTCGTCGATTTCGGCTTTGGAGTAGCCGTGCGCCGCGAGGATTTCGCGGGTGTGTTCGCCCAGCGCCGGACCGGGGCCTTTCGGGCCGTCATCCGCTCCCGGGAAACGCGCGGGCGCGCCGGGCGAGCGGAAGGTTTCGCCGGGCGAGGTGCGCGACGGCATATCGACAATCCCGCCTACCGCCGCGACCTGCGGATCCTCCGCCACCTCGGCCAGCGTCTGGCAGGGCGACCAGGCGATTTCTTCGGCTGTCAGACGTGCGGACATCTCGGCCTTGGTGAATTTCGAGAAGGCTTCGTCGAACATGGAGGTAATGGCCGCCGCGTTGTCGCGCCGCGCCTTGCCGCCAAGAAAGCGCGGGTCCGTGTCGATGCCGGGCAGGTCCAGCGCTCTCGCCATGCGGGGCAGGTCGGCGTTCCCCGCGCGGGCCACGATGCAGATCCACGCATCGTCACTGGTGCGGAAGAAGTTGGTCAGCGGGTTGTAGGCTTCCGCGCGCGGACGGGTGGAGGCGTTTCGTCCGAAGTGGAGCTGGATCGCGAGGTCGGTGTGGATCGTGTAGAGGCCGGTGCGCAGCAGGCTCACATCCACCAGTCGTCCCTTGCCGGTCTTCAGCGCCTCGATCAGGGCCGCGTTGATGGCGGCCACCGCCGCGATGGAGGTGGTGTGGTCGCCCGCCGCCGTGCGAACCGGGAACAGCTCCGCCCCCTTGGGCGCCGTCAGCCGCGCGATGCCCGAGCGGGACCAGAAGCTGGCGACGTCGAAGCCGGGGGCGTTGGCGTCCGGGCCGTCGAGGCCGTAGCCGGTGAGCGCGCAATAGACGAGGCGGGGATTGCGCTTCGACAGGACGTCAAAGCTCAGGCCCGACCTTTCCAGCCCGCCGGGGCGGACATTGGTGAGGAAGACGTCTGCTGTATCAGCCAGTTTGCGGATCAGCTCCTGACCCGCCTCGGTCCGGGCGTCCACCACGATGGATTTTTTGCCCCGGTTGTCGCCGTCGAAGGCGGGATTCTCGGTGAGGCGTTCGCCGGGCGTGCCTTTGGTCGGGAAGTTCCCGCGTACCGGGTCGCCGCCCGGCGGTTCGATCTTGATAACTTCCGCGCCCCAGTCGGCGAGAATGCCGCCAGCTCCCGGAGCAGCAAAATATGTAGCATGCTCAATGACTTTCACGCCCTGAAGCAGCATGCCTGTCGTCTCCTGGTAAGTGCTGGCGGCTCACAACGGCCGCTGTCCGCAATGTCTTGTTAACACCCCGCAGCAATTGTCATTTTTCGTACCAGTTCAAGCCCGTTCACGCCCTTTGGGGGCTCGAATAGATGACGATCGCCACCATGCGCGCCTCTCTCACCCAGGAGGATATCCGCCGCCTCGTGAAGGGCGACAGCCCCGAGGCGCGCGCCTACGCGACGCAGAAGATCTGCCGGCGCATCGACGCCACGGAGCTTTCCGCCGCTGAACATGAATCCGCGATGCAGGTCATCAACCTGCTGGCTGGCGATGCGGCCGAGCTTGTGCGCCGTGCGCTTGCGGTCACGCTACAGAATTCGCCGAAATTGCCCCATGACATCGCCGTTCGCCTTGCACGGGATGTCGATGCGGTCGCGACGCCTTTGCTCCGCAACTCGCCGGTCCTGACGGAAGAGGATCTGGTCGAGGTTGTGCTGGCCGGGTCCGCGTCCAAGCAGGTCGCGATCGCCGGACGGTCCGCGCTCAGCGAGGGCCTGACCGAAGTGATCGCCCTTTATGCCTGCCGCGAAGCCGTGGAAACCACCGCCCTGAACGAAGGCGCGGCTTTCTCGGACGACGCTTACAAAGGCCTGCTGGTCCGTTTCGGCCAGGATGAAGATATCAAGTCAGCGCTGATTTCGCGGAGCCAGCTGCCGCTGCACATCACCGAAAAACTGGTGGCCGTGGTTACGGGCGAGCTGTTTGACCGGCTGGTCAACAAGCACGAGCTTCCGCCCCAGCTGGCCATCGAGATCGCCTCGGGCGCCCGGGAGCGCGCGACGCTGGATCTGGTGGAGCAGGCGGGTCTGAGCACCGATCCAGCCCGGTTCGTCCAGCAGCTCTACCTGAACGGCCGGCTGACCCCCTCGCTGGTCATGCGGGCGTTGTGCATGGGCCATATGAGTTTTGTGGAACATGCCGTGGCCGAGCTGGCCGGCGTGCCGCGCTCCAAGGCCTGGCTGATGATCCATGACGCGGGAACACTGGGTCTCAAGACCATTTTTGAGCGGGCGGGTCTGCCGCCGGGCATGTTCACGGCCTTCCGCTTCGCCGTCGACGTTTACCACAAGACGGATCTGGATGGCGGCGAGGGCGACCGCGAACGCTTCCGCTCGCGCATGGTTGAGCGGGTGCTGACCCAGTTCCAGGCGATCCCCCGGGGCGATCTGGACTATCTGCTGGAGAAGCTGAATGCGCTGGGCGTCTCCCGCGCGCCGGGAATCGCAGTTCCCGCAGCCTGACGGCGCCGCTTTCACCGCCGGTTTCGTGTGGCGCGCGCGTTAAATCCCGCAACTGCTTCGAGGCGAATGGACGCGTTTGCCGTAATGGCCATAACGTCCTAAGTTATGCCGACGGCGGCGGGCGCGTCCGCCGCCCGTGACGGCCCCTTCGCCGCCAACGGGCCCAGAACACGGAGAATTCGAGATGTTTGGACGTCTTGGTCCGCTTGAGATCATCGTCATCCTGGCGGTGCTGCTTCTGGTATTTGGCGGGCGCGGAAAGATTTCGGCGATGATGGGCGACATGGCCAAGGGCATCAAAAGCTTCCGCAAGGGGCTGAAGGAAGGCGATCAGCCCGAGCCCGAGGCGCAGCCCGCCGGTCTGATCTCCGAGCCGATCAATGTGACGCCCGAGAAGGACAAGTCGAAGGCGTCGTGATCCCCGGCCGGCCGCATAACGCCGTAGGAGCGGTCTTGCCATGATGCCGGGTGTCGGCTTTGCGGAAATGGTGCTTCTCGTGCTCGTCGCCATCGTGGTGATCGGCCCGAAGGAACTCCCCCTCATGATGCGCAAGTTCGGGCGCTTCACGGGGAAGATGCGTGCGATGGCGTTTGAATTCCGTCAGGGCTTCGACGAGCTGGGACGCCAGGCTGAGCTGGACGAACTGCGCAAGGAAGTCGCCAACCTGAAGAAGACGGTGGGCCTGGAAGACCTTCAGCGCGAACTCGACGAGGATCGCGCCAATCTGGAGAGGGACGTCAACAGCGCGTTGGCGCCTGCTGCTCCAGCGGCGAAGCCCGCCGCGTCCGAACCCGCGCAGGGGACGGAAGACGCTGGCGGCAAACCGGCCGCCGCAATCGCCGCGCCTGCCGCGGCCGCAGCGCCTGTCGCCCTGGCCGCCGGCGGCTTGCCGGAAGACGATTTCCAGCTCGACGCGGGTTACGCTCCGCAGCCGCCGTCGCCAGTGGCCGATGCAGCGCCTGAGACAGCCTCTGAGACGGTAGAGGACGACTTCCGGATCGATGCCGGACACAAGCCGCCGCCAGTGAAACAGGAAACGCCCGCGTGACGGCCAAGCCAGCACTTCCGCCGCCGGACAAAGCCGGAGAAGAAGAAGAGGTCGAAGCGAGCCGTGCGCCGCTGATGGATCATCTTGTCGAGCTGCGTCAGCGGCTGGTGCGGATTCTCTGGTGCATCGCGATCCTGTTCTGCGTTGGCTGGTTCGCGGCGCAACCGGCCGTCGAGATCCTGCTTATCCCGTTCAGCGATGCGGCGCGCGCGCATGGCCGTGAAGTCACGGAAGTTTACTTCAACGCGCCGCTGGAACTGCTCTTCATCAAGCTGAAGCTCTGCTTCCTGTTCGCGCTGGCGGTCGGGTTTCCGTACATCGCCTATCAGATCTACGCCTTCGTGGCGCCGGGCCTCTACAAGAGCGAACGGTCGGCGGTGTTGCCGTTCCTGTTCGTGATGCCGCTGTTGTTCGTCGCTGGCGCGCTGCTTGTCTTCTATTCCGTGCTGCCGCTGTTCATGGATCTGACCTTTGAACAGGAGTTCAAGAGCGCGACGGTGCAGGCGAGCTATCTGGGCCAGATCAAGGGTTACTATGATCTCGCGATCTCGCTGCTGACGGCTTTCGGACTCGCTTTCCAGTTGCCGGTGGTGATCTCGCTGCTGGCGCGCGTGCAGATCGTTTCGGCCGCCGGTCTGCGCAAGGCGCGCAAATACGCCCTCGTCGCGATCCTGATCGTCGCCGCGATCATGACGCCGCCCGACCCGTTCAGCCAGTTCGTGCTCGGCGTGCCGCTGCTGATCCTCTACGAACTTGGCATCTGGTCGGCCTGGCTGATCGAGCGTGGCCGCAAGCGCCGGGAGGATGAGAATGCGCGGCGCGAGGCGGCGGAAGCCAAGGCCGGCGCCGCCGTCTGACGTTTTCGCCGGCGGCATGAGCCTTGCGAAGCGGTTCCGTTGTCAATTCACGGAGCCCCGTCATGAGCGTTACGCCCCGCATGTCGACCACGTCCAACAAACTGACCGCCGCCTCGCAGGCGATGAGCCCGATGGCGATGTGGGCGGGGGCGTTCACGATGATCTATATCGCCTGTGGCATGGCCCTCGCGATGGTTTACGCCAACCGCTAGGCGGCCGGGCAACGGTTCACGAGGGGCGGCGTCCGGCGGCGCTTTGCGTGCGTGTCCTGATGGCGGCCACATGATCCTCAAGGTCCGCGACGCGCATGGGATCGGAGAACAGGGCGGTTATTTCGTTCCAGCACGCTTCCAGAACCCTGGCCTGTTCGCGCGGGTTGGTGGCGCGGCCCAGAAAATCCAGGACATCGCCCAGATCGTACCAGATTCCGCCCGGCGAGCGGATTGATACGGATGTGACGTAGGCAGCGCCCGAGAAGCGGAACGACACCTCGTCGCCGTCCAGTTCCAGCACGCCGCCCGGCCCCTCATTCGCGGACGAGCGCGCGCCGTTGCGCAGCCCGCGCTCCAGCAGGAAACCAAAGTCCGGCGCGAGATGGTACAGTTCGATCATGAGGTCCGGCGGCCCTTACTGGGTTTCCCGCCACCTCTCCATCGCCGCGGAAATCGCGAATGTCTCCCGGTATTTGGGGGAATCCGACGGACGGGGCGGCTTCTGGGCGGTCAACGCCATGATCTCAGCCAGCTTGTTGTGGGCGGCGCCTGACTGGCCGGCGCCGATATAGGCGTGCAACTCCACCAGAGCGCTGGACAGGAGGTCGTCGGCCCGGATGACGAAGTAGGGCTCTTCATCGGGCAGTTTTGAATAGGGGTCGTATTTCGACGGGTTGGCCTTGGAGCCGAGCGGAGCTGTCATGGGAGCCTCACGAAAGATCTTCGGGGCAATATGCGGGATTCGGGGGCCGCACGACATCGCCTGCGCCTGATCGCCGCTATTAACCTATCGATAACCGTCGGGGCCGGACGGTGCACGCAGCACAGGATTCCTGCTCGTGAGCGATTCTTCCGGCCTTGCCGCCCTGACGTCCCAACGCGCCGGCGTGATGGTCGCGCTGCGCCAGGCCGCTGACGCAACCGGCGCCGACTTTTCCTATCTGCTGAAGACCGCGCAGCGGGAAAGCAACCTGAACCCCGAGGCGAAGGCTTCCACGTCTTCGGCGACGGGGCTGTTCCAGTTCACCGACGCAACGTGGCTGCGCATGGTCGACCGCTATGGCGCGCAGCACGGAATGCGTGCGCAGGCGGAGGCGGTGACCGTCGCCGATGGCCGCACCAGCGTCGACGGCATGAGCCGCGCGGACATTCTGGAGTTGCGCAAGGACCCGGCGCTGGCGGCGCGGATGGCGGGGGAGCTGGCGCGCGAGAATGCAGGCATCCTCGCGAAGAAGATCGGCCGTGAAGCAACGTCCGCCGAACTTTACGCCGCGCACTTCATGGGGCCGTCGGAAGCTGCGCGCCTGGTCGATGCCGCGCGGCGCAATGATCCGGGCGCTGCCGCGGAAATCTTTCCGCGCGCTGCTCTGGCGAACGAGAACGTCTTCAAGGGCAAGGACGGTGCGCAACTGACGGCGGCGCAGCTCTACCAGAAGCTGACCGGCGACGATGTGCGGGACGCCGATACGGGCAAGGCCGCGCCCGCCGTGTTGGACGTGCGCAAACCGGCCGAGCCGGAGATCCTGATCGCGGCCCGTCTCGGCGCTGCGCAGATGGCGTCGTCGCTTATGGCGGCGCTGTTTGAAGTGCAGAGCGAGAATCCTCACAAGCGAACCTGAACAGGTTTCTCGCTTGTCATGATTTCAGCGCTCGCCATCCATCGCGAAAAGGTGGAATGTTACCGCTCATTCTCTGACACAGGAGAGCGCGATGGGCGTTCGGAGTTTGCTGCTGGCGCTGGTGGCGGTGGCTGGACTCGCAGCCTGTCAGCCGGAACCGGCGGCCGCGTCCGAAGACGTTGCGCAGCCAGTTGAGCAACAGGTTGAACCGCCAACTGGTCCTGACGTAACGCCCGTTGATGCAGAAGCCTGCGCGGCGCAAGGCGGCGAGGTGAAGCCGGTGTGCCGATTGCAGCGCCCGATGTGCGTGATCGCAAATCCTGATGCCGGTAAAGCGTGCAGCGATCCGTCCGACTGCGGCGGAGGGCGTTGTTTCGCGGCGGGCGACGCGCCGGCCGGGGCGGCCACGGGAACGTGCGCCCCCAGCAACGACCCGTGCGGATGCTACACGGCGATTGAAAACGGTGTGGCCCAGCCAACCATCTGCGTAGATTAGGCGAAGGGGAGCGCCATGGGGTTCAATCTCGTCTGGGTCGCCGTGCAGGGTATTGGCGCGGAAGATTTTCTGGCCGACGCCGGGTTCGAGGACACCGGCGAACCTGATCCGTGGCTTGAGGGCGAGCATTCCGGCGGCGAGATCGCCGGCGGCTGGTATGTGCTGGTGTCCGGTGATTTCGAGCTGATCGATGCGGAGAACATGCAGGACTGGTCGGCCGGCGGCCGGTTGGTCGCCGCTGTTGTCAGCGAAGGCGCGATGAATGCGCTGGCGATGGAATGGCGCGACGGCCAGCAGGTCTGGTCCGTCTATCATGACGGGAGCGAGGGCGGCGACACGCTGAATGTCGAAGGCGAGCTGCCGCCGGCGTTTGAACCGATCCGCGCGCGCCTGATGGCCGTGCAGGACAAGGAGCAGGGGCCGGTCGACCACGTCTTCGACATTCCGCTGGAGTTGGCCGAGGCGGTCACCGGGTTCCGTCATGATCGCGTGACGGAGGAAGACGGCTTCACCGTGCTTGAGCTTGTTTAAGCTGGGGGCATGGCTGAGGCTGCACCGGGCCGGGACGTAAACGGAGGCGCTGGGCGCCGATCCTTGTCTTTCGCGCCATTGCGGCGTAGCGCCGTGGGCGAAACACGAGGCAATGTTGATGCGTATCCTGTTGACCAATGACGATGGCGTGTTCGCGCCGGGTCTTTCGGTGCTGGAGGATATTGCGCGGTCGATCACCGACGATGTCTGGATCGTCGCGCCGCATCAGGAACAGTCGGGCAAGGCGCGGGCGATCACGCTGGATTCGCCATTGCGCGTGCGCGAGGAAAGCCCGAAGCGCTATGCCGTCAGCGGCACGCCATCGGATGCGGTGTTGTTGGCGGTGAAGGATATTCTCGCGGACAATCCGCCGGATCTGGTTCTGTCGGGCGTCAATCGCGGGCAGAACATCGCGGAGGACACCAGCCAGTCGGGCACGGTGGCGGGCGCCATCGAGGCGATGCATCTGGATATTCCCGCGATCGCATTCAGCCAGGCGCGGAATTTCCGGCGTGGCGAGGAAATCCCGTGGGATACCGGCCGCGTGTGGGGGCCGCGTGTTCTGAAGGCGCTGCTGGAGCAGGGGTGGCCGCGTAATGTCGTCATCAACGTCAACTTCCCGGACAGGCTGGCCGAGGAGGTGGCGGGCGTCGAGGTGACGGCGCAGGGCTTCCGCGATGAAGCCATCAGCCATCTGGACAAACGCACCGATCTGCGCGGCGGCGACTATTTCTGGATCGGCTATTCCGGCAAGCTGTCGGAACCGCCGGAGGGGACGGACCTGCGTGCGATCTACGATGGGCGGATATCGGTCACGCCGCTGCATATCGACATGACGCACCATGCCTTCCGTGCTGAACTGGCGAGGAAGCTGAAGGTCGGCGCGTGAGCGAATCCGAGGAACGCAACTTCCATATCGCGCGGCTGGTGCTGTCATTGCGCCAGGCTGGCGTCATGGATCAGCGCGTCACCGAGGCGATGGAGAAGACGCCGCGCGAGCCGTTCACGCCGCGTCCGTTCATCGACAGCGCGTGGGACAATGTCGAACTGCCCATTGATTGCGGACAGACGATGACGCGGCCCTTGCTGGCTGGCGTGATGATCAACGCACTGGCGCCCGCGCGGGAGCACACCGTGCTGGAGATCGGGACGGGGTCTGGCTATGTCACGGCTATCCTCGCGCGGCTGTCGCGGCGGGTCTATTCAATCGAGCGCTATCGCACGCTGATGGAACGCGCGCGGGCCTCGCTGGAGGCGGTGGGCGTGTCGCGGGTGGAGCTGCGGCTGGCGGACGGGTTGCTGGGCTGGCCGGAGGCGGCGCCGTTCGACCGCATCATCGCCATGGGAACGATGGAGCATCCCAACGATCTGCTGCGCCGCCAGCTCGCCCCGGGGGGCGTTGCGGTCATGCCGGTGGAGCGCGACGGGGAGGGGCTGATCCTGCGGATCGAGAAATCCATCGACGGCGTGCTTGCCGAAACCGTGATGACCAAGGCGCGGCTGGCCTCGTTGCAGCCCGGGGTGGCGCGAGAGCTTTAAAGCCTTCAAGGGATAGTTAAGCCCCTGCTGTGAGAGTTCACGGCCATTGGCTAGCCTTGGCCATCCCGGCCGGGGCGAGAGGGGTCCGGCGGCCTGTAAAGGAGCTCGTCATGATATCGCGCGCTCCGGCTCTGGTGGCTGTGATGCTGGCCTTGTCGGCCTGCGCCTCGAATCCGCCCACGGGGCCGGTGTCCATTGATTACCGCGCGCTTGATCCAACGACGGCGCCAAGGCCCGCGCCCGCTGCGGCGCCGGCCGCTGTTGCGCCGTACAGGCCGCCGCCGGCTGGCGCGCCATCCATTTCCAGCATGCCCGCGGTGCAGGAAGCGGCGGCGCTGCCCGCGCAGATTGGCGCGCGTCCTGGCGGCTCGCTGGTCCAGCCGCGCGACAATCCTTCGGCCCGCGCCATTCCGGTCCAGCGCGGCGATTCGCTCTATGCGATCTCTCAGCGCCATTCGGTGAACATGCGCGCACTGATTGAAACCAACCGTCTGGAACCACCCTATGCGCTGGATGTCGGGCAGGTTGTCTATCTGCCGCCGCCGAACATCCATGTCGTACAGCAGGGCGAGACGCTCTATTCAGTATCGCGCCGCTATAATGTCGACACGCGCTCGCTGGCCCTGCTGAACGGGCTGTCGCGGCCGT
Organism: uncultured Rhizobium sp.; assembly: GCA_964550535.1. Classification (GTDB taxonomy): domain Bacteria; phylum Pseudomonadota; class Alphaproteobacteria; order Caulobacterales; family Hyphomonadaceae; genus UBA7672. Next base: position 27,109 of record CAZJZQ010000027.1, read on the forward strand.
GGACGGTGTGGCCAGGCGATGAACTGCTGTTGCCGCCTCTCGCGCGCGATCAGGCGCGGCGGACGGCGGTTGCGCCTGTACCTGCGGCGCCAATCTCCGCGGCGCCGGGCGGCGTTGCTGCGCGGCCTGCTCCAGAGGCCCCAGCGGCCGCGCCATTGGCTCAGGGACAAGGTCTGGCGGCGGCCAATCGCAGGGCGGTCAATCCCGAATCGGGGAATTTCCGCTTCCTGTGGCCCGTGCAGGGGCCGGTTCTGCGCGGTTATGGCGTCGGTCCCGACAACCAGCGGAATGACGGGGTGAACATTTCTGTCAGCCGGGGCATGGACGTGCGGTCGGCGGCTGCGGGCGAGGTTGTTTATTCGGGCAGCGAACTGTCGGGCTTCGGCAACCTGCTGCTGATCCGGCACACGGACGGCTGGGTGTCCGCTTATGCGCATCTGGAGCTGCCGCTGGTGCGGGAGGGCGACCGCGTCGGTCAGGGGGCTGTGATCGCCCGCGCCGGCCAGACCGGATCGGTCGACCGTCCGCAGGTGCATTTCGAGCTTCGCCGCGGGCGGGACCCGGTTGATCCCACGGCGCATATGCCGGCTTTGCAGGACCGCTAGAAAAAACTTTCGGGAAAAACGCCGGATCGCGCGGACGGCCTGTCGTCGCCGCGGCGGGCGCCGGCGCTGGCCGGGGTTGGCGACAGGCTAGCTTTTCCGGGCTTCAGCCGGCGGGAGCGATCGCCGGGGCGGCCGTCAAGGCGGCCAGCAGATTTGTGGCGGCCCGAGAAAACGCCGCAAGGCGGGCTCCATTGCAATGGAACGATGCGTGGCTATAGTCCGCGCCCTGTCGCCCTCCGGTTCTCGCGGGGGCTTTTCGGGATTCTGACGGAGCCGACATGCTGCTGACACCGATGATGTTCCAAGACGCCGGAGTTGGCGCAGCGGGCGCCGATGGCGGAATGGGCTTCCTGGTGCAGCTTGCGCCGCTGCTGTTCATCTTCGTGATTTTCTACTTCCTCCTGATCCGTCCGCAGAACCAGCGCATGAAGAAGCACCGTGCGATGCTCGGCGCTCTCAAAAAGGGCGACACGGTCATCACGCAGGGCGGCATCGTCGGCAAGGTCGTGAAGTTGACGGATGACGAGGTCACCATCGACAATGGCGAAGGCGTGAAGCTGCGGTTCGTTCGCAGCGCTATCTCCGACCTCCGCAATGTGGGCGAGCCGCAGGCGGCCAACGACGCCAAGGAAGGCTGAGCCTCCCATGCTGCTGCTGCGTTTCCCGGCCTGGAAGATTGCGGTCGTCCTCGGGGTGCTGATCGCTGGAACTTACATGTTCCTGCCGAACGTCGTTCCCCAGCAATACGGCGGATGGTTCGTCAACGCTCCAATGAAGCTCGGCCTTGACCTGCGGGGCGGCGCGTCCATCCTGCTTGAAGTCAGCCCTGAAGAGGTGCGGGCCAACCGCTTGAACGAGCTGTCGCGCGATGTGCGCGGCGCGCTGGTGCAGCAGCGGCCTCAGATCACCACGTCGATGCGCGAGGTTCGCAATGGCGAACTTCACGTGCGCACGACGAGTCCGGAGATGGCGGCCGAAGCCGTCAAGCGCATCCAGGATCTGGGCAAGCCGCCCGTGGGCACGATCGGGCAGTCCAATACGCTGGACGTCGCGCTTCGCGAAGACGGCGTGATCGTCGCAACCCTTACGGAACAGGCGTTCCAGCGCCTTCAGGTTGATGCGCTGAACAGTTCGATCGAGGCGGTTCGCCGCCGGATCGACAATTCGGGCGTCGCCGAACCCAGCATTTCCAAGCAGGGCGACAGCCGCATTTCGGTGGAGATGCCGGGCCTTTCCGACCCCGCGCCGCTGATCGACGTGCTGACGCAAGCCGGCGTGTTGACGTTCAATCTGGTCGACGAGAGCGCCAACGCCGCGAACTATGAACCGGGCGTGCCGCGCAATGGCCGTATCGCGCTTCCCGACGACAGCATGGGCGGGCAGCTGGTGGTGGTGTTCGAGGAGCCGATCATCACGGGCAGCGATTTGCAGACGGCTTCGCAGGCGTTCGACGAATACAACCGCCCCAGCATCAACTTCCAGCTTCGCGGGCAGGGCGCCCAGCGTTTCGGGCGCGCGACGACCGAAAATGTGGGCCGCCGCTTCGCCATCGTGCTCGACTCGCAGATCGTTTCGGCGCCGACCATCCAGTCGCCGATCACGACCGGTTCGGGCCGCATCACGGGCAGCTTCTCGGTTCAGGAAGCCGAAAACACCGCCGTGATCTTGCGTTCCGGCGCGCTGCCGGCCAAGCTTCAGGTCGCTGAGCGCCGGGTCGTCGGTCCGGGGCTGGGACAGGACTCCATCGACATGGGCGTCACGGCCACCGTGGTGGGCATGGTGCTGATTTCGATCTTCATGGTGGTCGCCTACGGGATGCTGGGCTTCTTCGCGCTCATCCCGCTGTTCCTCAACCTCGTCCTGATGATCGCGATTCTGTCGCTGTTCGGTGCGACGCTGACCCTGCCGGGCATCGCCGGCATCCTGCTCACCATGGGTATGGCGGTTGACGCCAACGTGCTGATCTATGAGCGGATGCGGGAGGAGAAGCGAAGCGGGAGGTCGGTCGTATCGTCGGTGGAGACCGGCTACGAACAGGCCTTCATGACCATTGTGGACGCCAACCTCACCACCCTGCTGGCGGCCGGGACGATGTTCTTCATCGGCTCGGGCCCGGTGCGCGGGTTCGCCGTGACCCTTTCGGTCGGCATCCTGACCTCGATGTTCACCGCTGTTCTGGTGTCGCGCCTCATCATGGCGGTCTGGCTGCGCTACACACGGCCGAAATGGCTTCCTATCTAGAGGCTGTTAGGGACTGATCAAGCGGATGGGTTTAGCGGGCGTTTATGGCA
>CAZJZQ010000028.1:0-18725 GCA_964550535.1 uncultured Rhizobium sp.
CCGCCGGAGCGATTCGCTGTGAGCGGCGCTCATATCACTGGCGCAACGTCGCTGCCGGCGCGCGCACGCGGTACGGAAACAGCCGAAGGGGAAACGCGCAAAGGTCTGGCCTGTTGCCGGGGCGTGGTGGTAGCGAAGGTGCGCGTGATCGACGACCCGCGTGTCGAAGCTCTGGAACCCGGGGAGATTCTCGTGGCGCGCCATACAGATCCGGGTTGGATTGCCGTGTTCGCCAACGCGGCAGGGGTGATCGCCGAGCGCGGATCGCTTCTGTCCCATTCCGCCATCGTCGCGCGGGAAATGGGGGCGCCTTGCGTTGTATCCCTGAAAGGCGCCACCACTTGGCTCAGGACGGGCGATACGGTGAGACTGGATGGCGGCGCCGGAACAGTCGAAAGGGTCGCCAGGGCCGAGTGATCCATGACCGATACCGATATCGCCGCGCGTGCGGCTTTCACCTCCATCCGTTACGCCCAGGTGTGGGAAGACGCGGACATTCTTGTGCAGGCTTTGCGGCCGCGCGCGGGTGATATCGTCGTGTCAATCGCGTCCGCTGGCGACAACGCCATCGCATTGCTGGCTGAGGATTGCGAACGGGTTATCGCGGTGGATCTTAACCCGGCGCAGCTCGCCTGCGTCCGGTTCCGCGTGGCGGCTTATCGTGAGTTGGAGCACGAGGAATTTCTGGAGCTCATGGGATCGCGCCGGTCGGGGCGCCGCCCGCATCTGCTGTCGCGCGTGACGGCCGGGTTGAGCGCGGAGGATCAGGCTTTCTGGAACAAGCAGTCGGACATGGTCGTGAAACACGGCGCGGCTGGCGTTGGAAAGTTCGAGAACTATTTCCGCATGTTCCGGGAGTGGGTGCTTCCGTTCATCCACAACCGCGACACGGTAGATGAAGCGTTGCGCGCGCGTGAGCCTGAAGCCCGCGTGAAGTTTTATGACCGGTTCTGGAATATCTGGGGCTGGCGGATGATGCAGAAGGTGTTCTTTTCACGCTTCGTCATGGGAAGGCTGGGGCGTGATCCGGCCTTCTTCGATCATGTGGAGGGAAGTCCCGCCGATCAGGTGGCCCGCCTGACGCGAAAGGCGCTGGTGGAGCAGGATCCTTCGCAGAACCCCTATCTGCACTGGATACTGAAGGGGCATCACGGCAAGACGCTGCCGCGGGCTTTTCGGGCCGAACACTACGACACGATCCGCTCGCGGCTGGACCGCCTGGAGGTTCGGCTGTGCACGGTGGAGACGCTGGCGAGCGAAGGCGTGAAGGCCGACTGTTTCAACCTGTCGGACATTTTCGAGTACATGTCGCCGGCGGCGCATCAGGCGGCCTATGGCGCAATCCTCGCCGCCTCGAAGCCGGGCGCGCGGATCGCCTATTGGAACATGATGGCGCCGCGCCGCGCGCCGGGTGCGCATGTGTCGCGCGTGACGGCCAACACCGCTCTGGAGCAGGAATTGAAGCCTGCTGACAAAGCGTTCTTCTACAATGACTTCGTGATCGAGGAAGTCGTGTGAACGACGACATGCTGCTTAGCGTGGCCAGGATCGGCGGCTCGGTCGTCCTTCTGGCGTTGGTGATGTGGGCGGCGTCGCGGCTGGCGCGCGCCATGAAGCTGGATCCGGAGGTTGGCCGCAAGCTGGTCCATATCAGTCTCGGCCTCTATTGCCTGACATTCCCCTGGATATTTGAAGCGGCGTGGGAAGTGGCGGCCACGTGTGCGTTGGCGGCGGGCTTGTTCTTGCTGGCGCGAGGTGCGTTGCGGTCGAGCCTTGGCGGCGGGCTGCATGGCGTTTCGCGAATTTCATTTGGGGAGTTGTTCTTCGCCCTGTCGGTGGCGCTGCTGTTCTGGCTGAAGGACGGGCACCACATCACAGATGTGCAGGGCAAGCCGCCGATCGGGCCGGTTCTGTATGTGCTGCCGATCCTGATCCTTACGCTCTGCGATGCCGCGAGCGCGCTGGTGGGATCGCTATACGGGCGGCGTCGCTTCCGTGTCGAGGAAGGAGCGAAAAGCGTCGAAGGCGTGGTGGTGTTCGCCGTCACGGCGTGGCTGGTGGCGATCATCGCGTTGCTGGCTTTGACGGATATCGGGCGCGTGGAGGTGATATTCCTCGCGTTCATCACGGCGGTGTTCGGTGCGTTGCTGGAAGCGGCGAGCTGGAAGGGGCTGGACAACCTGTTCATCCCGCTGGGGCTCTATTTCCTGCTCGCCAATCTGGTGCACTTTGGCGTCCCCGGGCTCGCGGCGATCGCAGGCGCTTTCTTCCTCGTTCTGCTTTTGCTGCTCTGGGTGAGCGGCAGAGCCGGAGGCGATCGGCATTTTCTCGCGATCGGGACGACGCTGTTCTTCTGCATCTGGATTTTTTCCGGGGTGCTGAGCCTGATTGCGCCGGCGACGGCCATTGCGGCGTATTTCGCGTGTGTCAGATTCATGCGGGTGGAGCGGCCGAAGCATGACGCGCTGAACGTGCTGCTGGTGACGTTCGGGATCGCGCTGGTGTTTTTTGTTGTCAGCAATCTGGAGCGGGTGGACACGATCTTTGCGTACAACCTCGCCTTCGCGGCGCTGGCGGGCGCCATCGTGGCGCGCTTCGGAACGGATCTGTTCGCGATGATCCTGACTGTGGCGGCGGCGTGGGCGGCGATGTCGGTGCGGACGCTGTGGGTCGAGGGACCGGACGCCGGAACGTGGTTGTTCGCCTTGCTCGGGCTAGGCGGGATCGTCCTCGCCGCTATCGCGGGATGGCTGTTACGGACGAGACAGGCGGGACGTCCATGGTTGTGGCTGGGAGGGGTCAGCCTGACGATCGGCCTTGCGGCCCTGCCGGCGTCCCCGTCATGAGCGCCCCTATTCCGATCGAGACGAACGGCGGCCGGGCGCGGTTGTGGCTGGAGGCGCCGTCGCTGGAGGGGTTGCGGACGGCCGTCATCGGAGCGTTTGAATGCGATGATGCGGCGGGCGGCGCGGATGTTGTGCGCGCGGCGATGCAGGAGGCGCTAGCACGCGGCTTTGAAGCGGTGCTGGGTCCGATGGACGGGAATACGTGGGGCAAGCACCGGCTGGTGGTAGATAGCGATGGCCGTCCGCCTTTCCTGATGGAGCCGTCCAATCCCGCGCACTATGTGGAGGCGTTCGAGCAGTCCGGGCTACGGATTGTTTCTCGCTATCTGTCTTCCGAGCGGCCAGCGGATAGTCCCGCCAGCACGACCCCCGCACCGCCTGGGCTACAGTTGCGCAATCTCGACGCTGCGCGAGCGGAAGACGAGTTGAAGCGCATCCATACGTTGTCGCTGGAGACGTTTGCGCCGAACGCTTTCTACGCGCCAATTTCGCAGGACGCATTTCTCGACAGCTATCGGCCGGTCCTGAAAATGATTGACCCGGAGCTGGTTTTTCTGGCCGAGGATGAGGCGGGCGCTTTACGCGGTTTCCTGTTCGCGCTTCCTGATTTTGCTCAGGGCGCCGCGCCTACTTCGGTTGTCCTCAAGACCTATGCGTCCAACATGAAGGGGGCGGGGTCCGCTCTGGCGAACGCGTTCCATGTCCGCGCGAAAGCGAAGGGGTTCCCGGCGGTCATTCATGCGCTGATGCATGAGAACAATCTTTCTGCGGCGCACAGCGGCAATACGGGCGGCAAGGTATTTCGCCGCTATGCATTGTGGGGCGGGCGGCTTTGAACCTGATTGACCGTTTCCTGACGCACGCGGAGGCGCGCCCCGATGCGGCGGCGATCATCACGCCCGCGGGCGAGACGGTGAGTTATGCAGATATCTCGCGCCGGTCGGCGGCCCGCGCGGCGGCGTGGGCGCGTGAAGGAATTGGCGTAGGCGATGTGGTGCTTGTGGCGCGGGGCGTGTCTCCCGCGCTGTATGAGACGCTGCTGGCGTTGTTCCGGCTGGGCGCCGTGGCCATGTTTCCCGAGCCAGCGGCGGGGCTAAACGGTGTGAAGGCGGCAATTGGCGCGGCGAAACCAAAGGCGATGGCGGCGGGATGGCTCGGCCGCGCCTTGCGCGTGGTAACGCCGGAGCTGGGCAGGCTGAAGCTGCTGAGCGAGGAGGCGCCGCCGCTGGCGCATGGCGATGGGATGACGGCGGTTATCCCGGAGAGTGCACCTGCGCTGATTACCTTCACGTCCGGATCGACGGGCAGGCCGAAGGGGATCGTGCGGTCCACCGGCTTCCTGATGTTGCAGCACGCGCTGCTGGAAGAGTTGCGCCGTACGGCGCCGGATGATGTGGACCTGATCTCTCTGCCTGTTTTCATCCTGTCTAATCTGGCGGAAGGTGCAGCGAGCGTGATCCCCAAGGGGCGGTTGACGCGGCCTGCCTCGCTTGATGGTGCGTCGTTGCGGGCGCAGGTGGCGGCGCACCGGGTCAACCGCGTGGCGGCGCCGCCGGCTGTATGCGCGCGGCTGAGCGAGGACGCGCAGCCAATGGCGCTGGTGTCCGCCATGTTCACCGGAGGCGGGCCGGTGTTTCCCAATCTGTTGCGCGCGATGCGCAAGGCCGCGCCGAATGCGGCCGTGCATGCGGTCTATGGCTCCACGGAAGCCGAGCCGATTGCGCACATCGCCTATGACGAGATCAGCGAGGCGGACTGGCGCACGATGGCGGAGGGCGGCGGTCTGCTGGCCGGGCGGCCCATTCCCGAGATCGAGGTCAGTCTGCGCGATCACGAAGTTCATGTCGCCGGAGCGCATGTGAACCGTGGCTATCTCGATCCCGCCGGCGACCGCGGCACAAAGGTACGTGAGGGCGAGAAGCTGTGGCATCGCACCGGCGACGCGGCGCGCATTGATGACCAGGGCAGGTTATGGCTGCTGGGGCGGCGCGAGGCGGCGTCGGGCGGATTGTTTCCTTTTGCGGTGGAGACGGCGGCGATGAGTTGGCCCGGCGTGAAACATGCGGGGTTCCTGGCCGAGCGAGGCCGGGCGCGGCTGGCGGTCGAGGGTGAGTTCGACGCGGCGGATATCGCATCGCGCGCGCGCAAGCTTGGCGAGATTGAAACGGTGCGGGTGGCGAAGCTGCCGCTCGACAAGCGGCACAATTCCAAGGTCGATTATGCGCGGCTCAGGAAGATGCTCGCATGAGGGCGGTAACCGGACCGGCGCGCGCATGGCGCAGCGAGATGAACACAGCGGACCGCGTGCGCGTGGTTCTGGCGTGGGGGTTCATTTTTGGGGCCGTTTCGCATTTCGGCTGGCTCGCCTGGCATGGTGATCTTTTCTATCACGGACCGGCGCCGGAGTGGGCGGTGTGGTTCTGGTTCGGGCTGTGCATCATCGATGTGGTTGTATTCTGGTGCTTGCTTGCGCGGCCGCGTTTGGGGCTGGCGCTCGCGTGCCTCACGATGGCGACGACTTTGACGGTGAACTGGACGCAGTTTCCGACCTTCGAATTCCAGTTCAACTACGTGCTGCTCGGCCTGACGGTGTTTGGCGCGATCGTCTGGTTGGCGGCGCCGTGGTTGTGGGTTGCGTCACGCTGGAGATTGTCGTCCCCGCACGATTGATCCGCGGCAGGCGTCGCCGCAAAGGCGCGCACGGCGACCGCCGCAATCGCGACTGCGCCGATCAGCAATGATGTGCGGATGGATACGGCCATGGCCCTGTGGAATCGCTCCTTCTGTGATTCTCGGCGGGGAGGGCTATCAAAAGATTAACCGGCGGATGCGGTTGCCGTAAGGTTTGTGATGGTCCGCCGGATGCCCTGTTCAAAACTGGACCCGACGGCGGAGCCACGCAGCGTCATCGTCATTTCCGCCTGATAGGCGCGGCCATTGGGCGCGATCATGCAGCGGCCCGTCATGTTCATGTGGCTGATCTTCGCCAGCACGTTCGGCTTCCATGGTTTGGGCAGGCGCGCTGTGTAGGATTTGATGATCGCCGTGGCGGGATCGACTGTCACTTCGGCCGCGAGCTGCTTGTAGAGTTTTCTCTCGTCGCCGCTGGCTTCCGCGCGAGCCTTCGGCGTAAAGGCGAAGACGTGGCCGCCAGCCTGCGCGCCGCGATCTGTAATACGGCCGTCAACGCCGGCGAGCTGGTCGCACCAGATATCTCCGTCTGCGTTCTCCTCGTAGCGCTTGTCGATCTTCCGCAGGTCGGTTTCGTCGCCGGTCGCCTCGATGATGGTGACGCGGTCGCCTTCGGAGCGAGTGGGATCGATGCGGCCACGGACGATGCCCGCGCCTCCGCCGGTGAGGGTGTCGGTGAACTCGAAAGCATAGACGCTGGATATGTTGGCGGGGGTCAGCGCCTTGCGCAGCAGATCGGGCATGGACGTGTCGGCGGCGGCGGCTGGCGCCAGGAGGCCAGAGAGCAGGGCGCCGGATAGCAAGGCGCGGGAGAGCGGCAGGACGGAAGGCAGTTGCATGCTGGCGGACCAGTGAATTGGCTGAGCGTGTCAGCAGACCATCATTCGCCTGCTCAACCTGTCATGAACACCGGCGACAGGCGAGAGGCGCCGCCCTATCTTTCGGGCATGGCCGACGATCTGCGCCCGGACTTCGTCCTGCCCACACGGTTCGCGGACTGGTTCGCGCGCCGGGGCTGGAGCTTGCGTCCGCATCAGGCCGGGCTGTTGCACGCGGCGGCGGAGGGGCGTGGCGGATTGGTGATTGCGCCCACGGGCGGCGGCAAGACGCTGGCGGGATTCCTGCCGAGCCTGATCGAGCTGGCGGCGCGGGGGCCGGAGCCGGTCCCGGCGTTGCACACGCTTTATATCTCTCCGCTCAAGGCGCTGGCCACTGATGTCGCACGCAATCTGATGGCGCCCGTTGAGGAGATGGGGCTGAACATGACGCTGGATACGCGCACCGGCGACACCAGCCAGGCGCGGCGGCAGCGGCAACGCGCGAAGCCGCCGGATATTCTGCTGACGACGCCGGAGCAGCTCGCGCTGCTTATCGCTTCGGAACATGCGGAGGTTTATTTCCGCGATCTGAAGGCGGTGATCGTCGATGAGGTGCACGCCATCGCACAGACCAAGCGTGGCGACATGCTGGCGCTGGGCATTGCCGCGCTGGGGCGGTGGGCGCCAAAGATGCGCCGCGTGGGCCTGTCGGCGACAGTGCGCGATCCCGATGCGCTGGCGCGATGGCTGGGCCCCGGGACGGGCATCATCCGGCATACGGGCGGCGCGAGCGCGCATCTGGAGGTGCTGGACAGCGAGAACCGGATTCCATGGGCGGGACATTCCGGGCGTCACGCGGCGGAGGAGATCTATCAACGCATCCTGAATGCGAAAATGGCGCTGGTGTTCGTCAACACGCGCAGCCAGGCGGAGGTGATGTTTCAGGAGCTGTGGCGCGTGAACGAGGATGGGCTCCCGATTGCGCTGCATCACGGTTCGCTGGATGTGGAGCAGCGGCGCAAGGTGGAGGCCGCGATGGCGGCGGGCCGGCTGAAGGCTGTGGTGTGTACTTCGACGCTGGATCTCGGCATCGACTGGGGCGATGTCGATCTGGTGGTGCAGGTGGGCGCGCCGAAGGGATCGTCACGGCTGATCCAGCGCATCGGGCGCTCCAATCACCGGATGGATGAGCCGTCGCAGGCGCTGCTGGCGCCGGCCAACCGCTTCGAGGTGCTGGAATGCCTGGCGGCGGTGGAGGCTGTTGCGGCGGGAGAGCTGGACGGGCCGCCGCCGCGGCGCGGGGCGCTGGACGTGCTGGCGCAGCACGTGATGGGGCGCGCTTGCGGCGACGGGTTCGATGCGGTGGAGTTGTATGAAGAGGTGCGAGAGGCGGCGCCTTACGCCGATCTGGATTGGGAGACGTGGGAGCGGGTGGTCGATCTGGTGGCGACGGGCGGGTATGCGCTGAAAACCTATGACCGCTTTCGCCGCATCGTCCGCTTTCCCGACGGGATCTGGCGGGCGCGCAATGATGATGTGCGGCGGCAACATCGCATGAATGCCGGCACGATCGTCGAAAGCCCGATGGTCAGCGTGCGGCTGGTGAACTTCGTGGACCGCGCCGCTGCGCCGGGGAGCAAGCGGGTGATGCGTGCTGGCCGGAAGCTTGGGGAGATGGAGGAGTATTTCTTCGAGATGCTCACGCCGGGCGACACATTCCTTTTCGCCGGCGAGGTGTTGAAGTTCGAGGGGATGGCGGACATGGATGCGCTGGCGACGCGCACACACGATCCGGACCCGGCGATACCGAGCTATAATGGCGGCAAGTTCCCGCTGACCACTTTCCTCGCGGCGCGGGTGCGGGGGCTGCTCCACGACCGGAACAACTGGGCGCAATTGCCCGATCCGGTGCGGGAGTGGATCGAGGTGCAGGAGCGGAAATCGGTGATCCCGCGCCCGGATCAACTTCTGGTGGAGACGTTCCCGCGGGGGGAGCGGCATTATCTGGTTTGCTATCCTTTCGAGGGGCGGCTGGCGCACCAGACGTTGGGCATGCTGCTGACGCGCAGGATGGAGCGGGCGGGGCTTAAGCCGCTCGGGTTCGTGGCGTCGGAATACGCGCTGTCGGTGTGGGGGCTGGAGGACCTGCGCAATATCGGCATGGACGCGCTGTTCCATGAGGACATGCTGGGCGACGATCTGGATGCATGGTTGGAGGAAAGTGCGCTGATGAAGCGGACTTTCCGCAACTGCGCGATGATTTCCGGCATGATCGAGCGGCGGCATGTGGGCGGGGAGAAGACCGGGTGGCAGATCACCTTCTCGACCGACCTGATCTATGACGTCCTGCGCAGCCACGAGCCGGACCACATCCTGTTGCAGGCGGCGCGGCAGGACGCGGGCGACGGCCTGCTGGATGTCCGCCGCCTGGGCGAAGCCCTGGCTCGCATCAAGGGTCATATCGTGCATGAGCGGCTGGACATGATTTCGCCGTTCGCCGTGCCGGTGATGCTGGAAATCGGGCGGGAGCCTGTGTTTTCAGGTGATGCGCGCGAGGCCATCCTGCGCGAAGCCGAAGAGGATCTGGTCCGCGACGCGATGACCCTGCGGGCGGACGATTGACCGCGCGCCCGGCTGTGTCCACGTTCGCGCCATGTTCCACCCGGTTGCTCGTGCGCCCGTCATGGTCCTCGATCTGACGATCGCGGAGGAAGCGGTGCATCTGACCGGTGATGGCGCGCTGTGGATTGAGCGGGCGCGTATGCTGGTGGTGTCGGACCTGCACCTCGAAAAAGGCTCGGCCTATGCGGCGGGGGGGCAGATGACCCCGCCGTATGATACGCGCACGACGTTACAGCGGTTGTCGGTGCTGATGGACGCGCTGCGGCCTGAAACCATCGTTTGTCTGGGCGACAGTTTTCATGATCGCGGCGCGCGTGCGCGCATGGCCGCCGAGGATGTGGCGGCGGTGCGCACCATGACGGCGGCGTGCGACTGGATCTGGATCGAGGGCAACCACGATCCCGCGCCGCCGGAGGATATGGGCGGACGCCGCGCCGCGCAGATCGAGGTGGGCGCGCTCACGCTGCGCCACGAACCTTCTGTGTCGGGCGCACGCGGGGAAGTGTGCGGCCACCTGCATCCCTGCGCGCGTGTGCTGGGACGGGGGCGGGCGGTACGCTCGCGATGCTTTGTGTCGGACGGTGTGCGTCTGGTGATGCCTGCCTTTGGCGCGCTGACGGGCGGGTTGAACGTGCTGGATGATGTGTTCACGCCGTTGTTCAGCGCCCCGTGGACGGCCTATGTGCCGGGCCGCGACAGCATCTATCGCGTTGGTCCGGAGCGGCTAATTCCGGACAGGATGCGCGCGGCCGGTTGAGCGCGTCTAGCGGCGGCCGAGCCATGCAGCGACGCCGCCAACGGATGCGCCAAGCAGAATGGCGAGGAAGCCGTAAATCAGACCGTGCTTGCTCGACAGGTCGTAGAGCGTGGCGTCGAGACCGCCGCGAACCAGCGTGAGCACCTGTTCCGTTTCTCCGATGGGTTCGCCATCTCGGAAAACCACGGCGCGGACATTGTATTCGCCCGGCGGTGCGTTGGCGGGCAGGTTGATGCGGGCCCGGCGCAGGCCGCCCGGCAGACGTTCGATGGTGGTCTCGTCCAGTGAATAGAGACTCTGTCCCATCTTCAGCTCGACCAGCGCGGCGCGCCATGCGGGCAGGTCGGCGGCGGTCAGCTTGTCCGCGGGCGGCATTGCGGCGGCGCCGGGGTTGAGGCCGGCGCGTACCATGCCGCCGGTGGTGACTGTCTCCGCAACCTGCGGTTCCGCGCCGATGGCGAATACGGTGGGCGCGGAGACGAAGCGGAATTTTTCCTCGCCGCTCGCGGTCTGTCTCACCACCTCATGCGGCGCGGAGGGGCCGATGAGGGCGACGGCGAAGCCTGTATTTTCGTTCTCCCCTTCGGGCGAAGCAAGGAACAGTACGATGCGCGCGCCGGAATAGTTCACCTTCACCTCGACCGTGTCCTCGGCGAGACCGGCGGCGATGCGGGTTACGGGAGCGGGGGCCTGGGCGAAGGCGGCGGGCGTCGCAGCGGCAAGCACAGCCATCGCGAGGTATGCGGCGGAGGTGCGGGTCATGCCGGCTCCTCCAGCCGGTAGGGCGGCTTGGGTTCGATATAGAGGCCGTAGGCAAGGCGCCCCGCCATGGCGAGCACGACAAGCGCCAGCAGAAGCCGGAGCTGCGCCGCCTTGAGTTTCCGCCCTGCGGCTGCGCCGAGACGGGCGCCGACCACGCCGCCGATCATGAGGATGAAGGCCAGCACCAGATCGACTGTGCCGTTGAACGTCGCTTGCAGCAGCGTGACGAAAGCGGTGAGGAAGATAATCTGGAAAAGCGACGTGCCGACCATGACCCGCGTGGGCACGCCAAGCAGGTACACCATCGCCGGCGCGAGAATGAAGCCGCCGCCGACGCCGAGCACCGCAGCCAGCAGGCCGACGACAAAGCCGATAACGGCGGGCGGAATGATGCTGATATAGAGGCCCGATCGCGGGAAGCGGCGTTTCACCGGCAGGCCGCGCATCCATGTGCGCAAGCGCGTGCGCCGTCCCGGATCGCCGCCGCCGCCCCCCAGCGTGGCGATGCTTTCCCAAGCCATCAGGCCGCCCACGACACTGAGGAAAATCACGTAGAGGACCGACACCGTGGCGTCGATGACGCCGAAGGCGCGCAACAGCGAGAACAGTCCCACGCCCACCGTGGAGCCAACGAGACCGCCGGACAGCATCAGCCAGCCGAGGCGGACATCGACGGCCCCCTCCCGCCAGTGGGACGACATGCCCGCGATGGAGGTGGCGAGAACCTGGTTGGCCTGGGTCGACACGGCCACGGCGGCGGGGACGCCGTAGAAGATCAGCAGGGGCGTGAGCAAGAAGCCGCCGCCGACGCCAAAAAGGCCCGAAAGAAAGCCCACGCCCGCACCGATTGCGATGAGGATCAGGGGGTCCACCGCGATCTGGGCTATCGGGAGGTGTATGAGCATGGGCGCCGTTCTACGCGCGTAACAGGATCGCCGGAAGGTCTATGGGTATTCTGTTCTGACCGCCTTCAAAGTGGCGGCCGGGACATTATTCCGCCGCTGCGACAGCCATACGTAGCTGGCGCAGCAGATTGAGACCGGCTTCGCCCGTGACGGGAAGGCTGTTGTCTCGTTCAAACGCGCGGATGGCCTCGCTTGTGCGGCCGGTGACCAGACCGTCGGAGGCGCCCGTGGCGTAACCGAGGCGGCCCAGCAGGCGTTGCATCTCCGCGATCTGTGACTGGGTGGCTTCGTCCCACGGACGTTTGCCGAAATCGCCATTGGCCTTGGCGTCCAGCGAGCGCGGGTTGAACGTGCGGGCGCGGCGCTTGATGAGTTCGGCGTCAGGCGGGGAGAGTTCGCCCAGTATCTGGCGAGCGCGGCGGGCGCCGTCAATGTCGCCTGACCGGCCCGCCACTTCGAACCAGAACGCCGCTTCGGCCTTGTCCTGCGAAACGCCCAGGCCCTGCTCGAACAGCACGGCGAGGTTGTACTGGCTATCGACGAGGCCCTGCTCGGACGCCTGGCGGAACCATTCGACGGCGGCGGCATAGCTCTGCGGGCCTGCATCGCCCTCGGCGTAGAACACGGCGAGATCGTGCATCGCCTTCACATTGCCGCCGATGGCGGCCTGTTCGGTCCAGTTGCGCGCGGCGGCCATATCGCGGGGCACGCCTTCACCCTTCTCGTAGATCTTGGCGAGGCGGTATTTGGCCATCACTAGATCGCGGGCCGAAGCTTCTTTCAGCAGCGCAACCGCACGCGGACCTTCGCCGGAACGCAGGATGTCCAGCGCATAGTCGTAGAGCGCCATCGGTTCGCCATCACGCACTGCGTCCGCCAGCGTGACAGGTCTGCGCGCTGGTTGAGCGGCTTCGGCGGGGGCGGGCGTTGCAGCAGCCGGGGGTGTTTCAGCGGCGGGCGCGAGCATATCCGCAGCGGGATCGCTCATCGGTTCACCGAAAAGGTCAGCCGCCGCCGCCGCCGGGTCGCCTTCGGCAGCTTCCGGCGCGGACGGCTCAAGACGCGCGAAGTTGTCGCCGGCTTCATCCTGCTTGCCGCGCATGACGGTCCAGGCTGCGCCGCCGGCTACGGCGACAGCGAGCGCGGCGGAGGCGATCAGCGGGCCGCCGATGCCACGGCGTCCGCTGGACTCATTGCTGGAGATTGCGACGCGGCGGCCCTGTTGCGCGGCGCGGCGGGCTTCCTGCAGATAGTCCGTGGACATGCGCTCGCGAGGTTCTTCCGCGGGCAGGTCCGCGAAGATTTCACTGTCGTTCGCGTCGTCCTGTAGCAGCACGTCGTCGGTATCGAGCAGATCTTCGATTTCTGTGGCGGGCTCCGCCTGCTCGGTCTTGGCGGCGGCAGGCTTGACCGGATCGGCGAAGAGTTCGATTTCGCGGTCGAACGGCGGCGGCTCGACGCCGATGATATTGTCGGCGTCATCTTCCAGCAGATCGGCGGCCGGCTCTACCTCCGGTTCCATCACGTCGTCTTCAAGGATAACCAGATCGTCGGTGAGCGGCGGCTCGTTGGCGAGGGGATCTTCCTGCGACGGCGAGCGCGCCTGGCCGGCGTCTTCCAGCGTTTCGAGACGGCGCGCGATCGACGACACGGTCTTGTGGACGGGAGCGAGAGCGACGGCGGACTGGTCGCCGATCTCGTCCATGCGGCGTGAGATGTCAGCGAGCACTTCGGACAGGCGCCCTTCATGGGCGCGGCCGGACTCTTCAAGCTTCTTCTGGAAGGACTGAAGCGATTCCTGATGCTGGGTTTGCAGACGATCAGCGGCGCGGGCGACCTGCTCGCCAATCTGGCCGATGGCTTCGGCGCTTCGGCGTTCGCTGTCGCGCACGCGCTCGTCGAGGCGTTCGGCGATGCGGTCGAAGTCTTCCTGCTGCATGCCGGAGCCGGAGGCGCTGGCTTCGTCGAGACGCGAGTTCAGACGCTGGATGTTTTCGTCGTGGCGGCGTTGCAGGCGTTCGGCCACCAGCGACACCTGCTCTCCCACTGCGTCTATGGCGGAGGCGCTGCGCTGTTCGAGGCCCATCAGGCGTTCGTCCACAGTCGCGTTGATGCGGCCAACGTCGGAGCGGACGTCTTCAAAGGCGACGGCGATGGCGCGGTTGCCGCCTTCGACCGCGTTGAGGCGGGCGTCGATTGTGTCGGCAAGGCGCAGCATTTCGCGGCGTACATCCTCGATCATGCGGTTGTCGCCGCGCGATTCCACAGCGCGCATGCGCTCGTCCACGGCGCGGGACAGGCGATCGACCTGCGCCCCCATCGCTTCAGCCGCGTCGGCCTGGCGGGATTCGGATTCGCGCAGCTGCTCCTGAAGCTGGCGGATGGTGCGTTCGAGGCGTTCGACGCGCTCCGGGCCGTTCGCGCGCATAGCTTCTTCGAGACGGCGCTCGACATCGGCGCGGACGGCGTGGATGGGCCGGGACAGATCCTCGCTCAGCGTTTCAAGACGCTTCTGGATCAGCGACTGGATGTTGTTGAGGTCGGCCTCGCCGCCGCCGCGCAGCAGCCGCTCGTCCATGGCGCTGACGGAGCGCTCGATGGATTTGATAGAGGTTTCGCTGGCACGTTCGGCGCGGGCCAGACGGTCCGTGATGCGGGTCACCGCTTCGCCGAGCGAGCCGACGGCTTCGCGGGTCTTTTCTTCGATAGCGTCGACGCGTTCCAGGAGCTCCTTGGACATCGCGCGCGAGCGGGTGAGGTTGGTTTCGAGGGCGCGCTCCATGCGCCAGGTCGTGTCGCCAACAGCGCGCTCTGCCTTGGTCTCGAACAGCTCGAAGCGGGAGGCGGCGTCAGTGATGCGTCCGAGCGCGCCTTCCATGCGGCGCTCAACGGAGGACATCTGTTGTTCGATCTCGTCGACACGGCCGCTCAGACCGCTGGATGAGGTCTTCAGCGCGCTGTCCAGGCTGCGCGCGAAGTCGTCGACGCGTTCGGAGACGCGGGAGACTTTTTCCTCGAACAGGTCGCGGAACTCGGCCTGGTCACGTTCAAGGCTGCCGGTGCGGTCCGTCACCATTTCGGCGAGGCGGCCGAGGGAGGTTTCCAACTCCTTCAGCGCGTTGAGCGTCGGGCCGTCATGATTGCCGCTTTCCAGCGTCTCGATGCGGTTGCGGAGGGCGGACTGGGCGGATTCGATCTCGCCCATCGCGCGGGTCGCGCGTTCCAGCGCGCCGAGCTGCGCCTTGTTGGCGGTATCGACCTTTCCCATCAGGCCGAGGATCGACTTGTCGATACCGGCGACGGCGCGGGCCGAGCGGGTCTGTGACGCTTCAAGCTTCTGGGACAGCTGGTCGATCTCGACCGACATCCTGCGGAGCTGGTCGGCCGGCGGGCTGCGGGAATCGAGGCCGTCGATCCGGACATCCTCGATCGGGCCGTGACCGTCCTCAAGAAGCAGAGAATTCAGGTATTCGCCAAGGGTGACGCCGCGATTTTGGGCGCGTTCCCGCGCAATCGACCGGGCCCGTGGGTCGATCCCTTTAACGCTCCAGGGTCCCTGCGTCATGAGCAGCTCCGAATCGAGACCCGACAAGGCTGTCGCAATCCCGCTGCGCAGGCCAGTTGGCGAGCGTCGCGTTAAAAGGGGGTTAAAGGTTAATTGCCCGCCCCAGGGGAGGGAGCAAAGCCCTGAATGGCCAGTTCTTAACGTATAAATTGACCTATAGGTCAGCTAACGTTACGTATTACTCCGCGTAAATAAGCGCGGCCCTGATCCAAGGTCAGGAGTCATTATAAAAAGCGGGAGGCAGAGATTGAAGACGTACACCATTAGCGAACTTGCGCGTGAATTTCAGGTCACGCCGCGGGCTCTGCGATTTTACGAAGACAAGGGACTGCTGTCGCCGACGCGCGATGGGTTGAACCGCGTCTATTCGGCGCGCGACCGGGCCCGGCTGAAGCTCATCCTTCAAGGCAAAAGTGTCGGTTTCTCGCTGTCGGACATCCGCGAGATTCTCGACCTCTATACGCTCGAAGGTCATCGCGCCCAGCTGAAGCTGTCGATCAAGAAGTCGCGTGAGCAAATCCGCAACCTCGAAAAACAGCGCGAGGATATCGAAGCCGCGTTGCAGACTCTCCACAGCGGCGTGAAATGGGCTGAGGAGAAGCTTCAGGAAATGGGCCCTGGAGCCGAGGTTGAGCAGTCCGCTCGCGCATATGAGCGCGTCGCGCGGGCCGGCCTCGACGGCGACAGCGCCCATCTCGACAACTAGTCGCTCCGGGTGCGCCCGGATGCTTCATTGATACAGGCCTGAAACCGGTAGCTTCGGCTGCCGGTTTCAGTGCGTTCTGCCATGCGATGAGGGTAAAATGCCAAAGTACCAGGCGCCGCTGCGGGATATGCGTTTCGTTCTGTATGACGTGCTTGGAATAGACGCCTACTCGAACCTGCCATCCTTCTCGGAGGCGCCGCGCGATGTCGTGGACGCCATTCTCGACGAGGGCGCGAAGTTCGCCAGCGAGGTGCTGCAACCACTGAACGCGGCCGGTGATCGCGAGGGTTGCAAGCGCAGCTCAGACGGGGCCGTCAAAACCCCTACGGGATTTCCCGAGGCGTGGCGCAAGATGGCGGACGGCGGCTGGATGGGCATCTCCTCTGATCCGGCTTATGGCGGGCAGGGCCTCCCGCGCCTTGTCGCACTGTGTTTTTCGGAAATGAGTTCGTCCGCGAACATGGCGTTCTCCATGTATCCCGGGCTCACGCACGGCGCCTCCGAAGCTATCAAGGAGGGCGGGTCGGATGAGCAGAAGAAGACCTATCTGCCCAATATGGTCAGCGGCAAATGGTCGGGCACGATGAACCTGACCGAGCCCCAGTGCGGCACCGATCTTGGCCTCATCCGGACGAAGGCCGTTCCGCAGCCGGACGGCAGCTATAAAATCACCGGCCAGAAGATCTGGATTTCCGGCGGCGAGCAGGATCTCACCGAGAACATCATCCATCTCGTGCTGGCCCGCATCGAAGGCGGACCCGAAGGCATCAAAGGGATATCGCTGTTCATCGTGCCGAAATTCATGGTCAACGCGGACGGGTCGCTCGGCGCGCGCAACTCGCTCCAGTGCGGCGGCCTTGAAGAGAAGATGGGCATTCACGGCAATGCGACGTGCGTGATGCACTATGACGGCGCCGCCGGATATCTGGTCGGCGAGCCTCACAAGGGCATGCGCACCATGTTCGTGATGATGAACGAAGCGCGCCTTGGCGTTGGCATGCAGGGGCTTGCTCAGGCGGAGGTCGCCTACCAGAACGCCGCTGATTTCGCGCGCGACCGCGTACAGGGCCGCTCGATTACCGGAGCAAAGGCGCCGGAAAAGCCCGCCGATCCGATCATCGTGCACCCCGATGTTCGCCGTATGCTGATGGATTGCCGTGCGTTCGTCGAAGGCGCGCGCGCCTTTGCTTACTGGACCGCGTTGCAGGGCGACCTCGCCCATGTATCTCCGGACCCCAAAGTGCGCGAGAAAGCGGATGACCGGATGGCGTTGCTGACGCCGGTTATCAAGGGCTTCCTGACGGATCGCGGATTCAAGGCCGCGTCCGATGCCCTGCAACTTCATGGCGGCGCCGGCTACACGCGTGAGCAGGGGATGGAGCAGTATGTCCGCGACGCCCGCATCGCCCTGATCTATGAGGGCACGAACGGCATTCAGGCGCTGGACCTTGTCGGCCGTAAACTGGCGGCCAATGGCGGCCGGGCCGTCTTTGGTTTCTTCGCGGACCTTGAAGAGTTCGTGACCGCCCACGAAAGCGATGCGGCGATGAAACCCTATGTCGAGGGCGTCCATCTCGCGACCGGGCAGCTGAAGGAAGCCACGATGTGGCTGATGCAGAACGGCATGTCGAACTTCGACAATGCCGGCGCATCGAGCCATGATTACCTTCAGCTTTTTGGCCTGACCGCGCTGGCGCTGATGTGGGCGAAGATGGCCAGGGCGGCGCAGGAAAAGGTCGGCTCTGGCGATCCTTTCTATGCGGACAAGCTGATTACGGCGCAGTATTTCTTCGAAAGGGTCTTGCCTGACGCTACGTCGCATCTCGCAAAGGTAAAGACGGGCGCTACATCTGTCATGGCGTTGCGGGCCGAAGCGTTCTAGCGCCTTCGAGGCGAGACGCGCGAAGGTTCGGCGCGAGGCGGGCCGGAGGGGATTCCCGAGCGGATCCTCCTGACCACGTCTCCTTGTTTCTGTGTTCGCGTTCGCCGGCCTGCCGTCTGGCGCGGCAACCGATTTTAGCGGCGCGCGCCGCACCATGAAGGGAGGCCACCATGGCCGAAGCCTACATCTATGACGCTGTGCGCACGCCGCGTGGCAAAGGCAAGAACACTGGCAGTCTGCACGAGATCACCGCGCTGTCGCTGGCGACGCAGGCGCTTCAGGCGATCCGCGATCGCAACAACCTCGATACATCGAAAGTGGACGATGTGGTGCTGGGCTGCGTTACGCCGGTTGGCGAGCAGGGCTCGGACATCGCGCGTATCGCGGTGCTGAACGCCGATTATTCCGAACTGACGGCTGGCGTGCAGGTGGACCGCTTCTGCGCATCGGGCCTCGAAGCCTGCAACATCGCCGCGGCGAAGGTGATGACGGGTGAGGCCGACATGGCCATCGGCGGCGGCGTCGAGGCGATGTCGCGCGTACCGATGGGATCGAATGGCGGCGCATGGGCGACCGATCCTTCCATCGCGATGAAATCCTATTTCGCACCGCAAGGTATCGGCGCCGACCTGATCGCCACCAAATACGGTTTCTCCCGCGATGACGTGGACGCCTATGCGGTGGAGAGCCAGAAGCGCGCGGCCCGCTCGTGGAAAGAAGGCCGCTTCGCGAAGTCGGTGGTTCCGGTGAAGGACCAACTGGGCGTCACCATTCTTGGCCACGATGAAACCGTGCGCGGTGAAACCACGATGCAGACGCTGGCCGCGCTGAACCCGTCGTTTGAGGGCATGGGCTCCATGGCCTTCGACGACGTTGTGAAACAACGCTATCCCGAGGTCGAGAAGGTGAACCACGTCCACCATGCCGGCAACTCGTCGGGCATCGTTGATGGCGCCTCGGCCGTGCTGATCGGCAACAAGGAAATGGGCGCCGCTCTGGGCCTGAAGCCGCGTGCGCGGATCAAGGGCTTCGCCTCCATCGGCTCCGAGCCGTCGATCATGCTTACCGGCCCGTCCTATGTGACGCAGAAGCTTCTGAAGAAGCTCGGCATGGAAGTATCGGACATCGATCTCTACGAATTGAACGAGGCGTTTGCCGCTGTTGTCCTGCG
>CAZJZQ010000028.1:18735-22597 GCA_964550535.1 uncultured Rhizobium sp.
GCTGGATATTCCGCACGAGAAGATGAACGTGAATGGCGGCGCCATCGCCATGGGCCACCCGCTTGGCGCGACCGGCGGCATGATCCTCGGCACCGTGCTGGACGAGCTTGAGCGCGCCGACAAGGAAACTGCGCTTGTTGTGCTGTGCGTCGGCGCCGGCATGGGCACCGCCACCGTCATCGAACGCGTCTAAGGGAAGGTTGAAACAATGAACCTCGAAACCTTCAAGTTTGAAATCGACGCCGACGGCATCGCGGTCGCGACCTTCGACGTGCCCGGCCGTTCCATGAATACGCTGACGGCGAAGGCCGTGGCGGACCTTGGCGCTATCGCGGCCGAAGTCACCGGCAATGCGGCGATCAAGGGGTTGGTGCTGACCAGTGGCAAGGCATCCGGCTTCTGCGCGGGCGCGGACCTGGGCGAACTCGGTGGCGGCGGATTTGGCGGCGGCGCCAGCGCGGGCAACCCGGAAGCGCAACTGAAGGCGGCTTTCGACAGCGCGTTCTCGCTGAACAAGATCCTGCGCAGCCTTGAGATCTGCAAGAAACCGGTGGCCTGCGCCATCAATGGCCTCGCCCTCGGCGGCGGCTTTGAGGTCGCATTGGCGTGCCACTATCGTGTGGCGGCGAATGACAATCCGAAACTGCAACTCGGCCTGCCCGAAGCCAAGGTCGGCCTGATGCCGGGCGGCGGCGGGACGCAACGTCTGCCGCGCCTGATCGGCGTGCAGGCTTCGGCGCCGTATATCCTGCAAGGCGAGAGCATGACGGCGCAACAGGCGCTCGATCTGAAAGTGGTGCATGAACTCGCGCCGGTGTCCGATCTGGTCGCGAAGGCGAAGGCATGGGTCAAGGCGAACCCGAACGCGAAAGCGCCGTGGGACGAAGCCAAGTTCCGCATTCCCGGCGGCGGCCCGAACGACCCCAAGGGCGCTCCGGTGTTCACCTTTGGCGCGGCCATGCTGGCGAAGCAGACGTGGGGCAACTATCCCGCACAGAAGCACATCCTCTCGGCGGTCTATGAAGGCTTGCAGGTTCCGATGGACGCCGCGCTGCGTATCGAGAGCCGCTATTTCGTCAAGACGCTGATGACGCCGGAAGCGAAGGGCATGATCCGCTCGCTCTTCCTGTCGATGCAGGAACTGGGCAAGGGCGCGTCGCGTCCTTCTGGCTTTGCGCCTTTCGAGGTGAAGAAGGCGGTGGTGATCGGCGCCGGTCTGATGGGCGCGGGCATCGCTTATGTTCAGGCGAAAGCCGGCATCCAGACCATCCTGCTCGACATGAGCCAGGAGGCTGCGGACAAGGGCAAGGATTACTCCCGCAAGATCGTCGAGAAAGACGTGTCACGCGGCAAGACCACGAAGGAAAAGGGCGAGGCCCTGCTGGCCCTTATCACGCCGTCGACCGACTATGAACTCGCACGCGGCGCTGACATCGTGGTCGAGGCGGTGTTCGAGAACCCGGCGATCAAGGCCGAGGTGACCAAGCGGATCGAAGCCGTCATCGGCGAGGCCGCCGTGATGGGCACGAACACCTCCACGCTGCCGATCACCGGACTGTCGGAAGCGTCTGTACGCCCCGCCAACTTTATCGGCATCCACTTCTTCTCGCCGGTCGAGCGGATGGGGCTGGTCGAGATCATCATGGGCAAGGGCACGTCTCAGGAGACGCTGGCCAAGACGATGGATTACGTCCTGAAGATCCGCAAAACGCCGGTGGCGGTGAACGACTTCCGTGGCTTCTACACGTCGCGCGTGTTCGGCACCTATCCGGAGGAAGGCATGACGATGCTGGCCGAGGGCGTGGCGCCTGCGATCATCGAGAATGTCGGCCGTATGGCCGGCATGCCGATGGGCCCGCTGGAAGTTTCCGACAGCGTCGGTCTCGACACGATCGTGAAGATCGGCCGCGAGTCCGGCAAAGCGGCGGGCAAATCTTATGATCAGAGCCCGGTCGGCGACATCATGGCCTGGATCACCGAGGCGGAGGGCCGCGTAGGCCGCAAGGCTGGCAAAGGCTTCTATGAGTATAACGCCCAGAACAAGCCCGAGCGGCTCTATCCCGAGCTGTCGAAGAAGGTCGAGATCAAGGTGCAGGAGTGCCCCCCCGCGCTGAAGGAGGAACTGACCAAGCGCTTCCTCTATCGCCAGTGCGTGGAAGTGGCCCGCTGCTTCGAGGAGGGTGTCATTCTCGACGCGCGCGACGCGGATATCGGCTCGATCCTCGCCTGGGGCTTCGCGCCATATTCGGGCGGGGTTTGCTCCTTCATGGACTTGAAGATCGGCATCAAGAAGTTCGTCGAGGAATGCGATCGCCTGGCTGATGCGTATGGCGAGCGTTTCCGTCCCAACGCGCTGCTGCGCGACATGGCGGCGCGCGGGCAGACTTTCTATTCGCGCTTCCCGCCCAAGGACCAGGCCGCTGCGGCAGCCTGATCTGGCCGCGGCTGATCCCACCCGCGCGTCTCGCCAACGCGGCGGCGCTCCGTGGATACGATTGCTGTCGGATTCGGTTGCGATCGCTTCTATTGTCGATCAGGTCATCAGCGAGCAGATCGCGCGGTGCGTCTCTGGCCGATAACGGTAACCTGGAAACAGAAAGGGCGCCCGGAGGCGCCCTTCCCAGCTTACGATGTGTGAACCGTTCAGCCTTCGACGACCGGTTGCAGCAGAACTTCCACACGGCGGTTCTGCGAACGTTTGGCTTCCGTGTCGTCGGGGAAGACGATCGGCTGGCTCTCGCCCAGGCCGCCCGTCGCAATACGCTGGCCGAGCACGCCACGGCCCTGCAAGTAATTGCGCACCGATTCAGCGCGGCGATAGGAGAGGTCGAGGTTCGCCTGATCAGCGCCTTCCGTCGACGCGTGACCAACGATGTCGATGGTCGTCTTCGGGTAGAGGTTGAGCGACTCAGCCACCTTGTCGAGCACCGGCAGGAACGCCGGGTCGAGTTGGGCGGAGCCCTTCGAGAACGTCACGTCGGACGGCATGACGAGTTTGATGTCGTCGCCGACGCGCTGGAGGCCGATGCCGCTGTTGGCGACCTTGCGGCGCATGTCCTCCTGTTGGCCGTCCATGTAGCGGCCGACGCCTGCGCCGGCGATCGCGCCGACAGCCGCGCCGACAGCCGCGTTGCGTCCGTCATCGCCGCCAGCAAAGAGGCCGCCGACACCGCCGACGATCGCACCAATCGCAGCGCCGCGCGCCGTATTTCCGTAGATCGCCTGGCCCGTAACCGGGTCCGTGGCGCACGCCGTCAGCGTCATCGCCGAAACGCACGCAGCAAAAGCCATAGTTCGCATCATGATATTCTCCTCACGTCCCGATTCGATAATTCGGTTCAGGTCAGGGCATCTGCCCGCAGATCACGGCAGGAACGCGGCGCCCGCCTGAAGGTTTCCTGAACGAGCCTCTCCGGGATATCCCCGATGAGGCGAGCAAACCCAGGAAGCTAGGCAGTAGGCCGTATTGGCGTTGTAGCATCAGTGCTGTTTTTCAGACACACCCTTGGTTAATCGTTGAACGGACGCTCCCCCGCGTTGCGAAACAGCTACACTGTTTGTCTGAACGCATGGGCCAACCTTTCCGAACCTACAGGTTGGACGGGCTCGTTTCGTTTGCGGTGCGTGTTAGTGTGAAGAATCGAACGGGATAGGATTCGCGGGACGCGTCGTGATGCCGGTATCGTCCGGAAAATCAGGATATGGATCACGCCGCGTATTCGCTGGCGTCGCCGCGCTGTTGCTGTGTGCAGCGGCATGCGGAGAAAAACCCACGGACAGCATCGACGCGACCGCCGGTGATCTTGCGGGCGCCGCCGGCGGCGCATCGCCACAGCCGGGCATGCTGGGCGTAAATCAGCCG
>CAZJZQ010000028.1:22607-29721 GCA_964550535.1 uncultured Rhizobium sp.
GGCGCCACAGACATCCGGTTCATCCGCCGCCGCGCTCGGCATTCCTGCAAATCTGGACACGTCGGGCTGGGTGCTCGCGCCGCCCTTCCATGCGGCAGGCGACGAGCCGTTCTGGAGGCTCGAAATAGCCGATGGCTGGTTCGTGTTCAAACGCTCCGGTCTTCCCGAGATCGAGGCGCCGATGGTGCAGCCAGTCAAAGCTGGCGGTGCGGATACGTTTGACTCGCTCCCGCTGAAGATTGCGATCAAGCGTGAGGTCTGCTCCACCCTGAATGGCGAGAACGGGCAGGCCAGCGTGATCGTGTCGTTCGACGGCATCGAATACGGCGGATGCGGTTTCGCTGGTGAAACCGGCGCGTCGGATTCAGGCGTAAACGCCGTCATCGTGGAGGCGATCAGCGAGATCGACGCCTGCCTCGACCGGCTCGGCCAGCAGGCATTGGTGACGGGCATCTATGCGCGCGAAGGCGGCCGCACGGCGCTGGGCCTGCGCACCCATATCGGCAGCCTGTACGAGTGCGCAGTTGAATCCGATGGATCGACAATTGCTTTCCTTGATCCGATCGAGATCGCGGCGGCCAATGCATGGATGACGTCTCGCATGCGTTTCCTTCGCTCTGGCGCAGCTTCGCGTCCCAATTGCGAAGGCGTTGAGGATGTCACCGGCGGCGACGCTGTACTGGGCTGGCACGTGCCGGCTTCCTGCCGCCTCTGAACTTCAACCCGCTTTTATTACCAGGGCTTGTAGGGATCAGCCGCCGATGAGGGAGCGCGAGTCGCGGTTGGCTGTCCGGGCTCACCGACGATCGGTGCGAACGGTTCAGGTGCGGGCTCCAGCGCCACGATCACCCGTGCGAAGGACGGAATGGAGCCAAACATCGCGCGGGGGCCGCGCCGTGCGCCGCCCGGTTCCGGCGGCGAGAGGGTTGGGCGAGGCGGCGGTGCGTGAACGCCAGGCGCAGATCTGCTCTCGATGCGGATATCGTTGGCAGGGTCCGGAAGTACCGGTGTCGTAACCTCTTCGGTCCCGTCGTCATTGTCAGCATGGGCTGGAACAGGGGACGGGGCAGGCGCGAGGTCTGCGTGGGTCTCGCGCCGGGGCGGGGCGGACAGCGACGAAAGGATGGCCGCAATGGCGCGCTCGGCTCCGCGTGCGACGCGGTGCGCCTGTTCAGCCATGCGGCGGACATCGGCGGCGAGGTCCGCGCCTGGCTCGCCATCACCCTTCAGGTCGGCTTCGGTAACCGTCTCGATCACCCGGCCCTCGCCATTGAGAATGTGTATGGCGGTGGGGCTCGATGAAATTTCGACGACATACCCCTCGGCGCCGAGCCGTGATGCGCCGTCTTCGCCTTCACGCCATTGAAGCATGCCGCGGCCCGTAAGCTCGCAGAGCTTCATGATCAGGTTCCGTGTCGACGGATGAAGCATACAGGTTCCCGGCGGTAAGGCCGGAAGATGATGGGCGCGGGGTGCAGGGTCAAGAAAATCAGCGCGTCACCGGTTTCCTGCGCGCGATGTGCTTGAGGATGCGGCGCATTTGCTCGGGGTCACGGCTCTCGCACTCCCATATTACCGACTGGTCCCATCCGAGCAGGGCCAGCGCCTCGGCGTTGCGGGCGTCGCGCGCGATATTCCGGGCGATCTTGGCGCGCCAGTATTCTGCGTTGGTCGCGGGCATGCGCGCGCCGCGTGCGCAGGCATGTCCGTGCCAGAAACAGCCGTGCACGAACAATGCGACACGCCGCGAAGGAAACACGAGATCGGGCGAGCCGGGCAGGGCGGCGCGGTGCAGGCGAAAGCGCAGCCCCATCGCATGCGCGCACCGCCGGACGGCCAGCTCCGGTGACGTGTTGCGCGAGCGCACGGCGCGCATCACCTCGGAGCGTTTTTCGGGGCTGAAGACATCGGCCATGATCCATGCCGCCGGATGTTGTGCGCGTCCGCGTCTGACGCAATGCTGAGCTTACGATTCCATGAAGGAGAGGAAACGCACAATGGCTCGCACAACCCATCGCAGTTCCAAAGGCACGAAACTCTACGCCGTGCGCGGCAAGGACGGGCAGTTCAAGGATATCCAGACCTACAAGCGCGCTCACGGCCAGGATGTGAAGCGGGTCAGCAAGGCGGAAACGGCGGCCAAGGCGGCGGCGAAAAAAGCCGTGGCCAAGAAGACGGCCGTGAAAAAGACGGCTGTCAAAAAGGCCGCCGTGAAGAAGGCTCCGGCGAAGAAAGCCGCCAGGAAGAAATAGCGATCAGGCTGCCGCCCGCGCCGCTCCGCCTCTCGCGAGCGGCGCGAGGAGGTGCTCGCCCAGCCAGCGCACCACGGGCACGGCCACGCCGTCGCCCAGCACTTTGAGCCCGGCGGTTTCGCGTGACGGCAGGCGGTAGGCGTCATCGCATCCCATCAGCCGCGCCGCCTCCCTCGCCAGCACGGGGCGGAGGCGCGCGCGGCCATTCTCTGTCACGACCAGCAGCTGTTTCGATGATCCTCCGGACGGCGTGCGCAGGCAGCCGGCGAGGCCATCATAGCGGATTTCCGCACGCTGGACGCGCTTGCCATGCTCGATGCGGATGCGGCGGAACACGGCGCCTGCGCGCCATTCGCCATCGGCGAGGGCCGCTTCAAAGCGGGCGCGATGCAGCGGAGCCATCATGCCGGTCAGGTGGCGCAGGTCCGCGTCAGGCCGCCAGGCGTTTTCGGGCGGGTTCCTGTCCAGGACGGAGGCGAGGTCGGCATTGCGGCGCGGCGGTTGCGGAATGCGCCACCATGCCCACGCCATCCGCGCGCCGTGCGGCAGGGCCTCCACCGCGTTGCGCAGGAGTTGCGGATGAAAGGCGGGGTCAAGCATGTCGGCCACAAGGTCATCAGGTATGCGGCCGCGATGCGCGATGATGAAGAGCCGCTGGCGCGATTGCGGGGTGAAGTGCGACGCGTCGATCATCACGGCGCCGACGCGATAGCCTGCGTCCGCCAGTGTTGTGATCAACGTCGTGAAATCGCGGCCGCCATGTGACGACAGCAGGCCCGCAACATTCTCCAGCGCCAGCGTCGCCGGGGCGCGGCCGCTCTTCGTCATCGCCTCTATGATGTTCCAGAAGCCCCAAAAGGCGCCTGAGCGCGGCGCATTCAATCCGCGCCGCGCGCCCGCGAGTGAGAGGTCCTGACAAGGGAAGGAGGCCCAGGCGAGATCGGTTGCCGGGATGGTGGCCGGATCGAGATTCCAGATGTCGCCCTGCACGACTTCGTCGCCGGGAAAGTTGGCGGCGTAAGTCGCGCACTTCATCGCGTCGATGTCGTTGGAGAAGGCGCAGTCGAACGCGCCGCCGAGTCCGATGCGGGCCATGCCGCCGCCAGCGAAGAATTCGAGAAATGTTGGGCGTTGCGCCTTCATCGGCGCACTGTGATGCGATTCGCATTCTGCATTGACGGCCCCGGACAAGAGGTTCACACTTTTCTTGCTGACCAGGTTGTCTGGAGTTCCCTCCCGCGCTGGCGCCCAGAGAAGTCTGGCGTGCGGCGAAGGTAGAGGTTGAGCGGGCGGCCCGGCGGCTAGGAGCAACAGCCAAGGAGGAACTGCATGGAGATTCCACCCGGACAGAAAATCCGGCTCCGTGCGTGTAACGGAGCCAGGGCTTGAAGGGCGATACGACCTAGCCAGGACACCTTCAGGCCGCCAACGAAAAATCAGGAACAGATGAAGCCGGTGTTGAACGCCGGTCTTGAACAGCCGCACCGTGAGCGGCATGCAAAAGCAGAGAGGCCCCGTCCAGCCATGGACGGGGCCTTCTCATTTTGGTCTGGCGGCAATTATTCTGGCGCGGCGATCTGCTTGCGGATTTCCGCCACGCCGCGGATCACCGGCTTGATGCCGTCCTCGGGCGTCGCCGCCAGCAGCCCGCGCCAGGCCTCAATCGTAAGATCGGGGCCGATCAGCAGATAGAGCGGTGCGGTGTCGATCTGCATGGCCGCAGAAATGCGCCCTTCCTTGTCGAACACCGTGGGCCAGCGTCCACCCTGATCGGAGAAGAAAGAATCCAGCGACACGAAGCTGCCCAGAGCCTCTTCGGTGCGGTCCGGCGCAGGCGGAATATGCACGGACATGAAGTGCAATTGCGGGTCCTGCTTCACGGCGGAGATCAACGCGCTGATGTATCGCGCGTCAGCGATGCTGTCGTCGCTCCACAGCCCCCAGAATGCCAGGATCGTCCACTTGCCGCGCAGCGTGTCCTGCGAGAACAGCGCGCCGCTCCTGTGCTGTGTTCCCTTGACCCCCGGCATCACGGAACCCTGCAACGAATATTCGTCCTCGCTGAGATTCCAGCCTTCCACGGTCGGACGTGCAATCGCGGGCGGGGGACTCTCGACTACCTCGGCCGCCGCCGGAACGATAATTTCCGGCGCTTGTTCCTCTCCGCAGGCGGAAAGCAACACAGCAGCGACAAGACAGACGATACGCATCAGACGAAACTCCGAACGCCCCACGGAGTCGAAAGTGCGCAACGGAAGCCGGTTGGGCAAGCCGTCTTCGCAGAATGCTTGGTGTCAATGCGCCGCGGCGGTTCCGGCGGCTTGCGACGGGCGCGCATCGCCGCCCGCCAGACGCCGCAATTCACGCACGATCAGCCATGCCGTCGCGCCCCACACCGCCAGCAACGGAACAAGGTGCAACAACGTCGAACCGCCAAGGGCGCGATAGCTGAGCGTTTGCCAGACCTCGCCAGCCAGCAGGCCGGGAAGGACATATTGCGTCAGCGGGTTCGACATCGATTCGTCCGCCGCCATGCCTACGGCCGTTGCGGCAAGGTTGATCGCGACGCTGAGAACCAGAAGCGCCAGCGCGCCGATCCGTTCGGGCTTGCTGAAATACGGCCAGGCCAGCCCCAGCATCACCATCATGAAGCCCAGCGCAGGCGTCAGATAGCGCGGCCCCGTGGAGAAGCCGCCGCGCCAGTAAGTAAAGCCGGCGTTCATCAGCACGAACCACAGCAGCACCAACAGCGAGATGATCGCGGTGGTGCGAACCTCCGGCCGGCGGATGGCGGTGAAGGCGGCCCACAGGGCGGCCAGCATCACCGGCGCGTACCAGATGAATCCCCGGCGCGTGCCGGCGATCAGTTCGCCGATGATGCCCGGATCAGGGATCGCGATGCCGAAGAAGCCAGATTTCAGATCCTGATAGGTCGATGGATGGGAGTAGCCGAAACTGAACGGTGAGCCGAAGGCGGCGTTGTGATAGACAAGCACCGGGATCAGCGCGATGACGCCGCCGGCCGCAGCCAACCCGTAGAGCTTGACCGCCGGAACAGCGCTGGTGCGCCAGTTGATCGTCGCGGCGAGCACGCCGCCGATAACCAGCGCCGGGATCAGCGAAGTGTATTCCATCGCTGTCGAGGCGCCGAACGCGACCCCGCCAGCGAGCGCAGACCACACGAATGTCTCACCCGCCTTCAGGCGGCGGATCGCCGTATCGAACGCGACATATCCCATCAGCAAGGTCGCTGCGGAGGCTGCGTGCCCGAAATAGGCGGTCGCCCAGCCGAACACCGGCGTGCCCAGCGCAAAGGCGACAGCCGCGATGATGGCGGCTCCGGCGTCGTTCGTGCGGGCGAGGATGTGGCGATAGAGAAAATAGCCAGCCGCCGCCGAAAGCAGACCGCAGCTGATGAGGGTGGAGAGGATGACGAACGCATCCCACGTTTTCGTTTCAACGGTCTCGACCGTGACCGGACCGGCGGCGGCCGAGATCGCAGCCGCTACGGGCAGGGCCATGAAGGTGATGCCGGGCGCCTTGTCGCAGTAATAGACGCCGTCGATCACCGAAATGTCGTCGGTATAGACCTCATAACCGTCGGCGTGGGTCGCGCCATCCTGCACGATATTGGCGGCCAGCGCTGCGCGGCAGATGGCGTTATGATTGCGTGTGTCCTGGCTGAAATACGCGAAGGTGATGCCAAACAGCACGGCCAGCAGCAGGCCGATCCTGGCCGTCGCCGAAAGGGGTACGGCGCCAAAAATCTTCATGTTGCTGGTGAAGCTGGTCATGGGCTGGTCCGCTTTACGCCAGCCGCCTGTCGCAGCCCGCAAATTGATTACCGGGCTGCAATTAGCAGGCCATTGCAGCGGACATGGTAAACGCACAGCGCCCGCCCTGCATGAACAGGACGGGCGCCGGACTTGGTATCGGACTGGCTTAGTTGAAGATCTCGAAGAGACCCGCCGCGCCCTGTCCGCCGCCGATGCACATCGTGACGACGCCATACTTGGCCTTGCGGCGCTGGCCTTCGAGCAGCAGGTGGCCCGTGCAGCGCGCGCCGGTCACACCATACGGGTGGCCGATCGAGATCGAGCCGCCGTTGACGTTGTACTTGGCCGGGTCGATGCCCAGCTTGTCGCGCGAGTAGAGGCACTGCGAGGCGAAGGCCTCGTTCAGTTCCCACAGATCGATGTCGTCGATCTTCAGCCCGTGACGCTTCAGCAGGCGGGGAACGGCGTAGATCGGTCCGATGCCCATCTCATCCGGCTCGCAGCCGGCGACGGCGAAACCACGGAATGCGCCGAGCGGCTTCAGGCCGCGCTTCTCGGCTTCCTTGGCTTCCATGAGCACCAGAGCCGCGCCGCCGTCCGAGAACTGCGAGGCGTTGCCGGCGGTGACGTATTTGCCTTCCGTGATTTTCTGGCCGCCCTTGAACACCGGCGCCAGCTTCTGCAGGTCGGCGAGGGTGGTCTGCGGACGGTTGCACTCGTCCTTCGTCACTTCGGCGTCGACAATCGTGACTTCGCCGGTTTCCTTGTTGGTCTGGGCCATCTTGGTCTTCATCGGGACGATTTCGTCCTTGTAGAGACCAGCGGCCTGCGCGGCGGCTGTACGCTGCTGCGATTGCAGGGCGTATTCATCCTGATATTCGCGGCTGACGTTGTAACGCTCGGCGACGATCTCGGCGGTTTCGATCATGCTCATGTAGATGGCGGGGATACGCTCAACCAGTTGCTCGTTCGCGGCCATGTGGCGGTTGCCCTTGCCGGACAGTTGCACCAGCGAGATCGACTCCACGCCGCCGCCGATCATGATGTCCGCGCCATCGTGGATCTGGTGAGCGGCGAGGGCGATGG
>CAZJZQ010000029.1:0-29156 GCA_964550535.1 uncultured Rhizobium sp.
CATCGAGAACTACATGCGCCGCCGCCTCGACGAAGCGAAGTATGTCGAGGTGCGCACGCCGCAGGTGCTCGACCGCGTGTTCTGGGAGAAGTCAGGACACTGGGAGAAGTATCGCGAAAACATGTTTATCGCGGAAACGGCCGAAGAAGAGACTTTGTCGCTGAAGCCGATGAACTGCCCCGGTCACGTGCAGATCTTCAAGTTCGGCCAGAAATCATATCGCGACCTGCCGCTGCGCATGGCCGAGTTCGGCGCCTGCCACCGTTACGAGCCATCGGGTTCGCTGCACGGGTTGATGCGCGTGCGCGGCTTCACGCAGGACGACGCGCATATCTTCTGCCGCGAGGACCAGATCGAGGAAGAGACGGCGGCGTTCATCACGCTCGCGCGCTCTATCCACGCTGACTTCGGCATGGAGTCGGATCACATCGCCCTGGCGACGCGCCCCGAAGTTCGCGCCGGTTCGGACGAGTTCTGGGACAAGGCCGAAAGGCAGATGATGTCCGCTGCGCGCAAGGCGGGCGTCGAGCCGGTGATTGCGGAAGGCGACGGCGCATTCTACGCGCCGAAGCTCGACTTCGTCCTGAAGGACGCCATTGGCAGAACGTGGACGTGCGGCACGATCCAGCTCGACTATGTGCTGCCTGAAAGACTGGACGCGGAATATGTGGCCGAGGACGGTCTCAAGCATCGCCCCGTCATGCTTCACCGCGCCATTCTGGGGTCGCTGGAACGCTTCATCGGCATCCTGATCGAAAACTGCGCCGGGGCTTTCCCGCTGTGGCTCGCTCCCGTGCAGGTGGTTGTCGCGACGATCTCCGAAGCGGCGGAAGGCTATGCGCATGAGGCCGCCGAGGAACTCCGCCGGGCCGGTCTGCGTGTCGAGGTCGACGTGCGCGGCGAGAAGATCAACTACAAGGTTCGCGAACACTCGTTGCAGAAAGTCCCGGTGATCGCGGTTGTCGGCGTGAAGGAGGCGGAGGAGCGCAAACTGGCGCTGCGCCGTTTCGGATCGCAGGCGCAGGAGATCGTGCTGCTGGCCGACGCCGTGCGCGCCCTGCCTGTCGAAGCGCTGGCGCCGGATCAGAAGCGCGCGAAAGAGCAACAGGCAACCGCATGACCGCTGGCGTCGTTCGCGACCTGCTGATCCTGTTCGCCGCCGCGCTTGCGCCGGCGGGGATTGCGTTGTTCCTGCTGCGGCGCGGTCTGGCGCAGGCGGGCGCTCCGTTCTGGCGCGCCTTCACTGTCGGGATTCTTGTGCTGGGCGGCCTTGCCGTCCTCGTGGTCTGGGGCGCGACGATGTTTGCGGAGAGCGAGATTGCGGCGTGCAAGGCGCTTGACGATCCCGCGACGCTGGATTGCGCCGGGCATGGTCTGTGGGTCGCCGTCGCTGGCATCCCGGCTCTGGGGTGGGTGCTGCTTTTCAGCCTGGGATCGGCGGCTTTCCTGATCGCCCGCCAGCTTCGCCGTGGCGGATGATCCCGGCCAGCACGCGACGTCCGGCTATGACTGGCGGCGCGTGTTTGCGCGGGCTCCCGACGGGCTGGAGGTTTCGGCGGTCGTCGTCAGCTATCGCACCGGGCCCGTGCTGATGGATTGCCTTCACGCGCTGGAGGCGGACCCGGACGTTCACCAGATCATCCTCGTCGACAACGGCAATCCGCCCGCCACGCTGGCGCGTGTGGAGACGCTGGCTGCGATGTCGGCCAAGCTGAAAGTGATCGGCAAGGGCGAGAACCGGGGCTTTGCTGCCGGCGTCAACATGGGCGTCTATGCCTCGCGCGGCGACCGCCTGCTGATCATCAATCCGGACGCCGTGCTGCGCCGTGGCTCCGTCGCCGCGCTGGAGACTGCCCACGCCATGGGCGCCGAGCCGGTGATCGCGGGCGGGCGCATCTTTGGCATGAATGGCGTGGAGCAACGCGGCGGCCGCCGCCGCCGTCTCACCATGGCGTCGGCGATGGCGACCTTCCTCGGTCTGGGCGTGTTGCGCGTGCTGCATCCCGGCTTCGTCTCGATCAACCGCAATAACGAGCCGCCGCCACTGGGACCCACGCCGATGGAGGCGGTTTCCGGCGCGCTGATGTATATGTCGCGCGACGGCTTCGCGCGCCTCAACGGTTTCGACGAGGGCTATTTCCTGCACGTCGAGGATCTCGATCTTTGCCGCCGCGCCGAGGCGGATGGCGGTTCGGTCGTTTACACGCCGCACGCCGCAGCGCTGCACGAAGGCGCGACGAGCGATGAAGTCTCGCAAGTGGTCGAGGGGCACAAGGCGGCGGGCCTGTCGCGCTATTTTCGCAAGTTCGCCAGTTCGGGCGGCGAGCGTATGCTGGCGGGCGTGATCGGTCCGGTGATTACACTCGCGCTGATGGCGCGCGCGCGCCTGCGCGGCGCTGGCTGATTACTGTTCCAGCTCAGGTTCGGGTTCCGGCTCGGGCGGACGGATGCCGGGGCCAATATCAGGGCAGGCGCCCGGCTCCACCACGACCGCGGCAAGCGTCAGCGGGCGGCCAAGCGAGTAGTTCATCACATGCCGCCGCGCGAGACGCACGCACCGGTCCTGGGCTGCGGCCGCTGTAGTGATCTGTCCCAGCGCCGCCGCGCCTTCTTCCGTATTCACATCGATCAGCCAGGCCGGCCGCGCGTCGTCGGAGACAGGCGGCAGGACAGCGGATGATTTCGGCGGCAGGCTCACACGCCCCGCCAGTTCGAACACAAGGCTGGGCTCGGCATAGGCGATCGAGCGCACGATGGACGGCCCCGGCTCCTCGCAACCGGAAGCGCGGCGTTGCACCGTTCCTTCCGGCGCCGCGCAGACTTCGTTGATGGCGGAGAGCGCCGCCTCGGTGTGCAGCACCCATGTCTGGTTGGGCAGCACCAGCGCGCGATAGCTGACGCCCGCCGCCAGCGTGCAGGCGACGAGACCCGCCATCGCCGCGAACTGCATCTTGCGGAAAAAGGCGACGCCGGTGAACACCACGCACACCGCGATCAGGATCATCGGCCAGATGCCGGAGCCGTTCGCCGCCCAGTCCTGGCTCCACGACCACGCGACACGATCAGTCAGCATTGGCGCGTATTCGCTGGCCGCGTCGGCGCGGACCGCGTCCAGCACCCACGGCGATACGATGGCCACGACAACAAGACTGGCGATCGTGAACACCACCAGACCGGTGATCCGTCCCGCCGTCAGCGCGCCATTGCGCAGCCAGTTGTCTGCGGCAACGCCCGCCGCCAGCGCGATCGCGGGGTAGAGCGGCATGGTGTAATGCACCAGCTTGGTCGGCGTGAATTCAAAAACCAGCCAGGCCGGAATGATCCAGCACGCGATGAACCGCCACGCCGCCGCTTCCTGATCCGTCCACGCTTTCGCGACAGCGTCGGCGGCTTTGCGCGTAGCGTCCGTCTCGCCCTTGCGCACCAGTTGCGTTCCCGCACGCCGGAACAGATTGGTTCCGGCAAGCCACAGGCCGCCCACGAGAAACAGTGAGCCCGGCCAGAACAGCAGCGGCAGGAGCGCGATATGCATTCCCGGCGGACCCGCGTGATACTCCGCCGCCATCACGAGCTTCTGGCCGAGATCGACGCTCGCCGCTTCCGACAGGAAAGCGCCGCCGGTTGCGATCTGCACTGCGAGGAACCACGGCACGGTAAGAATGAGGAACAGGCTGATGCCGGCCCAATAGAGCAGCGGCTTGGCCCATTCGAACTTGCGCTCGATCGCGAACAGCATGGCGATGGCCATGCCCGCAACCAGCGGCGCGATTGGCCCCTTGAGCATCACGCCCACGCCCATGCACGCCCAGAACAGAACCGCCGTCCTGCGCCCCGCGCCCCGTCGCAGCCAGGCCAGCGCCGCCATGCCCAGCGTGATCGCGCACAACAACGCCGCATCGGTCTTGGCGATATGCGCCTCGGTGGTGAGCAGCAGAGATGAGCCGAGCAGGGCCGCGCCAAGGAAGGCGGCGCGCCGGCTGAACAAGGCGGTCCCGGCCCATAGCGTCGCCATCGCCGCGCCCATGGCCGCGATCAGGGAGGGCAGGCGGAAGGCGGAGATATCGCGCGCCTCGACGCTGGACGTCGCGCCGACGGCGGCGGACTGCATCCAGTGAATGGCGGCGGGCTTCTTGTTGCGGAGTTCATCGTGGAAGCGGATGACAACGAAATCGCCCGTTTCGATCATCTGAGCGCTGGCCTGGGAAAAACGCGCCTCGTCGCGGTCCAGCGTCGGCATGGCGATCACGCCTGGCAGCGCGGCCAGGAACACGATCACGGCTACTGCGGCATAGGCCCAGGCCGAATGAACAAACCGGTCAAATGCCGCCATCACGCCTGGATTATCCTGTCGCCGCCGTAATCCCACGTCGCGGCCGATTCCCGCCGGCGGCGACCCTAACGGCGTTTAGCGCGCACGTCGCCCGGTTTGTTCCCGCTGCTTTTCCGGGCGTCACGTCTTCGCCAACCCCTCGCATGCCGGGCTCCACCCGGTTATAGATTGGGCAATGACAGAGGGATGAGGCAGGTTGAGCGAAACCAAACCAGACGGACATGGCGCGGGCCGGCCGGAAATCTCGGTCGTGGCGCCTGTATTCAACGCCGCCAGCGGTATCGAGGCGCTGGTTCAGGAAATCTCGGACGCCCTGTCTGGCCGCGCCTGGGAACTCGTCGTGGTCGATGACAGCTCGACCGACGACACGCGGTCACGGCTTCATACGCTTAAAACACGCTTTCCGGGGCTCCGGATTCTCGGCCACCGCAAGGCGGCCGGGCCGGGCCGGGCCATCCGCACGGGCGTCGCGGCTGCGCGCGCCGGCGTGGTGGTGACCATCAATGGCGAAGGCCGGGACGATCCAGCCGAAATTCTGGGGCTCGTCTCACAGCTTGGCCGCGCCGATGCGCCGGGCCGGCTGGCGCTGGTGCAGGGGCGCAGCGAGAAACCCCGGCGCACGCTGCTTGACCGGCTGAGCGGTGGTCCGCCGACGGAACCGGGCGGTTCGCCCGACGACGCGTCCACCCTGCGCGCCTTTCGCCGGGACGCCTACAACCTGCTGCCGTATTTCGACCAGATGCACCGCTATCTGCCCGCGCTGATGAAAGCGGAGGGCTATGAGGTGGAGACGCGGACGGTGAAGCGCAGGCCCGCCCGCGGTCCGGTGAGGGGCGAAGGCGGACTTGGCGGTTTCACCCGCGAATTGCAGGATATGCGTGGCGTAATGTGGTTGCGCCGCCGCAGGCAATCGCCCGGCGGCGTCGACGAAATCTGAGACGCCAGACCGCCCAGGGGGCGTGAGCGGAGGGCTTTCAATTGCTAGGAATCTTCGGTACCGCTTCTGTTGCTGAGGCTGAGGACAACGCACGCCGCAGACGGAACGGGCCGCGCGGCCCGGCAAGGGGAAGTGTCATGCGCGCCATTTTCGGCATTTTTCCGCTGCTCGCGGTCCCGGTCATTATCTACAACCTGATGGCGTTCACATTCGGCGGCGGGCCGGATGGCACGATGACGATGACCGAGAATATCGGCCGCCCCGTCGCCACCATGGGAATGGTCGCTGAAGGCGCCCAATGGGCCATCTCCTCCGGCGACATCCTGATTATCCTCTCGCTCGGCTTCTTCTTCGTCGAGATTCTGAAATCGACATCCACCGGCGCCTCGACCATCGCGAACCACGCCGTGTCGATGATCGTCTTCATCATCTGCCTGATCGAGTTTCTGCTCCTCAAGAATTTTGCTACGTCCGCCTTCTTCATCCTCACGGTCATGAGCCTGCTGGATGTACTGGCCGGCGTTGTTGTGACCATTATTTCCGCGCGGCGTGACTTCACGGTTGGCGAAGGCATGGGTCGCTAGGGCGTCTGCGCGCCACGAGTGGAGTTTGACGCGCATGGGTCTGTTCTTCGACCAGGACTGGTTCGATTCCCGTTTGAAGGTGACGGGCCTGACGCGCGGCTCGCTGGCCCAGGCGGCCGGCATGACCATCGACGAAGTGGAGATGGTCTATCGCGACCAGCGCGAGCTGGAATCGCACGAGGTCATGGCCATCGCGCGCGTTCTTTCGGTTGACCCTGAAGAGGTGGCGGATCGCTCTGGCGCATCGCTGACCGGCGCGCCCGAGGACAGGCTGAGCGAAGCTGTTCGCACCGCGCCCGGCGGCTTCGCTGTCACGCGCGAGGTCATCGCCGGTATCCACGAACGGATGGACCGGCTGGAGCGGCTTCTGGAAATGGTGATCGCCCGCCTCGACAAGCGCTGAACCGCCGGGTTTTAGGCGTGGTCAGTCAGGCGCAGCGCACGACCCGGGGCCGCAACGGCGTACGGGTTTCCGGCTGCGCATAGGCGCGCCGCGCGACGCCCGGAGCAGGGGATGACGGCGTGATTTGCCCGAGCAGGTAGGCGCCGAAAGGCGCGGATATCCAGGGTTGGGCGGTGTGTTCGGCGCGGCGCTGGCGGCGGCGGTCGCCGCCACGGCGTTCCTCGCCCGCACGCTGGTCCGCCGTCCGTGTGCGGCGGTCATAGGCAGACCAGACAAAAGAGGCGGCTTCCACGCGCATGCCTTGAAGCGTGCAAGCGCCAAGCCAGATTGCCGCACACGGTGGTTTGGACGGGATTAGAGTTAACGCCCTCTGGCGCGTGTCTCAGGGGTCTTTTTTGGCCGACGGGTCGCGGCCCCAGGCCAGCGCCGCGAGCTGCCGCTGCATGTCGGTCATCTGCTTCTGCAGCGCGCGGATCGCCTCGGCCCCGGCGGGCGGTTCGGCCGGCTTCTGGCCGCCAGCGGCGTCCTCCGGCCGGGCCTGAGCAGGGGGTACGGGCGGGACGAAAGGCGTGAAGAACCGCATCGTTTCTTCAAACATCGCCATGTTCTTGCGGACTTGCTCGTCAAAGGCCTTGGCTTTGTCCTCGCTGCCGAGGGCGGACTGCATGTAGTCGCGCCATTTCTCCTGCTGCTGCTCGAAACTTTTCATCGAGAGTTCGAGATAGGCGGGCAGCATCGACTGGAAGCTTTCGCCGTAGAACTGGATCAGTTGGCGCAGGAAGCTGACGGGCAGCACGCCCTCCGGCCGGTTTTCCTGCTCGAAGATGATCTGGGCGAGGACGCCGCGTGTCAGGTCCTCGCCGCTCTTGGCGTCCAGGACTTTGAAGTTCTTCCCGTCGCGAACCAGTGCGGACAGGTGCTCCAGCGTCACATAGGCGCTGGCGGACGTGTCGTAGAGACGGCGGTTCGCGTATTTCTTGATGACGATCGGTTCTTCCGGGGTGTTGCCGTTCGTTTGCGTCAAGAGTCTCTCCCACCGGCCTCAGCCGATTTGTCGCGTGGTTTCTGTACGGCCGCCGCTGGCCATTATCGTGAGATTAAAACGCGGACAGACAATTGTGTAGCACGATCATTACGCACCTGCACTCATGCGATTGCTGCAAATACGCCTTTGCAGCAATCGCGTTTTTGATCGAGCCTGAACGCTTCCTTTTGAGCGTTGAGGGCCCCATTGAGCCTGAGCAGGCCTCTGCTATGAAGAATTGCGACCTCGCGGGGTCGTGATCTCATGGTGAGGAGTGGGGATGTCGAAAGTTGCGTTGGTTACCGGGGGCACCCGGGGCATTGGACGGGCCATTTCCGCTCGCTTGGCGAAAGACGGCTACAAGGTGGCCGCCAACTACGCCGGCAATGACGAGGCCGCCCAGTCCTGCGCCGCCGAACTCGGCATCAAGTGCTTCAAATGGGATGTCGGCGATTATGACGCCTGCGCCAGCGGCATCGCGGCCGTGACCGAAGCGCTCGGCCCCATCGATATCCTGGTGAACAACGCCGGAATCACCCGCGACGCGACTCTGCACCGGATGACTCGCCAGCAGTGGGATGACGTTATCCGGGTCGACCTCACCTCGGCCTTCAACCTGTGCCGCCTCACCATCGAAGGCATGCGCGACCGCAATTTCGGCCGGATCATCAACATTTCCTCGATCAACGGCCAGAAGGGGCAGATCGGCCAGGTCAATTATTCCGCCGCCAAGGCCGGTCTGATCGGCTTCACCAAGGCGCTGGCCCAGGAAAACGCCAAAAAAGGCATCACGGTGAATGCGGTTTGCCCCGGCTATATCGACACCGAAATGGTTCAGGCGGTGCCGGAAAAGGTTCTGGAAGGTATCATTGCTACCATCCCTGTCGGACGGCTCGGCAAGGCCGAGGAGATCGCCGGTTGCGTGGCTTTCCTTGCGGGAGCCGACGCCGGCTTCATCACAGGGGCGACGCTGACGGCGAATGGCGGGCAATTCATCGCAGGCTGAGACTCAAAACCCCCAGCGTTTGCGGGGCTTGCAGCGGTCGCTGAAACGCCCCATCGTGGCCGGTGGGGAGCGGTTTTTGGACAAACATCCGCCCCTTTCGACGGGTTATGTGGCGGGGATGTCCATGAAAGAATTTCATGCCCCTTCGGGCGGAGTATCCGTCCGTTTCATTGCTTCAGCGGCGCCCCGTGCGCTGGCTGTGGCTTTGGGGCTCCTGCTTGCGCCGGCCGGAACGGCCTTCGCGCAGCAGCCGCAATCGCCTCCCGCTCCCCCGGCCGCCCAGGCGGCGCAGGCTGCCCCCTCCGCCCGTGGCGCGCCCCGGATCGCCAAGTATGAGGATGTCGCCACCCAGCGCAGCTTCGTTCTGGACCGCACCGGCGAGGCGCCCCTGATGAAGTTCGACGACAGCCCGGAAGTTTTCGTGCTGCGCTCCACCACCGCGCAACGCGGCGACGCCTTCCTGCGCAATGACGCGGGCGAACTGGTGCTGCGCCTCACCGAGCCGGGCAATGTGATTTCCTATGTCGGTGACGAGGACGGCGCCCCCGCCGACGTCGCCGAGATTGTCGCGCCGCTCTCGCGCACATCGCCGGGCATGACGACTTCGCTGGCCGTTCGCGTGAAGGACGCCCGCGACCGCCTCACCACGCTCGCCGGCCATGACGTGACGATCTTCGGCGCGCAGGAGTTTGCGCACGAAGAACAGTGGGTGGCCGACGCGCTGATGTTGATGGTGTTCGGTTTTGAACAGGCTGGCGGCGCTTCCGCCACTGCGCCTGGCAAGGTCAGCGGCGTGCGCGTGGTGAAAGCTGCATCGCCCGGCGCGGTGATCGAGGAGGGCGAACTGCTGCTCAGCCTCAACCCGTCGCAGGGTTATGCCGGCCGGCCTTCGTCCGCCGCCATCGCCAAGGTCATTCTTTCCGCGCAGTAGCGCTTCTGCCCTCCCGCCAACGGCCGCCATCCGGCTCCCAGCCGGGTGGAGCCAGATCGAATCCGCCGAACTCGAATCCCGGCGCCACGGTGCAGCTCACCAGCGTCCACGCGCCCAGCGGCGCGGCGCTCTGCCATGCGTGAAATGGAACGGTGATCTGCGGGTGCTGTCCGGCGGCGATGTCTGCGCCCAGCGTATGCACCACCGTCTTTCCGTTCTCATGGATCGACAGCGTCAGCGGATCGCCCGCGTGGAAGAACCACGTTTCCACCGCATCTACCCGATGCCAGTGCGAATGCTCGCCCGCCGCCAGCAGGAAATAGATCGCGGTCTTCAGCGCGCGTCCCCCATCCGCCGCCGCGACCCGCAGCGTCTCGCAATACCACCCGCCTTCGGGATGCGAGCGCAGGCCCAGCGCGCGGATCAGGCGTTCGACTTCGGGATTTGCGTGCGCCATGCGGAACAGGTCCTTGGGTCCGATACAATGCAGCATCGCGGCGCTTGGGCCGCCAGCAATGCTTTGGATTTACCGCCGCCCTAACGCTTCTCCCGTTTACGGGGGAAGCGGCCCGAAGGGCCGATGGGGGGAGGCCCGAGGGGACTCTTGCTTCAAACACGAACGACAGCATCCCCGGCGCTTACTGCGGCCTTCGCGTCTTTGTGGGCCTTCGCGCCTTGGTGTTTCTCTTCAACACCGGCGGCTCAGAATCTGTTCTTCCGTTCCCTGATTTCGGCGAAGGCCGCCACGGGATCATTGGCGTGGCCGACCGCCGCCGCCAGCTTCGGATCATCCGCGCGCAGGAAGGGGTTCGCCTCCAGCTCCGCGCCGATCGTGGTGGGCACGGTCGGCTCGTTGCGCGCGCGCTTCGCCGCAACACCATCGGCATAGGCGCGCAACGCGGCGTTGTCAGGATCGACGCTGAGCGCGAACTTCGCATTCGACGCCGTGTATTCATGCGCGCAATAAACAGTGGTGTCCGCTGGCATCGTGCGCAGCTTGCCGAGGCTTTCCCACATCTGCGCCGCCGTCCCCTCGAACAGACGCCCGCAGCCCAGCGCGAACAACGTGTCGCCCACAAAGGCGATGCCATGCTCGGGCAGGTGATAGACGATATGGCCCGCCGTATGCCCAGGCGTATCCAGCACATGCGCCGTCAGCGACCCCAACTGCACCATGTCGCCTTCGGCCAGATGCCGGTCCAGCGCCGGGATCTTTGCGGCTTCGCCAGCGGGGCCGGCGATGGCGCATCCGGTCGCCGCCTTGATCGCGGCGTTGCCTCCGGCGTGGTCAGGATGCCAGTGGGTGTTCCATATCTGGGTGATTTTCCAGCCCTTGCCCTCCGCCTCGGCCAGGATGCGATCCGGTTCCGGGGTGTCGATACAGGCGGTCTCGCCTGTTGCGGGATCGTGCAGCAGGAAGCCGTAATTGTCCGAAAGGCACGGGAACATGTGGACGATGGACGCCACGGCTTGTCCTTTCCGGTCTGACCTGCGTTCGTATAACTAACCACGAGGTTCATCCGGGCAAGGGCATGCGGTTCGACATCGACAGGATGCAGGCTTTCTATGCGTCCCCCCTCGGGCGGATGGCGCAGGACATGATCGCCCGCCGCGTCGCCGCGCTGTGGCCGGACGCGACCGGGCAGGATGTGCTGGGTTTCGGTCATGCCGCCCCGCTGCTCGACCCCTACCGGGCAGGGGCCCGGCGCGTGATCGCCGCTTCGCCGGGTCAGCAGGGGGCCGTCTTCTGGCCGCCGGACGGCAAGGGCTGCGCCGTGCTGACCGAGGAAGAACGCCTGCCATTCCAGGACGCGCTGTTCGATCGCCTGATCGTGGTTCACGGGCTGGAGGAGGCCGACAGCCCGCCCCGTCTGCTGCGGGAATTCTGGCGCGTCTGCGCCCCCGAAGCGCGTATCCTGATCGTGGTGGCGCACCGCCGGGGCCTGTGGACCCGGGCGGAATCGACGCCGTTCGGGCAGGGCCGGTCCTACACCCGCAGCCAGCTTAACGGTCTGCTGGAAGATGCGATGTTCCAGCCGGCAGCCTCCGCGCGCGCGCTCCATGCCCCGCCGATCAATATCGGTCTCATCACCTCCGCCGGGGATGCGTGGGAGAAGATCGGGAAGGTGGCCTGGGCCGGGTTTGGCGGCGTGCTGATGATCGAAGCGGTCAAACGGCTCTATATCGAGCCCACCGGCCGGAAGGCGCGGGTCATGAAACCGGCAAGGGCGCCTGCCCGATCAGCAATTCCCGCCGCTCGCGAGGGAAAAACGGCTGATTCAGCAGATTTTTCGCAGGATAGTTGACAAGCTGTGGAACAGTTTTACATAAAGTGTGTAACTAGAGCTAGTTGATCACCTGGCCGTTTTCGCGGCCACCAACGTCTCAAACAAGGGGCTAAAAC
The DNA here is from genome assembly GCA_964550535.1 of uncultured Rhizobium sp. Taxonomy (GTDB): domain Bacteria; phylum Pseudomonadota; class Alphaproteobacteria; order Caulobacterales; family Hyphomonadaceae; genus UBA7672. Next base: position 11,620 of record CAZJZQ010000029.1, read on the forward strand.
GATGAAATATGTGACCGCAGTATTCAAACCCAGCCGTCTGGACGCCGTTCTGGACGCCGTGACCGCCGCCGGCGCTTCGGGCGTCACAGTGACGGAAGTGCGCGGCTACGGCCGTCAGCAAGGCAAGACCGAAGTCTATCGCGGCGCGGAGTACGAAGTCCGTCTGTTGCCGAAAGTGCGTATCGAAGTGGCCGTGTCGGACGTGCTGGTCGAGAAGATCACGGACGCCATCTCGCAGGCCGCCAACACGCAGAAGATCGGCGACGGCAAGATCTTCGTGATGGATTTGGAAGCGGTCACCCGCATCCGCACTGGCGAAAAGAACGAAGCGGCGCTGTCGTCGTAATCCGCCATCGAACACCGCACCCGGCCTCAAATCCCGTGGCCGGGCGCGGTTATATCGCGTACCCCCGGTGAGTGTTGCGCCTCGTCCTTCGACGGTTGCGGCGCGCGGGCTCTAACAGCGTGTCGCCCTACGAATTTGGCGGCGGCTCGATGGCTGCTTCGGGGGAGAACGCTTCCAGATAGGGCTCCCGCACATCAGGGGCGGGCGGCGGGAGGGGAGCGCCCCAGGCCAGCGGATCGACCTGTTGGCCGTTGACCGTCACCTCGTAATGCAGGTGGACGCCGGTGGCGTTGCCCGTCTTGCCCATCCGCCCAATCGCAACGCCAGCCAGCGCTGGCGCGCCCCGTGTGACGCCGGGCAGGATTTCCGACAGGTGGGCGTACAGCGTGCGCACGCCTGACCCGTGGTCGATCTCGACCGCCAGCCCGTAATTGCCGCGCGTGCCGGCAGTCGTCACCACCCCATCGGCGGCCGAGAAAATGTAGCCGCCATGGGCGTTGGCGAGGTCCATGCCCCGGTGCTGGCGGCCGCCCCCCGTCGCGCTGCCGCGCCAGCCGAAACCGGAGGACAGGCATGCCCCCTCGGTCGGATTGCGCCACAGAACCACCGCGCCGGCCTCAATGGCGGGCGTAAAGGCCAGCGCCTCGCCATTGGGTCCAAGGGCTCCGGCGTTGGACGCGCTGTAGTTGCAGACGTAAAGCACCTGCGCGCTGGATGGCCGGGCGTCCGGCGGGGGCGGAATGTTTTGGGGGGCAGGGGTGTGGGCCTGATGAGGCGCAGGCCGGGCGCCGCGATATTCGACACCCGGGGCATAGCTCGGATTGGAGGCGCAAGCAGCGGCCGCGACCGCGAGACCTCCCATCGCCAATACCCGCAACATTACGAAACTCCCGGCGATCCCAGCCCCCCGACCATGCCCCAGCCGGATGAACCTCAGGTGAAGCGACCCGGCAGGATTACGCCAGTGCAGACTACCCTCCGGTGAAATCAGCGGAATTCCGGCTCGCCGCCGGGGAAAAGGCCACCGGGGAAAAGTTCCGGCACGTCCGACGAGACCTTGTTTGGGAAGGCGGCGTCGCGTTTTTCCATGAAGGCGGCGATGCCTTCCTTCACATCATCCTGACGTCCGCGCGCCTGTAGCGCCCGGCTGTCCACCACATGGGCGTCCATCGGGTGCGCGGCGCCCATCATCCGCCACATCATCTGGCGCGACAGGGCGACGGAGACGGGGGAGGAATGCGCAGTCACCTGTTTCGCAAGTTCAAACGCGGCGGGCAGCAGGTCTTCGGGCGCGTGCAGCGATTGCACCAGGCCTTTCTGCAGGGCCTCCTCGGCGCCGAAGACGCGGCCGGAATAGACCCAGTCCAGCGCTGCGGGCATGCCGACGAGACGCGGCAGGAACCATGATGAACATGCTTCCGGCGTGATCCCTCGGCGCGAAAAAACAAAGCCGAACTTCGCTGTTGTGGAGGCGAGGCGGAAATCCATCGGCAGCTGCATGGTTACGCCCACGCCAACCGCGGCGCCGTTCACGGCTGCGATCACGGGCTTCAGGCTGCGGAAAATCCGCAAGACCACACGTCCGCCGCCATCCCGCCGGATACCGTTCGCGATGATCTCCTTCCCGCTATCGCGTTTTTCATAGTTGAAAGTATCCCCGCCCGCCGTCCCGAGGTCAGCGCCGGCGCAGAACGCCCGGCCAGCGCCGGTGATGATTACCGCGCGGATGGAGTCGTCCGCATCGGTCGCGTCGAACACATCGATCATGTCTTGCATGACCTGCGGGTTGAACGTGTTCATTTTCTCCGGCCGCGCAAATGTGACCAGCGCGATCCCGTCGCGGTTTTCGAGCGTGAGGGTTGTGAAGTCGGCCATCGTCTCTCTGTCCTCGCAGCGCATGTGAGTTCGTGGAGGTGTTAGACGCACTGGACCCTGCGCGCCACCACAAACCTGACGCGCGATACGCGAATATTCGGAACTGCACCAACCAGGAGGCGTTACAGCGAAGAGCTTTCCCGGAGGAAATGATGAACGATCGCAACGGCTCACAGCCGACGGTGGAGGAGTCCGCCCGGCGTCTGAAGGAAACGGCTGGAGAAGCGGTTTCGGAAATGCGTTACGCCGTGAAAGACGCGGCTGAATCCGTAAAACATGGCGCCGCAGATGTTGCCGGCAAGGCGCGGGAGGCCGCGGCCGGGCGCTCGGGTTCTGCGGCGGATACGCTGAGGTCCAGCGCGGACCGTCTCGAAGCCGAATTGCCCTGGTTGCAAACGGCCATGCGCAAATCGGCGGAAGGGCTTGATACGTTGTCGCGCTCGCTGGATCGCGGCGATTTTGAACACACGCTTTCCAACATCTCCACCTTCGCGCGACAGCGCCCCGCGCTGTTTCTCGGGGCCAGTGTCGCCGCCGGCTTCGCGCTTGCGCGTATCGGAAAAACAGCTGTCGATGGGCTGCGCGCAGCGGCTGAAGAGGAAACGCCAGCCGCAACTGAATCCGGCGCCCTGGGGGTGAATGGCCGGGCTGGTTTCGACTCTAATCTGACGGAGATGTGAGTCATGCAGAATGGGCAACGGTCCATCAGCGACCTGACTCGCGACGCGGCCTTCCATCTCGGCGATATGTTCCGCAACGAACTGAAACTCGCTCGCGTTGAAGCGACCGATAGCGTCAAGTCGATGACCGGCGGAATATTCCTGGTGGCCGCAAGCGCTGCGGTTGCGGCGTCCGCGTTGACCATCGGCATGCTGGCTGTCGTTTATGCGCTGTCAGGACAAATGCCGATGTGGGCAGGTGCCGCCATCTGCGCCGGTGTTGGCGTGTTGCTCGCCGTTCTGCTGTTCGCGGCCGGACGATCCGCGCTCAACGCCCGCTCGATCAGCCTTCCTCGCACGCGCGATCAGGTCTCGCGCGACATCAAGACATTCTCGGAGCATATTCACTGATGACCAATGAAGCAGACCGGATCGAAGCCGATATTTCCCGTTCCCGGACGGCGCTGAACGACACCATCGAAGCGCTCGGCACACGTTTGTCTCCCGGCCAGATTCTCGATGAAGCCATCGGATTGGCGCGAGGGCAGGCCGGACAGTTCGCTTCCAACCTGGGCAAGCAGGTGCGCGACAACCCGATGCCCGTGCTGCTGATCGGCGCCGGTATCGGCATGATGTTGCTGAATGCGCGGAAGGCCGGCAATCATGATGCGGACCTTTCTGAAGAGGACCATAAGATACACGCGAGCCATTCCAGGCTACAGGAGGCCCGTGCGAAGATCAGCCGCACGGCGCACGAGACGGAGGAAGCTTTCATCGAACGCCTCCACGAAGCAGAAGCGCTGGCCCTCGACCTGAAGCGTGACGCAAGTGAAGCAATCGAGTCGTTCAAGGCCCGCGTCCGCAGCGCGGCGCACGCTGCGGATCTGGGCGCGCACAAGATCAGGGACAAGGCGAAATCGGGCGTCTCGGGCGCGGCTCACTACGCCGGCGACAAGGCCGCCGCCCTGAAAGAAAGCGCGGCCGATGCAAGCCGCCGCGCGCAGTCTTTCTATGACGAGTACCCGCTGGCGGCCGGCGCCATCGGCCTCGCCATTGGCGCGATTGCGGGCTCGGCGGCGCCGCTTTCGGACGCCGAGCGCAAGAACCTCAAGGGCGCGGCGGAGGCGGCGGCCAAGGGCGTCGCCGACATGGCCGAAAAGGGCGCCCGCGCCGTCGAGCGCACGGCGGACCGCGCTGCGGATGTGATCCACTAGCTTTCAGGGCTGGGAAATGCAGGCTGCGGGCGCGAAAGCGTCCGCGGTTCTGCGTTTGGAGGCCGCCTCGTCCGTGACCTGACAATGTTATCGACGAGATGTGATTATGTTTTGCGGGTCAGGCTAAGCCCCATTAGCTTTCCTTCCGGGGAGCGTTGCGTATAGGGACTGGATGACTGTGGAATCTCTCAGACCCGCCACCGAAGCCGCCGATGAACGCCTGTTCGCGGTGCTGACCGCCAAGTGGCGATCGCTGACGCAACAGCCCGGCGAACGCTGGTTCCAGCCCGCCCGCGAAGCGGCCGCCCTCCGCATGCTCACGCGGATGAGCGGAGCAGGTCTGCCGGCTGACGTGATGACGCACCTGTGGCGATCGCTGTGCGGTGACGCCATGGCGGCCCGTGGCCTGAAAACAGTTTATGTCGCGGGCGGCGACATGGTGCTTTCGATGGAAGGAGCGCGCGGATATTTCGGCTATGGCCCCGCGCTCGCCTCCGCCGCCGATGTTCGCGAAGCGCTGGAGCGAGCCGCCGAGTCGCCTGATGTGCTTGCCTGCGTGACCTGGCCGGAACAGGCCGGCGCGGGACAGTGGTGGCCGATGCTGAACGAGAACCGCTTCCGCGATCTCGCCATGCTCGACGCATGGCCGGGTAAAGCCGCTGATCCCAACGCTGTTCCACGCATGGCGGTGGTTGGCCGCGCGCCGATGGAGCCGTCAGGCGAGGATGACATGTATGCGGTGGCGCACGATGATCGCCACGCCGCTGAAACCTGTCTTGCCGGGGCCGGCCTTCAGGGGGAAGTGTTGGCGCGGGTCCGGTCGCTCGCCCTGATCCGTTTCCGCGAATATGTCGCGCCGGACGATAGGCGGATCGAGATGGCGGTAAAGGCGGGGCTGGACGGCCTGCGCATTGTCGGTGTACGGCCCCGGCCGTAGGGACCCGCAAGGCGGGTCCGTCGCTTCCCGTCTGGACACGTCATGAGCGATCGCCCCCAACCCCTGCCGCAGCTTGCGAAGGTCTCGCCCTATGTTCCGGGTGAAGCGCCGAAGCCGCGCTCCGGTCCGTCCTACAAGTTGGCATCCAACGAAAACCCGCTGGGCGCTTCGCCGAAAGCGCAGGCCGTTTATCGCGAGATGGCTGGCAAGCTGGATCTTTATCCCGATGGCGGCGCATCGGCGCTGAAAGCGGCGATTGCGAAACACCATGGCCTCGATCCTTCGCGGATCGTGGTGGGCGCGGGATCGGATGAAATCTTTCTGATGCTTGGCCGCGCCTATCTCGGCCCCGGCGATGAGGCGATCAATACTGTCCACGCCTTCGCCATCTACGCCATCATCGGCCAGCAGCAGGGCGCGACCGTCATCGAGGTTGCGGAGAAGAATTACACGGCTGATATCGACGCCATTCTCGCCGCCGTCACGCCGCGCACGAAGATTGTCTGGCTCGCCAACCCCAATAACCCGACCGGCACCTACCTGCCGTTCGACGAGGTGAAACGCCTGCACGCCAACTTGCCGCCGCATGTGATGCTGGTGCTCGACGGCGCCTATGCTGAGTACGTGCGCAAGAACGATTACGCCGCCGGGATCGAACTTGTCTCGCAGTCCGAGAACGTGGTGATGACGCGCACCTTCTCGAAGGTCTATGGCCTCGCGGGGCTGCGTGTGGGCTGGGCCTATGCGCCGTCGCACATCATCGAGGCGATCGAGCGCGTGCGGATGCCGTTCAACGTGAACCTCTCCGCCCAGCATGTCGCGATTGCGTCGGTCGAGGATGACGAGTTCCTGCAACGCTCGCTCGACCACAATGAGAGCGAGCTGCGTCGCCTGGTTGAAGGCCTGACGGCGCTGGGGCTCGATGTCATCGATGGCGTCGGTAACTTCGCCGTGGCGAAATTCCCGGAGACGAAAGGCAAGACCGCCGCCGAAGCGCTCGTCTATCTGAAGGAGAACGGCGTCACCGTGCGCGGGCTGTCCGCCTATCACATGCCTCATCACCTGCGCATCTCGGTGGGCACGGCCGAGGCGAATGACGCAGTGCTGGCGCATCTCAAGTCTTTTATGGGCAAGTGATGAGCGCGCCTGTTTTCGACAGCATCGCCATTGTCGGCGCCGGCCTGATCGGCGGCTCCATCGCCCGCGCCGCGAAGGAGAAGGGCGCGGCGGCGGCTGTGGTCCTGTGGGATCAGGACGCAACCTCACTTGCGCGCGCCGCAGAGATCGGATTTGGCGAAGCAGCGGCCAGCCTTGCTGACGCGTTGAAGAACGCCGACGCGGTTTTCCTCTGCGTGCCCGTTGGCGTCATGGGACGAACCGGCGCGGAGTGCGTCGCCGCGATGAAGCCCGGCGCTATTCTTACCGATGTGGGCTCGGTGAAGGGCAATGTGGCGCGCGATCTCGCAACCATCGCCAATCCCGGTGTTCACGTTATCCCCGGCCACCCGATTGCAGGTACGGAAAAGTCTGGTCCCGACGCCGGCTTTGCGTCGCTGTTCGAGGAACGCTGGTGCATCCTCACGCCGCTGCCCGGCGGCGATGCGGAGTATGCGGCGGCGGCGGACAGGCTGGCGGCGTTCTGGACCGCGCTCGGATCGAAGGTCGAGCGCATGGATCCGCAACGGCATGACATCGTGCTCGCCGTCACCAGTCACATCCCGCACCTCATCGCCTACAACATGGTGGCGACCGCCTATGACATGGAGCAGGTGACGGAAGGCGAGGTGGTGAAATTCTCCGCCGCCGGTTTCCGCGACTTCACGCGCATCGCCGCATCCGATCCGACGATGTGGCGCGACGTGTTCCTGAACAACAAGGACGCGGTGTTGGAAGTGCTGGGCCGGTTCGAGGAAGACCTAACGGCGCTGCGCAAGGCGATCCGCAACGCGGATGGTCAGAAACTGTTCGACACCTTTACGCATTCGCGCCGCATCCGCCGCGAGATCATCGACGCGGGGCAGGACACGCCGGCGGCGAACTTCGGACGGGACGGGAAGAAGCCGTAAGGGCGGGATTTTCAGCGGACGCCGCGCTTTGCCTGCTCGCGCCGTCCCTCGGCCACCAGCGCCTTGGTCGCAGGTTCCAGCGCATCATGAAGGCGGCGGGTGAACTCCTCGCGCGACAGGCCGGGCTCGATGGCGGGCAGCGCCTCGAACACCATCACGCCGGGTTTGCGGATGAAACCAGACCCTCGCCAGCAAAGTCCGGTGTTCAGCGCCATAGGCACGCACGGCGCCTCCAGCGCACGATAGATCGCATACGCGCCAGGCTTCAGGTCGGTTGGCGCATCGACATCCTGCCGCGTGCCTTCCGGAAAAATGATGATATGGCGGCCAAGATCGGCCTGCACCTTCGTGTCTTGCAACATCTTGCGCAGCGCCTTGGCATGGCCTCCGCGATCAATGGCGACCATGTTCGCCTGCTTCGCATAGAGGCCGAACACCGGCGCTTTCAGCAACTCCTGCTTCAGGATGAAAGCCGGGTCGGGCAGGAAGAGGAAAGGCGTAAGCGTATCGTAGGTCGACTGGTGTTTCATCGCGACTACGCACGGGCCGGGAGGAATCTTGTCCAGTCCTCTGAACTCCGTCCGTGCGCCGCAAAGCCAGCGCATTCCCCAACGCTGCGCGCCGGACCAGATGCGGATCGCCATCATTGTCACCGGGCGTGAGAAAGCCGCGACGGGCAGGAAGCCAAGTCCGACAACCCCGAGGGTGAGATAGAACCAGATGGAATAGGCCAGTGAACGCAGGAATGTCATCCGGCGGTGCTCCGCTCCACCGCAGCTGCACGCTCGGCGTCCGATGGGTCTGCGCCAAGGCTGGCGATGCGGAACTTGGCCCACTCGCCCAGCAGGCGTTGCGCCAGCGCCGGGTCGCGCCACCAGTCGCGCGGCGGCGCGGCCAGCGTGGCGACGGCGTGCGGTGTGAATACGCCTTCCGGCATGGCGCGGCGCAATTCCACCAGCGCGCGGTCCATGTGATATTCGGATGTCACGACGACGATGTTCGTCACACGCTGGCGCCGCGCCCAGTCGGCGACCTCCGCCCCATTGCCCTTGGTCGTCGCTGCGGCCCGGCCGAGCGTGACGCAGCATGTGATGTGATCTTCGCCTACGCTGGCGATCTGCGCGATGTCGGCGGCGGTGGTGTCGATATGCACGCCCGAGATCAGCAGCGGCACGTCCAGCGACTGGGCCAGCTGCACGCCTTCCGCGATGCGCGCGTCGGCGCCGCCGGTCAGCGCCGTTACCGCCTCGGCCTCGGTCGGCGCTTCAGTGGCGAGGGATTCTTCGGCGCGATTGATGAAGGACACAAAGTCCCATCCCGCCGCCAGAACGACGACGAGCACGGCCAGCCCAAGAACCTTCGCCAAAAATCCCACGCGTCTCACACCAGATCAGATAGCGACCGCAACACGGTCACCCGCGCCGCAATCATGGCGGCCGCTCCCGCCGCGAGGGGAACCAGCCCCAGAATCAGCCCGTCGGCAAGCGACAGGGACAATTGCGGCAGCAACCAGACACTCTGTTCAGCCTGTTTGAGTACAAAAAGGATGAACGCCGCCGCCGCGAACGCCAACAGGGCGCCTGCTGTGCCCGCCTGGACGCCAAGCATCAGGAAACGGTGCTCGAAAAGCCCCGAAATATAGCTGTCCTTGGCGCCGGACAGGTGCAGCAACTCCACCATGTCGCGCCGGGCGAGCAGGGCGGCGTGTGTGGCGAAGGCGATCACCGCCACCGCCGTGGCGCACAGGAGGGCCACGGCGATCAGCGCCGCCATGCCCGCCGAGTTCGTGGCGCGCTTTACCTGCGCCGACCAGACGACATGGTCGTCGACGGTCGCGTCATATCCGCCGGCTTCCAGATTTTGCGCCAGCCGTTCTGCTGCGCCGGTTGCGCCGGGCGCCGCCTCCGCCGCGATCAGGTGCGGCAGGGGCAGATCTTCAGGCACGCCCGCGGCGCCGAGCCACGGTTTCAGCAATGCTTCTGATTCCGCGCGGGTCAGCGCGTATGACGAGCCGATGCCGGGCGTCGCCGCGACGACGGCGGCGGCGCGCGCGGCTTCATCCGCGTCGCCGCGTATGCGGATCGTGATCTGCCCGGTAACGCGTTCGGTCCAGGCATCAGCGGCCGCATAGGACGAACGGGCCGCCAGACCCGAGAGCGCCACCAGAAAACACAGCGCGCATACCACGAAGAACAACGCAGCTTCGCGCACGTCCTCGCGGGGGAGAAGGGGTGAAGCGCCGCGTTTCATACGGGAGCGCTCGTCGAACCCGATGGGGGAGCGGGCGGCGGCGTCGCCCGCATCACCATGCCGTCCGCCAGCCGCAGCATGTCGGCGTTCGCCTTGCGCACCATGTTCATGTCGTGGGTGGCGATCAGGACTGTGGTGTTCACCCGCTTGTTCAACTCGCGGAACAGGCGCAGCAGGCGCTCGCCCATTTCCTCGTCGACGTTTCCGGTGGGCTCATCCGCGATGATCAGGTCGGGCTTCACCACCACGGCGCGCGCAATCGCCACGCGCTGTTTTTCGCCGCCGGACAGGGTGGCCGGGCGGGCGTGCAGCCGGTCGCCCAGCCCCACCCAGCGTAAAAGGTCGACGACGTTCTCGCGATAGCTGCGCTCGCTTTCCCCCACAACACGGAGGGGCAAGGCGACGTTTTCATAGGCTGTGAGATGCTCCAGCAGGCGGAATTCCTGGAAAACCACCCCGATCCGGCGGCGAAGGCGGGGCAGGTCCCGCCGCGTCATCCGGCTGGTGTCGGAGCCGAAAAGGCTGATCTTTCCGTTGGTTGGCCGCAGGGCGAGGTAGGCAAGCTTCAGCAGGCTGGATTTTCCCGCGCCCGATGGGCCGGTCAGGAAGGTCATCGAACCCGCCTTCAGTTCCAGCGAAACGTCTGACAGCACTTCATTTTCCGGCCCGTAGGACAGGGTGACGCGATCCAGCCGCAGGGCCGGCTCGTTCAAAAGGGCGTCGCGATCGGGCATGCGTCTCCGTAGGCGCCTTTGACGGTTCGGAAAGCGCCGCCGGTTGGACTATATTAACCCTAGCCGTGATTCCGATAGTGTGATGATCCTCGTCTGTCCCTCTTGCGACACGCGGTACTTCGCGGACGACACCGCCATCGGGACGGATGGGCGGCGCGTACGCTGTGCCTCATGCGGCCATTCCTGGTTCGTGAAAGCGCCGGACGAGGGGGGGGGCTCCGCCGCCGCGCCGGAGGAAGATGTCGGCCTGACCCGCGAACAGGTGGAGCGCCTGCGCCAGACGGCCGCCGCCAACGCCGCCTCGCGCAGCGGGCCGCATGCCGAATTCCGGGCCCGCGAGCAGAATCGCCGCCAGCGCCAGCGTTCGGCCGCCGCGATTGTCGCCTGGATCATCGGATTTGGCGTCTTCGGCGCATCGGCCGCGGGGCTGGTGCTGTTCCGCGAGGAAGTGGTCGAGGCGTGGCCGCGCAGCGCCTCCTTCTACCAGATGGCCGGACTTGAGGTGAACCGCTTCGGCCTGAAGCTGCTCGACGAGGATGCGCGCCGCTCGTTCGACGGCACGACGCCCGTTCTGACCGTCACCGGAGCCGTGCTGAACGAAGGCGACGATGCGCGTCCCGCGCCGCATATCCGCGTGAGCCTGCTGGACGAGGGCGGGGCGGAGCTTCATGCGTGGACCGACTCCATTGGCGTGGACACGGTGCGGCCCGGCGAGCGTGTCGAGTTTGTATCGCGCATCGTTGCGCCGCCGGTTGAAACCTTCCGCCTGACCGTCACCTTCACCGATGCGCCGACAAGCAAGCCCGGCGCGCCGTCAGCCAGCGAGCAACTGGCGGCGGAAACCGGCGTCTCCGGCGCCCCCGCTTTGCATGATGCTGTCCACAACTCCACCGAGGAGCCCGGCGCCGGCGGCTATGAGGACGCGCCGTGGAATGGCGGCGATGGCGACAGCGGCGATGAAGCCGACGACGATCTCGCCGCTGACGGTGCAGGGGACCAACATCACTGACCCCGCGATAGACGTGCTGCTCGACGCCGCCGCCATCGAGGCGCGCGTGGACGCGCTCGCCGAACGCCTTGCGCCGCGTCTTGCGGGGCAGGGGTGGACCGCCGTGGTGATCCTGCTGGGCGCAACGCCGTTCGCCGCCGACCTTCTGCGGGCTCTGGCCCGGCGCGGCGTCGATGTCGGTTTCGATGCGTTGTGGCTGGAAAGCTATCACGATGCGCAGGAGAGTTCGGGCCGTGTGCTGGTGCGCGCCGATCTGTGCCGTCCGGTTGGCGGGCGTGGTGTTCTGATTATCGACGACGTTTTCGACTCCGGCCGCACGATGGAATTCGCCCGCCACCACATGGAGGCGAAAGGCGCCACCGAAGTCATCACCTGCGTCTTCGCGCGCAAGCCTGAAGCGGTGAGCCACGGTCTTGATGAGTGGGCGTATGACGCGCCCGCGCGCTTCCTCGTCGGCTACGGCATGGACGACGCGGGCCACTGGCGCGGTTTGCCGTATCTGGGGGCGATGAAGGGGTAGGGTGCTTCCGCACCTCAGCGCGGATACCGCGACAGCCCGCGCCTAGAACCGGTCCAGCAGTCGCCTCAAGTATTCCATCTCGTCAGGCCGCAGGGTGCGGTTGCCGAGGCGGCGGCGGATTTCGTCGAGGATGTCGCGCGCGCGCTGGCGTTCCATCTCGTCGGGCACCTGCACATTGTCGCCATAGCCGCTGTCGCCATTGTTCAGGCGGCCGAGAATGTCGCGCTGGTCGCGATCGGCGCGGGCGTCGGGATCGGCTTCGTCGGCCAGGCGCGCCAGTTCGCTGGAGCGTGACTGGAGAGCCGACATCGCATCCTGCTGGAACCGGCGGGCGGCGTCGAAATCGCCGCGGCGCAGCGCTTCTTCGGCGCGGCGCTGCATTTCGATGGCGTTGCCGAGCAGTTGACGCGAGCGGGCGTTTTCCTGGCCGAAGCGGCCGTCAGCGTCCACGCCCGGCTGCCCGCCCGGTCCGCCGCCGCGATCAGCGTTCTGGCCGGGTTGTTGCCCCTGACCTTGCTGCCCCTGCTGACCCTGGCCGGGTTGCTGGCCTTGTCCGTTCTGGCCCTGCTGGCCGGGCTGTTGCCCCTGACCCTGCTGGCCTTGCTGACCCTGGCCATCCTGTCCCTGTTGACCGGGCTGGCCGCCGCCGGAGCGCATCTGCTGTTCGAGACGTTCGCGCAGCGAACGCTGCTGGTCGGCCAGTTCCTGTTGCCGGCGCGGATCGCCGCCGCCTTCGCGCTGGGCCTGATCGGTCTGGTCGTTGAGGTCGCGCTGGTCGCTGAGCGCGCGGTTGGTGTCCTGCAGCGCGCGGTTCAGCGCCCGGCTCATCGGACCGTCCTGCTGTTGTCCGCCGCCGCCCTGGCTCATTTGCAGCTGCATGTTCTCGAACTGTTCAAGCAGGCGGGCCATGTCGGAGAGAAGCTGCCGCGCCTGATCGGAGGCGCCGGTTTCGGTGAGGTCGCGCAGGGCGTCGAGCATGCGTTGCAGCTCGTCGTCGCCCATGCTCATGCCGCCGCCCGCCTGCGGCTGGCCGTCGCCTTGGGTGACATTGCCATTGCGCAGCGCCTCGGCCATCTGCGCGGCGAGATAGTTCTCGACGGCCTGTTCAAACATATCCATCAGGCGGCGGATTTCCTCTTCGCTCGCCCCGCGCCGCAGCGCTTCTTCGAGGGCGCGCCGCGCCGCATCCAGCGCCGCCTTGGCGTCGGCGAGGCTGCCGTATTCGGCGCGCAGCGCGATGGTCCACAGCAGGAATTCGGAGTGCTCGGCCTCTTCCTTGGTCTTGGCGCTGTCGATGATCGCCCATGCGCTGCGGAAACCCATGAAGATGATCGGGTCGAGAAAGTATTCGCCCGGCGCATAGGTCAGCGCCTCCAGCATCATCGCCGCGTCCTGCACGCCCTCCGGCGCGCGCTTCAGGCGCGAGGCGCTGGCGTCGGCGAAGGCGTCGAACTCCTCGCCATTGACGGCGGTGTAGTTTTCTTCCGGCGGCGCATCCGCATAAGGACGCCATTCGCGCAGCACTTCAGCGCGGATTTCCTGCGCCGAGCGGGCCAGCGGTTGCAGGAAGATTTTCTCGGGGAAGGTGTAGGCGAACTCCGTGCTCTCGCCGGTCTGGCCGGCGGCGTCGGTGGCGCGCAGCTTCACCATGACGGGCAGCCCGGCCCAGCGGTGACGCACCAGATCCTGGGAGTATTCGCCTTCCTCCTCCTTCGGGTCGAAGCCCATCAGATCGACGGCGACGACTTCTTCCAGCTCTTCCGCCCCTGCGGGCGGTTCGGCGAGGCGCGCGACGAGATCGACGGTGACGACGCCATAATCGTCCGACACCTTCCACTGGAATTCCGTGCGGTCGCCATCGCCCAGCTTCGGCTCGCTGATGAACTCGGCGGCGGGGGCGCCGTCGGGAATGATGGTGAAGGGGAAGGACGCACGGGCGCCCCAGAAGTCCACCACGATGGTCATCGGCCGGTCGACTTCTATGACGCTCTCATAGGCGTCGTCGATGCCGGGGCGTGGTTTCAGCGTCGCGTCGGCGCCGTCTTCATTGTTGATGCGGATCGCCGGGCGGCCCGGACCGATCACGCGCAACGTCACTTCCGATCCCTGATGCGCGCGCGCCGTCTGTCCGTCCGTCAGCACGAACGGCGCGGAGCCGGTGTAGGCGGGCGGGGTGATCCACGCTTCGACCGTCAACTTGTGCGCGCCGAACAGCGCGCCGATGTCAGGCGCGGCGCCGTTGCGGGCGCGGTCGAGCAGTTGAGGTCCCGCGACGATGGCGGCGATGATGACCAGAACCGGCGCGACGACGCGCAGCCACAGCGGGTCCGCCGCGCGCCATTCCGGCGCCAGATTGATCCGGCCCATCTTCGCGGCGAGCGCCGCCATGCGATCGCGGTGAGCGGACCACAGGCTCCACGTTGCGCTGTCGGCACTGGCGGGGCGGTCGGCCCAGGCGGAGAGGGGACGGCCTTCGATGCGCGAGTCGATCAGCCGCCGCGCGTCTTCGTCGGTTGGCTTGCGGAAGGCGGCGAAAGCGTACCAGCCGAGCAGCAGCGCGCCGGACCAGAACACGACACCCTGGATCGCCTGCCCTTCGGGGGGCAGGGAGCCGGAGACGCCGGACAGCCAGAAAATCAGGAAGGCCGCGATCCACAGCGCGACCGGGCCGGTGGAGCGGATAAGGGCGGGCCAGAACAGGCTGCGGCGCGCTGCGGCGATGCGGGCGTCAAGCTGCTGTCTGAGACCGAACCCGTCAGCCACTCTTGATCCAATCCGGCGCCCGCTCAAGGGCGATCATTTCGTCAAAGGACGGCCTGCGCCGCACGACTTCATAAGCATCGCCGCGAACGATCGTTTCGGCAACCAGTGGACGGGAATTATACTGCGAAGACAGGGACGCGCCATAGGCGCCCGCCGTCATGAACGCCACAAGATCGCCTTCTTTGAGGGGGGGCATCGGGCGGTCCTTGGCGAACCGGTCGGTGCTCTCGCAGATCGGGCCGACGACATCGACCGCGCGGCGTTCCGAGCCCAAAGCCGGCGTGCGGACGGGCATGATTTCGTGGTGGGCGCTGTAGAGCGCGGGGCGCAGCAGGTCGTTCATCCCGGCGTCCAGGATCACGAAAGTGCGCCCGTCCCGCTCTTTCACGTACTCGACCCGCGAGATCAAAACCCCGGCATTGCCCGCAATCAGGCGGCCCGGCTCGACGATCATCTGCACGTCCAGGTCGCCCAGCGTCTCCCTCGCCTGACGAGCGTAGGTGACGGGGGTGTCGGGGTCGTCCTCGTGGCGGTAGGGCACGCCCAGCCCGCCGCCGAAATCGACGCGCGATATAGTGAATCCGCGCTCGCGCAGCTTGCGCACCAGCGAGGTCACCTTGATCCAGGCTTCCTTGATGGGGGCGACGCGCATGATCTGGCTGCCGATATGGACGGCGACGCCCACCGGATCGATGCCGGGCAGGCGGCTGGCGGCGTCATAGAATTGGTCCGCCTCATGCCAGGCGATTCCGAATTTATGCTCCGCCGAGCCGGTTGAGATGTGGGCGTGGCCGCCGGCTTCGACGTGTGGGTTCACCCGGAACGCCACCGGAGCGCGGACGCCCAGCGACTGCGCCACGGCGGATATCCGCTCCAGTTCGGGCATGCTCTCGACGTTGAACTGGTGGATTCCCCGGGTCAGGCCCAGGGCGATTTCATCGGTGGTCTTGGCGACGCCGGAGAAGACGATCTTGTTCGCCGGCACGCCCGCCGTCAGCGCCCGCATCATCTCGCCGCCCGAGACGACGTCGGCGCCGGCGCCGAGTTGGGCCAGCGTCGAGATCACGCCGATATTGGGGTTGGCCTTCACGGCGTAGGCGATCAGGCAATCGCGTCCGGCAAACGCTTCCGCCAGCACGGCATAGTGGCGGCGGAGTGTTGCGTCGGAATAGACGTAAAGGGGCGTTCCCGCCTCTTGCGCGATCGCTTCGAGCGACACGTCCTCGCAATGCAGGACGCCGTTCTTGTAGGCGAAATGGTGCATGGCCGATCCGGATCCGATTGAGCATTCACCGGTTACGCGAACCGGCGCGCGGTGTCATCAGCGGCTTTGTTTTGGCGGGACTATTCCGGCTGTGCTGGCGTGGAAGGCGGCGTGACAGCGGCTTCGGCTGCTGCGGCCTCGGCGGCGCGGCGGGCGGCGCGTTCGGCGCGTTCACGCTCTTCCTGCTCGGCCTGGCGCGCTTCTTCCTGTGCAATGACCCGCGGATCGGTGGGCCCGTCCAGCGGCGGATTTCCCCACAGCGGCGGCGGACGCTTCAGGTCGCCCTGCAACCCGCAGGCGGACAGTATGGCGAGCGCGACGATGGCAAGCGCGGTGCGGGTCACGGCGAACTCCTGAAATTCAGCCTCGACAGCCTGATCGGCGGACGGCGGGAAACTGTCAATCGAGCATGCTGACATGTCCCTGTCAGCTGGTCCGGCCTAATCTGCCACGGGCTGCCGCCATGGCTGGAAGTTGGGAAAGACCGATGAGCGAGCTTGCGACGAAGGGGGACCTGCGGACGGCCTACAAGAACCCGATCGACGGCGCCGTGGGTAAGGATATCGCCCGGATCGACAGGCATTTCGCACACTTCATCTCCCTGTCGCCCTTCCTGTGCCTGGGCACCACTGGCGCGCACGGGCTCGGTGACGTCTCGCCGCGCGGAGGCGAGCCGGGCTTCGTGCACGTGCTCGACCCGTACACGTTGGCCATGCCGGACCGGCCCGGCAACAACCGGCTCGACTCGCTGGTCAACATCACCACGCATCCGGGCGTCGGTCTGCTGTTCTTCGTACCGGGGTTCGAGGACACGCTGCGGGTGAACGGGCTGGCGCGGACCACCATCGGGCCAGAATTGATGGAACGCTTCGTCGCTGACGGGAAGCCGCCCCGGTCGGTCATGCTGATCGAGGTGAAGGAAGCTTACATCCACTGCCCGAAAGCCATCAAACGCGCGGGGCTGTGGCGGCCCGAAACCCATATCGACCGCAAGACCTTTCCGACAGCGGGTCAGATCCTGCGCGACCAGCTGGCGCTGGAAATGCCGGTCGAGACGCTGGACGCGGCCTTCGACAAGGACGCGGTGAAGAACCTCTACTAGGAGAGGCGCTCCTTCCACGCCGCCACCTGTTCCCGCACCCGCTCGGGCGCGGTGCCGCCATAGCTCTTCCGGCTGGCGACGGAGGCGTCCACCGTCAGCACGCTGAACACTTTGTCCGTGATGCGCGGTTCGATCTTTTGCAGGGCGGCGAGGGGAAGATCGGGCAGGGGGACGCCCGCCGTCTCGGCCGCCTTCACCGCAGCGCCGGTAATGTGGTGCGCCTCGCGGAACGGGATGTTGAGTTCGCGCACCAGCCAGTCGGCGAGGTCGGTCGCCGTCGAGAAACCCGACGAGGCGGAGGCGCGCATGCGGTCCACATTCGGCTGCATGCTGGCGATCATGCTGGTCATCGCCTGCAAGCTGAGATCGAGCGAGTCGAAGGCGTCGAACGTCGTCGCCTTGTCGTCCTGCATGTCCTTGGAATAGGCCAGCGGCAGGCCTTTCATGATGGTGAAAAGGTGCACCATCGCGCCGATCGCCTTGCCGGATTTTGCGCGCACGAGTTCAGCGGCGTCCGGGTTGCGTTTCTGCGGCATGATCGACGAGCCGGTCGACCACGCATCCGACAGGCGTACAAAGCCGAATTGCGCCGACGACCACACGACGATCTCTTCCGCCAGGCGCGACAGATGCTGCGCGCACAGCGCGATGGCGCTCAGGGCTTCGAGCGCGAAGTCGCGCGCCGATACCGCGTCGAGGGAGTTGGCCATTGGACGCGCAAAGCCGAGCGCCTGCGCCGTCATGTGCCGGTCGATCGGGAAGCCGGTGCCGGCCAGAGCGGCGGCGCCCAGCGGGCTT
>CAZJZQ010000030.1:0-646 GCA_964550535.1 uncultured Rhizobium sp.
AGAACTGCTTCACCGCTTCCTGCACCTTGGGCATGCGCGTCATGCCGCCGACGAGCACGACCTCGTCGATCTGGCCGACGCTCTTGCCCGCGTCCGCCAGCGCCTTTTTGCAAGGGTCGATCGTGCGCTTCACGAGATCCTCGACAAGGCTCTCGAACTTGGCGCGCGTCAGCTTCATGTTCAGGTGCATCGGGCCCGAGGGACCGGCGGTGATATAAGGCTCGGTGATGTCGATCTGCTGGACCGTGGACAGTTCTTTCTTCGCTTCCTCGGCCTTGGATCGAATGCGTTGCAGCGCCATCGCATCCTTGCGCAGGTCGACGCCATTGGTCTTCTGGAACTCGTCGCAGATATACTCGACGAGGCGGTGGTCGAAGTCCTCGCCGCCCAGGAAGGTGTCGCCATTGGTCGACAGCACTTCAAACACGCCTTCGCCGATCTCCAGGATCGACACGTCGAACGTACCGCCGCCAAGGTCGTAAACGGCGATCACCTTGCCGTCCTTCTTGTCCAGGCCATAGGCGAGGGCGGCGGCGGTGGGCTCGTTAATGATGCGGAGAACTTCAAGACCGGCGATGCGGCCCGCGTCCTTGGTGGCCTGACGCTGGGCGTCGTTGAAATAGGCCGGAACGGTGATGACGGCCTG
>CAZJZQ010000030.1:656-23153 GCA_964550535.1 uncultured Rhizobium sp.
TTTCATCTTGGTCAGGACGAAGGCGGAAATTTCCTGCGGCGAATACGCCTTGTCCGGCCCCTGGACCCAGGCGTCGCCATTGGCGCCCTTCACGATCTCATAGGGAACCAGATCCTTGTCCTTCGTCACCAGCGGATCGGCGAAGGTCCGGCCGATCAGGCGCTTGATGGCCGAGAAGGTGAATTTGGGGTTGGTGATGGCCTGGCGGCGGGCGATCACGCCGACCAGCCTCTGCTGGCCGCCGTCCTGGAAGGCCACCACCGAGGGGGTGGTGCGCGCGCCTTCGGAGTTCTCGACAACCCGCGCATTGGCGCCGTCCATTACGGCTACGCAAGAGTTGGTGGTTCCAAGGTCGATCCCGATGATCTTCGCCATGGTTTGCTCAGCGTCCTTCTCTACGGCGGCCGTCACGCCTTGAATTTGTCGGGCCTGATAACAGCGCCCTGGCTTGCCGGCCCCTACGACTTACATACTTGACGCCGCCAAGGGCCTCCGGGGCTCTGTGACGGATGCGCCTCATATGGGCATGACCGGGTCCGGCTCAATAGGCAGTCCGCACATCCCGCACCCGGCTGGATACCAGCCCTGGCCCGTGGATGCGCCAAACGCCTTCATCCGCCGTCTCGCCTCCGGGTTCAAGCGGCTTGACGCGGCATTCCATGAAACTCCGGCATGGTTTCCCGTTTTGGACCGCCCGAAAGGCCTCCCCGTAAGGCCCCGGAGGGCGCGCTGTGCGGCCCTACTTGATTCCGGCTCGCCCCGGGCGGACCATTTCAGCCGGCGTCCAACCCCATCAATGGAGATCTCCCGTGCTTCGCCTTCTGGCCTCCGGTCTGGCCGCCTTGCTCCTGTCCGCCTGCGCCTACGGGTCGGCGGTCGACATGGCGCCGATGAATGCGCGGGTGTCAAAACCGGTCATTCCGCCCGGCGCTTATTGCGAGGCGCAGCAGGCGGGCGGGGCGTGGCGGATCGTGTCGTCGAACGACTGCATCCCGGTCACCTGGGACGCGAAGACCCGCACCTACGCCATGGAAGACGACACCGCGCCGGACGATGTGCAGGAAAGCGCCATCGTCTCGCTGGGCGGCGGCCTCTATCTCGCGCAGATCACCGAGGCGGATGACGGTCCCTTCGACCATCACATCCACCTCCTGCTGGCGAAGGGCGGCGCCTTCGCCATCCTGCCCGTGCTTGACGATGATGGCGTAAAGGCGCTGGCCGCCCGCCATGCGAAGGTGATCTTCCGCACCCACGGCAACCGCCCCTACATCGCCGCCGGCAAGGTCAGCGACATCAAGGCTTTCCTGAAAGACGCCGCTCAAGCCTCATTGCTGAAGATGCGGGAGGAGGGCGAACCCCTCTCCCTCGGCGTCCGCGACGCCATGGGCGCCCCGGATCATCCCGCCACCAGGGCTCAGGTGAAGGACATCGAAGCCGTCATGAAAGCCGCTCGCAAACTCGCCCCGCAATGATCGAAGGCTTCCGCCTTCTACCCGAACACCTGTCGCCCGCAGCCCAGCAGGCGCTTCTGGCGGATGTGCTGGCGCGGATCGAAGCGGCGCCGCTCTACCGCCCCACCATGCCGCGCACGGGAAAGCCGTTGTCCGTGATGATGACCAATCTTGGACCGCTTGGCTGGATGAGCGACCGCGACGGCTATCGTTACCAGCCTGCGCATCCGCAAACGCATCGCCCATGGCCCGCCATTCCGCCCGCGCTTCTTGATATGTGGGACGCCGTGTCCGGCTATCCGCACCCGCCCGAAGCCTGCCTGGTGAACTGGTACGCCGCCGGCGCGCGCATGGGCCTGCATGCCGATGCGGACGAAGACGCGAAGGATGCCCCCGTCGTGTCCGTCTCGCTCGGCGACCGCGCGCTGTTCCGCGTCGGCGGACCGCGCCGGAATGATCCAACGCAATCCGTAAGGCTGGCGTCTGGCGATGTTGTGGTGCTCGGCGGTCCCGCGCGTCAGGCCTATCACGGCGTTGATCGCATCTATCCGGGAAGTTCGCGCCTCGTCCCCGGCGGCGGACGGATCAACCTGACCCTCCGCCGCGTGACGCGCCCCTCACAGCAATGAGGGGGCGCGGCAAGTCGCGGAACTAGGCGACGGCTTCCGGCCGCGTGCGCCAGTGCAGGTTCAGCATCGGCTGTTCGTGCCGCATGCGCTCCAGCTTGGCGTCTTTCAACTCGCGAGCCAGCGGGTGATTGCCGATCCGGCGGCGCAGCTCGTCATCCGGTGTTTGCTGCGTCATCTGGAAGGCGCGGCCATTCCGGTCGCGCTCGTCCACGATCAGGACATCGGCGTGCCCGCGGAAGAAAGCGCCCTTCGCTTTACCATCGGCGTCGATATGAAACACCACGACAGCGCGGTCGCGGCGAGAAGAAAATGGCCACATGTTCAGCCCCTGCTTTACCTTCCTGCCGGTGCGTCCAACCCGGACGCTTCCCGGAACCCGCGGATTAACGATTCAAAAGACCGGCGCGTTCCCGCCCGTTTTGCGGATTTCTGACAGGGCGGTCCGGGGTGCGGCGTCGCGGCCACAGCTCTTAATCAAGGATTAATCGCGTTCTGCCATGATGCATCATGGTCCAGAGCCTGTCCCTTTCCCTGGTCTCCATGTTGATGCCCCGGCCAAGTTCGGGCTTCGACTTCTCGACGCTGTATTCCGGTTCCGCCAATGGCGGCGCTCCCGTCAATGTCGGCACGATCGCGAATGCGCTCTCCCAGGCCGACAAGAACGAACCGAAACAGCTCGCCCAGATGGCCCAGTCGCCGGAAGTCCAGCGCGACCTGGCCCGCTATGAAAGAGTTCTCAGCGAAGCGAAGACATTCGAGGAGGTCCTCGACGATCCTGTCGCGCGCACCGTGCTGATGAAGGCCTACGGCCTCGGTGATCAGGTCAATTATATCGGGCTCGCCAAACGCGCGCTGATGTCCGACCCCAACGATCCCAATTCCGTGGCGAACAAGCTGGCGTCCGTGAACACCGCCTGGCTGGATTTCGCCAAGGCGTTCAACATTCCGAAGAACGGCCTCGACGCTCTCTATCCCCAGCAGGACGGTTTCGCCGCCAAGTGGCGCGTGAGCATCGAACGCGCCGGCAAGACCGAAGACGTCTATCTCGAAATCACCAAGGTCCGCAGCCGCTATGAGGCCAAGGTCGATGGCGTCGCCGTGCCGGTGACGATCGAGAAGGGCGTCATGTCCGTCAACTATCTGTGGCGCGATGCGAAGGACGACGTCGTCTTCACCAGCCTCCAGGGCAAGATCGACAGGAACGGCGTGACGTTGTCGGGCAGCCAGTCGCACAATGGCGTGGCCGCCTCAA
Source organism: uncultured Rhizobium sp. (assembly GCA_964550535.1). Lineage (GTDB taxonomy): Bacteria > Pseudomonadota > Alphaproteobacteria > Caulobacterales > Hyphomonadaceae > UBA7672. The sequence continues at coordinate 3,989 of CAZJZQ010000030.1, forward strand.
AGCCATGGACCGCCGAACTCTTCAACGCGGGCGCCGTAAAAGAAGTTAGCGACAACTATGTCGCTGAGAAACGCCTCGACATGCTGGACCAGCAAATGCCCGGCCTCGGTTCGGCGGTGCTGTTCAAGCGGGTGGCGGCGACACTTGATACGCCGATGAAAATCCTCGGCAACGCCTTCGGCCGCGAAGTCGTGACCACCGCCTTTGGAATTCCCAAACAGATCGCTCTGCAATCGCTACAGGCGCAGGAGAAAGCGCTCCTCCAGCGCATGGACCCCGCGAAGCTGAAGAACGCCGCCTTCGCGGAGGCGGTGGCCCAGCGCTACCTGATCCAGCTCAATGGCGGATTTTCTGGCGTGACGATCTAGAAGCCGCCGCCTGTTCTCCTCGCGCGCGTAAACCCTGTTCCCCCGTATCCGCAGGCCTTATGACTGACGCTGGCGTCCCGGCTGTAAGGGCTGGCCGGGAAATCAGGGGGCATGCGTGGAGAGCGGGGCGCACAAGCGAGCGAGGGGCCGCAGCCATGGCTTGATCGCCATGGCGCTGATGGCGTTCGCCATCGCTCCGGGCTCAGCCGTCGCCCCCGCCGCTACCGCTGCCCCCCGCACTTGCCCGCAAGGGATCGAGCCGCCGCGCCTTCTCCGGCTGACCGCCGCCGATCGCGTCGAAGGCGGCGCCGCGCTGCTTGCGCCTGGCGAAGTGGTGCTCACCTTCGACGACGGCCCCGTCCCCGGCATCACCCCGCGCGTGCTCGATATTCTGGGCGCCGCCTGTCTGCGCGCGACGTTCTTCTCCATTGGCGATAATGCGCGCGCGCATCCAGACCTTCTCGCCCGCATCCTCGCCGAAGGACACACGCTGGGCGGCCATGGCGAAAGCCACCGCCCGCTCGGCGATATGCCGTTCAAACGCGCGACGCAGGATATCCAGGACGGCTTCCGGCCGCTGATGCTCGCTGGTTCGCCCGCGCGTTATTTCCGCTTTCCGCATCTCGATGAAACCGGCCGCCTGCGCGAATGGCTGGCCGGCCGCGGCGTCGCCATAGTGGGCGCCGATATCGACTCGAATGACTGGGCCGGCGATTCAGCCGATGACGCGTTTGAGCGCATCGTCGAGGGGCTGGAAGAGCGGGGCGGCGGCGTCATCATCATGCACGACAACCAGACCGCCGTGATCGACTATCTACCCCGCCTGGTCGAGCACCTGCGGACCGGAGGTTTTCGCGTGGTCCACCTCGACGGCGGCGGCCCCTGAGGTCAGGAGACGCGACAGGAAATCAGCCGTCGTCCTGTCGCGGCCGCTGGCGTTCACATGGCTGGGGTCGCCAAAGTCCGCGTCCGGCAGGCTCCAGATGTCGTTCAGCGGTGTGACGCCAAGCTGCTCGAACTGCGCACGCATCCCGCGCCCCAGATCGTAAACGTGACCGTCCACCTTCGCCATCGCGGTCTCGCTCATCGGCAGGATGTAGAGGCCCAGCGGAATGCCGTTCTCGCGCGCCAGCTCCGCAATCGCTTTCGCGGCGCCGGTGTTGATCGGGTTCACGCCGCCCGTATGCAGCGCTTCTTCCGGCAGCGGGTTGTCATAGCGATAGAGGCCGATCTGGCCATAGAAGCGGTCGCCCATATCGGCGGTGAAGGTCTTGCGTTCCTTCTGCGCCAGCTGATGGTTCTCGATCGCATGGGCCGGGGATTGCAGCACGTTGCGCAGCGACGGGCGCAGCAGAACAAGGTCAACCAGTGTCGGCCCCGTGCCGGCGATGCTCACCGCCTTGTACGCCGCAGCGCGCGCGGGGCGTTCCTCCCATTCCGAGAGATAGCTGTAGGAGCGCGAGGCGTTGGCGCCGCTCACGCCGCCGAAATTGGTCGTGCGGTCCATCACCGCGCCGCTATCGATCAGGTGGATCACGCCATACGCCATCACGATCTGGCGCGGCCGCACGCCGCATTCCAGAAGGCGGTCCAGAATCGAATAACCGACGAAGATGCCTGATCCGCCCATGGCGAACTTCTCGACGGTCACGCCGGCCTCGGTCACCTGCTGCGCGGACAGTCCGGCCACGGCGCGGGAATCGCCCAGGATCAGAAGTTCGGGCGCCGCCTTGCGTTTGCACGCGTCTCTCAGCCTGTCTTCCATCGACAGGTTCATCCCGTATTCCGGGCCAGTGTGGAAATAGCTCTCGTCCGCCAGCGAGAAGGCCGCGCCGGTAAGGGCGAGACCCGCCGCGATGGAGGCGAGGAACAGCCTAGAACTGGAAGTAGAGGAACTCATTCTGGGCTCCGATGAAGATGATGGCGATGAAGCCGCCGGCTCCCGCCAGAAGGCCCGCGCCCGCAGCGAGAAGGCGCTTGCGCCCGGTCAGGAAAAGTTCGGCCTGGCGAACCAGCCACATCGAATTGGGCGCCAGCAGCGCCACCGCAACGGCCAGCACCGGAGACCCCACGCCCAGCAGGCGCGGATCCGCAAAGAAGCCCGCCAGAACGTCATTATTGATATCCCGTCCGCCAAACATCGCGGTCAGCATCTCCAGCGCGCCGTCCAGCGTGTGGGCGCGGAAGAACACCCACGCAATGATGACGGCCAGCATGGTCAGCCCCCACGCGACAACCGGCGCGAGGTGCTTGCCGAAGAAGCTGCGCAGCTTCAGCCCGGCCTGCGACCACAGGTGCGCGACGATCAGATAGAGTCCGTGCAGCGCGCCCCAGATCACGAACAGCCACGAGGCTCCATGCCACAGCCCGCCCAGCAGCATGGTCAGGAACAGGTTGCGATAACGCTCCAGGTCGCCATTCCGGTTGCCGCCCAGCGGGATGTAAAGGTAGTCGCGCAGGAACCGCGACAGCGTCATGTGCCAGCGCCGCCAGAACTCCACGATGGAGATGGAACGATAGGGCGAGTCGAAGTTGATCGGCAGTTTCACGCCGAACATCAGCGCCAGGCCGACCGCCATGTCGGAATAACCCGAGAAGTCGAAATAGATCTGCAACGTGTACGCAATCGCGCCGCCCCAGGCCCCCCAGAACTCGATCTGCTGTCCGGCGTCGACATGGCCGAAAGCCTCGTTGGCCCACGGCGCCGCGGTGTCGGCGAACACGACCTTCTTCCACAGTCCGATCAGGAACAGGAAAAGGCCCAGCGCGATCTTCAGCCAGTTGACCTTGTATGTCGCCGGGTCCGCAAACTGCGGCATCATCTCCTTGTGGTGCAGCACCGGCCCCGCGATCAGGTGCGGGAAGAAGGTGACGAACAGGACGTAGGAGGAGAAGGACCGCTCCTTCACCTCGCCCTTGTAGCTGTCCACCAGATACGCGATCTGCGTGAAGGTGTAGAACGAGATGCCGATCGGCAGGATGATATCGAACGGCCCCCAGTTCGCGCCGCTCAGCGCATCGACCGTTTCGACAAAGAAGTTGGCGTATTTGAAGAAGGCCAGCAGTCCCAGATCAATGGCGATGGCCGCGATGATGGCGATGCGGCGCACCGCCTTCGGTTGGCCGCTCTGCAGAAACAGGCCCGCGAAATAGTTGAACACGATCGAGGCGAGCAACAGGCCCGTCACTTCGACCTTCCAGTAGGCGTAGAAACCCAGCGACGCCGCGATCAGCACAAAGACAGGGGCGCGTGGGCTGATACGGGCGGCAACGAAGAACGCCAGCAGCACGGCTGGCAGGAACCCGAAAATGAAAAGGTCCGTGTGGAAAAGCATTTCGCCTGCCGCTGCTTGTCGTCCGCGCCCCTCAACCCTGCGAGCACGGACTGACGCTCGCCTCCCGGACGGGAAGGCTGGCGCTGGCGTAAAGGGTGCAATCGATGTGCCATCCTCGCCCGGCAGGCGAAGCCGGATTCGCTCCGCGCGCGCCATGCCGCAGGCGGAATTGCCGCCCGGATATTGCAATGAGAATAATTTGCAATTACATGTGATGAGTTCCTTGAGGTTCCACCATGTCGTTGCGCCCCCCGTCCAGATCTCCCGGCCGTGATTCCGTTGTCCGTCCAGCCGCCGCGTCAGGCCGGGCCCGCCGGTTTCAGGTTACCGCGCTGAAACCGTTCACCTATTCTACGACGCACCTGATCGTGGCGGTTACTGTGGCTTACGCCCTCACGGGCGATTGGCGCATCGCGCTGGGCGTCGGCCCGATCGAACCCGTCGTCCAGACTTTCGCTTACATGGCGCACGAACACGTGTGGAGCCGGGCGACCCGCCGGGCGGACCAGGGCGGCTGAGCGCGCCGTCCCTGATTCCAACCGGGAAACCGGTAAACAGCGAGGTCGTGAAAATTAGGCGTTAAGGCGTTTGTCCTAGTGTGAGGCTGCCGGGAAGCCAGAACGGTTTTCCGGACACCGTCCTTCAGGGGGAGGGCGGCTCCATGGCGGGAGACCTCATATGCACGCACCGTCCGATGGACAGGACAGCCGGCTGGCTTTGCTCGAAGCCGTGCTGGATGCGATGCCCGCCCCGGTATTCGTCCAGAACGACCGCCGCGAAGCCATCTACATGAATGCCGCCGCCCGGCGTCTTGCTGAAAAGTACGGATTTCCGGCGCTCTCCTGTGCAATGCCGGCAACCCAGCCTTCCGGCGCCTGCGATGACGTGGAGCGCGCGCTCGCCGGTGAAACCCGCACCGCGGAAAAACGAATGGGCGATGACCGCACGGCGCTCGCCAAGGCCGCACCCGTCCGCCTGCCGGATGGCTCGTCCGGCGTGCTGATGACCGGCTTTGATATCTCCGCCTACAAGCAGGCCGAGGCGCGCTCGAAAGTCATCGAAAGCGACAGCCTGGCGAAATCTCAATTCCTCGCCAACATGAGCCACGAGATCCTTACGCCGTTGAATGGCGTGCTCGGCATGGCGCAGGCGCTGGCCGAGCACGGCGGACTCTCCGCGGCTCAAAACGACATGGTCGCCAGCATGATGGGCTCCGGCCGCACGCTGATGGCCATTATCAACGATGTCCTCGACCTGTCGCGCATCGATGCGGGACGTCTCGCCATTGCGCCGGCCGATGTCGATGTGGTCAGCGGCCTTCACCGTGTCATCGACCTTTTCCGGCCGCACGCGGAAGAGAAGGGAATCGCGCTGTCTCTGTCGCTCGATCTCGATCTGCCGCGCCATCTCCGTTTCGATCCCGTCCGCACCCGGCAATGCCTGGGCAATCTTCTCTCGAACGCCATAAAGTTCACCGATACGGGACGCATCATCGTCTCCGCCCGCCTGATCCGCCACGGCGAAGAGGGTCTGCTGGAACTGGCGGTGAGCGACACCGGCCCCGGCATCCCGGCCAGCGACCTGCCTGTGCTGTTCGACGCCTTCTGGCAGGCGGACAGTGCTTCGACCCGCCGTCATGGCGGCGCGGGGCTCGGTCTGCCGATCACGCTGCGTCTCGCGCGCATGATGGGCGGCGACCTCACCGTCGAAAGCGAGCCGGGCCACGGCTCCACCTTCCGCTTGACGGTTGTGGCGCACGCCTCTGACGCCATCTCCGTGGAGCCGGACAACGCGACGCCAGCGACGATCAACGGCGTTCGCCTGCTGATCGTCGATGACAATCCGGTGAACCGCAAAGTCACCCGCATGTTCACCACGCCGCTGGGCGTAACGGTCACCGAGGCGGAGAACGGCCGCGATGCGCTCGGCGTTCTCGCCTGCGAATCTTTCGACGCCGTGCTGATGGACATGCACATGCCGGTGATGGACGGCGCTGAAGCCATTCGCCGCATCCGGGCGGGCGAGGCGGGCCGCAAGGATATTCCCATCGTGGCGCTGACGGCCGACGCGCTGTCCGGCGACCGCGAGCGCTATCTCGCCATGGGCGCCAATGCCTATGTGGCCAAGCCGATCGACCAGCGCGAACTCGTCGCCACCATTGTGGGCCTGCTACAGAACGCCCGCGCCATCGAACACATCGCCCCCGAACCGGAGGCGCAACCGGTCATCCCGCCAGCAGTCCGCGCCAGCGACGCCGGCGCGCTCGAAGGCCTGGAAGACCTGTTCGCTGAAATCGACCGCCTCGCGGGCTGACCGCCAGTTGGCTACTTCGCCGGGCCCGCGCTGACGGCGACCATGGCGGCGCGCAGGGTGCGGTCGCCGATTTTCCAGCCGGACTGGAACGTTTCCGCCACCGTGCCTTGCGGATGGGGCGAAGGGATCTGCGTCACCGCCTGATGAAACGCGGGGTCGAACGCAGCGCCGGGGCTGGCGTCCACCGCCGTCACGCCATGGCGCGCCAGCACGGCGTGCAACTCTTTCTGCGTCAGTTCCACGCCTTCCAGAGCCGTGCGCACATTTTCGGGTGGCCCGGCCAGCGCGTCCGCCGGAAGCGAAGCCGCCGCGCGCGCAAGATTGTCCGAGACGGACAGGAGATCGCGCGCGAACTTCTCGACCGCGTAGATGCGCGCGTCCTCGATCTGGCGGTTGGCGCGTTTGCGGACGTTCTCCGTTTCGGCCAGCGTGCGCAGGATCTGTTCTTTCAACTCGTCGCGCTCGGCCTCCAGCTTGTTGAGATGCGGCAGAAGCGGATTGTCGATCAGGCCGGGCCCCTGTCCCGGGGCTGCGTCCATGCCTTCGTTCACGGCGGCGTCCACTGCTGCGCAGTCGGCCGCCTTGCCGCCGGTCATTGCATCGGGCCGGGTGTCGTCAGTCATATTCGCCTACTCTCTCTTTCCTGCGCGGGACGTGTCGCCCAGAAGCCGCCCAACGACCTGGGCGGTATAATCCACCATCGGGATCACCCGTGCGTAATTCAGCCGGGTCGGCCCGATCACGCCCAACGCCCCTACGATCTTTCTCTCGGCATTCATATAGGGCGCGACGATCATTGCAGAACCCGACAGTGAAAACAGGGGGTTCTCGGAGCCGATAAACAGCCGCACCCCGTCCGCGCCCCGCGCCGTGTCCAGCACGTTCAGCAGGTTTTCCGACCGTTCAAGCTCGCCGAACAGTTCACGCACCCGTTCGAGATCCTCGGCCGCCTGGGCATTGTCCAGCAGGTTGGCGCGGCCGCGCACGATCAGCGACCTGCCCCGGCCCGGGTCCTCGCCCGACCATTGCGCCAGCCCGTCCTCGATCAGCCGGGCCGCTGTTGCATCCAGCGCGGCGCGGCGCGTGCGCAATTCGCCCAGCACCGCCTCGCGCGCTTCGGCCAGCGTGCGGCCCTTCATGCGCGCATTCAGATAATTGCCCGCCTCGGTCAGCGCCGGCGCAGGCAGGCCGGCGGGCAGGGCGAGCAGGCGGTTCTCGATCTCGCCATCCTCGTTGACGATCACGGCCAGCGCCTGCTCGGCGGAAATTCTCACGAACTCGATATGGCGGATGGCGGCGTCCTGCGCCGGCGTCGCCACCAGACCCGCGCCGCCCACCACGCCGGAGAGAAGTTCGGACGCTTCGGCCAGCACATTCTCCATCCGCCGGCCCGAACCGGCGAGGCGGCTTTCGATCGTGCGCTTGTCGTCCTCGCCCGGCTCGCCCACTTGCAGCAGGCTGTCGACGAACATGCGCAGGCCCGCATGCGTCGGCCTGCGCCCGGCGGAGGTGTGCGGGCTGTCGATCAGGCCCATCTCGGCCAGGTCCGACATGATGTTGCGGATCGAGGCGGGCGACAGCGCCACGCCCCGCCGCGAAATCGTGCGTGAGCCGACCGGTTCTCCGGTGTCGAGATAGGACTGGACGATCTCCCGGAAAATATCGCGGCTGCGCCGGTCCATCGCGGCAAAGGCGCTGGCGGCGGTCGCTTGGGGCGGGCGCGGGTTACCGGTCATGGGCGGAAGCTATGGGCGAAGCCCGGCGATTTCAACGGCTTGGGGGTGCGCCATATGGGCGACGGGCCGGCCCCTGTTGCGCCCGCGCCGATTTGACGCCCGCGCGGCGGCTGGCTACGCAGCCGGGCACGCAGCGAAAGGCGCATCCATGAGACCCTCCGGCCGAGTTCCCAGCCAGCTCCGTTCCATCGTGCTGGAGCCGCGCGTCAGCCGTTATGCCGAAGGCTCCTGCCTCGCGAAGTTCGGCCACACCCATGTCCTGTGCACCGCCAGCTGGGCGGGCGACGTGCCGCGCTGGAAAAAGGGCAAGGGCGAGGGCTGGGTCACGGGCGAATACGGCATGCTGCCCCGCGCCACCCACACGCGCGGCCGCCGCGAAGCGTCCGAAGGCAAGCAGTCCGGCCGCACCCAGGAAATCCAGCGCCTGATCGGCCGCGCCCTGCGCTCGGTCACCGACATGAAAGCGCTGGGCGAGAACACCATCACGCTCGACTGCGATGTGATCCAGGCCGATGGCGGCACGCGCACGGCGGCGATCACCGGCGCATGGGTCGCGCTGGCGATGGCGTGCCGTTATCTGAAGGAAGAGGGCGTTATCAAGGGCGACCCGCTCTCCGCACAGGTCGCGGCGGTGTCGTGCGGCATCTACAATGACGTGCCGGTCCTCGACCTCGACTATGCCGAGGACAGCCGGGCGCAGGTGGACGCAAACTTCGTGATGGCCACCGGCTCGCGTCTCATCGAAATCCAGGGCACGGGCGAACAGCGCGCCTTCACCCGCGCGGAGTTCAACGCGCTGATGGACCTTGCCGAGGCGGGCTGCGCTGACCTCTTCGCCGCGCAGAAGGCCGCTTTGGGATAGGAGGGTAAGCTGAATCCGGACGTCACCCATATCGACATCGAGATCGACCGGAGTCTCTGCGGCCTGCTGGTCACGGGGCTCCGCTATTTCGATGCGAACTATCTCGCCATCTATGACTGGGCGATACCGGGCGCGACGCCTGACGAGGTGAAGGCGGCGCTCGCGTTCGTGGAGGCGGCGGCGGGCGGAGATCCTGTGGTGCTGCGGCTGGACTGCGACAACTGGTGCAATGTGGAGTCGGTGCTGTTCCGGCTGGTGCGCAATACGCGGTTCGGCGAATCAACGCCCAACCCGCTGACGCCGGACGAGTGGGATCGCCTTGAGGCGTTCTGGGAAACCTTGGACGGACTCGAAGAGGCGGGCCATGCGCCGCCAACCCGCAAGACCTAGGCGGCGGCCATGCTGAATCAGCCAACCCGGGAAACGCTGAGCGTCACCTCCTGCGCGACCTTCGTGGCGGTCGCTCTGGCGCGGCGTTACCGTATCGCACCGGGGAAAACCTAATGGCGAAGAAGCGAGACGTGGATATCCGGTCCCGGCGCACGGCCTACAAGGGCCGCTACCGGATCGAGGAAGTGGTCTTCGATTTCGACCGCGCGACGGGCAAGGGCCGTATCGAAGGATCGAAGCGCGAGATTTTTGAACGCGGCGACAGCGCCGCCGCGCTGATCCATGATGTCGAACGCGACGTGATCATCGTCACCGAACAGTTCCGCGTCGCCACGCACGACAAGGGGCCCGGCTATATCCTCGAAGCGATGGCCGGGTCGGTGGAAGAGGATGAAGAGGCCGAGGACTGCATCCGTCGCGAGATGATGGAGGAGACCGGCTATCGCGCCGGAAAACTCACCCTCATCGGCCGCGTTTACGCCTCGCCCGGCGCGTCGTCGGAGCGCATCTCGCTGTACTATGCGCCGGTGAGGACGGCTGATCTGGTGGACCCGTCCGCGTCCGGCGTCGCCGCCGAGAAGGAAGATATCCGCCGCGTGGAGTTCAGCCGCGAGGACTTCCTCGAAAAGCTGGAGGAAGGCGCGTTCGAGGACGCCAAGATTTTCCTGATGGGCTTCTGGCTGCGCTCGCGGCCCGCGAAGGGCAAGCCGCGCAAGCGGGCGGGGTAAGGCCTGCTACGAGGCCGTTATTCCGCCGCCACGGCCTTTCCGCGCGGCTCCTCGTCGTCCCCGCTGTCCTCGCCCGACGCCTCGCCCGGCTCCCACACGAGGATGTCGCCAGGCTGGCAGCCCAGTTCGCGGCACAGCGCTTCCAGCGTCGAGAAGCGGATCGCCTTCGCCTTGCCGGTTTTCAGAATCGACAGGTTGGCGAGCGTGATGCCCACCCTGTCGCCCAACTCGGTGAGCGACATGCGCCTGTCGAGCAGGACGCGGTCAAGGGTAACTCGGATCGCCATATATCGGCCCGCAGGCCAGCCTCTTCATTTGAGCGGCCGCTCCAATCCGGAGACGGCCGCAGGATTGTCATGTTCAAACCGGCGCGCAGGACCGGCGCCACGCCCGCTTCCGCTGCTTCCTGTGAAGCAGGCGGTTGAACGGGTCAGATCGTCATTTTCTGCTCCTCGCGCATCGCCGCGCCTTCGCTGAACACCTGGGCGAGCACCACCAGTGTTACGACAGAGAACCAGACCGCGAAATTAATCGACAGCGACAGGCTCAGTTCGCCATTTTCGTTGACGCCGAACACGCCCAGAAGGCCCTGCACCAGCAGGCTGATCGACATGCGGGCCAGCTCCATCACCGACAGGACGATGGCGATGGCGCGCAGGCGGCGCGCATTGTCCGGCACGAAAGGGTCGCCCGCGATCAGCGTTTCGAACACGCCGCGCAGATAGGCGCAGATCACCATGGCGCCGGCGCAAAGAATGGTGCCGATGAGCGTCCAGGCGGTGATGGCGCCCGGCTCCTCGATGGCGATGCGTTCAAAAATGGCTACAGGAGTTCCGCCATTCATCAGCGAGAACACCGACACTGCGGTGATGATCCAGATGAAACCCAGCAACGCGCACGCGATCACCCAGGCGACGTCCACCGCCACCTTCAGCACCGATGAAATCGATCCGCGGCCGATGGCGCGCATCTGCAATCCTTCTCCAGCAGGAACCACGCATTGGCGCGGCCGCCTGTTTTGATCCAGTGAAGCGCGCCGCTTGCGGTCCGCGCCCCCGCCGAAGCAAACTTGTCCGGCAGTCAGGATTTGGACCATATCGAAAATCAATATGGGCGTCCATGCGGACGGACGAAAGGACGCAAGTGCACATGAATTCATCATCAGAACGTCGCGGACTCAAGGATTTCGGCCGTCTGGTCGTTGCGACCCACAACCCGGGAAAGGCCCGGGAGATTGCGGATCTGCTCCGGCCTTTCGGGGTGGAGCTGGTCACGGCGGGCGATCTGAACCTGCCCGAGCCGGAGGAAACCGAGACAACCTTCCGGGGGAATGCCGAGCTGAAGGCCCGGGCGGCGGCGTCCGCATCCGGCCTTCCGGCGCTGGCGGATGATTCCGGCATGGCGGTCGAGGCGCTGGGCGGGGCGCCGGGAATCTATTCCGCGCGCTGGGCCGGCCCGTCGAAGGATTTCGGCGCCGCGATGAAGCGGGTGGAGGATGCGCTGGCGGTCGAGGCCGCACCCGACCCGGAGACGGGGGAGGTGACGGTGGACCGCCGCGCCAGCTTTATCTGCGCGCTGTCGCTGGCCTGGCCAGACGGACGGATCGAGACGTTCGAAGGCGAGGTGAAGGGCCGTCTGGTCTGGCCGCCGCGCGGCGAAAAAGGCTTTGGCTATGACCCGATGTTCGCGCCCGATGGCGAGGACGAAACCTTTGGCGAGATGGAGCCGGACCGCAAACATGGCATGAGCCATCGCGCGCGGGCTTTCACCCAGCTGACGGACTGGCTCCGCCAGTGAAACCTGTCCACGTCGATCTATGGAACTGGCGTCTCGATGCGCCGGACGAGGCGGCGCTGTGGCCGCTGTTGTCCGATGACGAGAAGGCGCGGGCGGACCGCTATGTGTTCGTGAAGGATCGCACGGGCTTCATCGCGTCGCGCGGGCGGCTGCGCGAAATCCTGTCGGCGCATGTGGACGCGCCAGCGGCGGCCCTGGTGTTCGGCAAGCGGGAGCATGGCAAGCCGTTCGTCGCCGGGCGCGAGGATCTGCTGTTCAACTTCAGCGACACCGGCGCCTATGGATCGCTGGCCGTCGCGGAGCCGGGAAGGGCGGGGCCGCTGGGCGTGGATATCGAGACGGTGCGCAAGCGTGAGTGGCTGAAACTGTCGCAGCGCTATTTCTCGCCCGCCGAACACGCGCTGATGGAAGCCTTGCCGGACGCGGACCAGAAGCTTGCCTTCTTCCGGGGCTGGACCCGCAAGGAAGCGTTCCTGAAGGCGGTCGGCACAGGGCTTTCAACGCGTCTCGATGCGTTCGATGTGACGATCCTCGCGGATGACAGTCCGCGTGTGACGCGGATTGATCCGGCTTATTTCCCGGAGGAGACGGATGTGGGCGCATGGTCGTTGGCGCACTTCGATCCCGCGCCGGATGTGTTCGGCGCGATCGCGTTGCGGACAGGCGGCGGGGATATCGCCATCACTGTACGAGAGAGGGTCTAACGCTCAATCGCCCATGAAGCTGATGCGCGACTGATTGCCTTCGGAGGCGGAAGCCATGCGGCGGCTGAAGCTGGGGAAAGCTTCGGCCAGCGATTTCTCGTCGGGCAGCACGTAGAACACGCCGCCCTTGGCGAAGACCTTCTGGACCACCTCGGTATAGAACTCCGGCGCCACGTTGATGCAGCCATGCGTGATGCGGTTGTCGCCGGCGTCGAGCGAGGCGAGGCGCTTGCCGCGCTGCTCCTTCGTCTCACGCTCGGGCAGCGGATGGATCGAAACGGCGGTCTCGAAGTCCACCCACAGCACGCGCTGGTTGCCGGCGGCGGGGCCATAGGCGGCGAGGAAGCGGCCGGCGGGCGTGGTGCGGTCCTTCGCGGGAATATCTTTCAGTTCGCGGTCGGCGATGCCTTCGGCGGACGTGTCGCCCTTGGCCGAGCCGATCAGCACCGGCGCGAGGCCGACAACGGCGCCGTCGCCATTGAAAATCAGGATCTGGGCGGACTTCTTGTCGACGACGGCGAAGGGCAGACCCTCATGGTCATTCGAGGCGATGACCCAGCTGGCCGCCTCGACCGCTTGTTCGGCCACGACCGCTTCGGGGTCGAGAGCATCCATGGCGCCGGCGGCGTTTTCGGCGGCGGCGCTGAACGATGAGACGCCCATGACCATGCCAATGGAAACCGTGGCGGCTTGAAGCACTCGTTTCAGCGACATCGTGAAATCCGTCCTGTCGTTCTGTCAGGCCTGGTAGATAGGCACGTTGAGTGTTGCCTTGAACCGAAGCGGCCGCGCCGAGTGACTGGCGCGGCCGTCGGGTCAATCATTCATGACCGTCCGCGCGTTGCGGATCAACCCCGCGGGGTGCGCGTCGGGCCGCTCTCAAGCTGGCGAACGCGGGTGTCCAGAGCGTCGAGGCGCTGGTTCGCATTGCGGGCTTCTGTCGCAGCAGACTGCGCCGCCGTGTTGGCCGACTGAGCCGATTGGGCGGCAGAGTCAGCGCGTTGCGAAGCGGTCTGCACGCGCGAGTCGATCTGGTCGAGACGGGAGTTCACCGCCGCGAATTGCTCGTCGATCTTGTTCGAGGCGCACGCGCCCAGACCCACCGCGCCCACCGCAGCGATCGCGGCCAGACGAACGCCAGCGGCGTGGTTTTTCAGCCAAGACATATTCAGCATCCTCTTTATGACGTCGCCGTAACGAACGCCGTTGCGCAAATGGATGTCACGTACGCACGCGCAAACGCGCACCCACATCCCAGGCACGACAAACGCCCCGTAGAAGCCCGGGGTTCCGCAAGTCACTGTTTTCAGTTTTGTAATGGTCCGCGCGACGCGGGAATGGCCTGCGGAATCAGGTGGAAATCCCGCCGTCCACGATCAAGGTCTGGCCCGTGATCATCCGCGACGCGTCCGAAAGAAAGAAACGCACCGCATTGGTGATGTCGATATCGTCGGCCAGCGCGCCCAGCGGCGTGCGGTTGACGATCTGGTTCAGCTGCGACGGCGACAGAACGGATGACATTTCGGTCAGCACATAGCCGGGCGCGACGGAGTTCACCGTGATCTGGCGGCGGCCCAGTTCGCGGGCGAGGGCGCGCGACAGACCGTCCATGCCGGCCTTGGACGCGGAATAGGCGCTCATGCCGTTATAGCCGCGCGAGCCGATGATCGAGGAGATGTTGATGATGCGGCCGCCCTTGTTGAGGCGCAGCATGTGCTCGGATGCCGCACGCGCCGCCTGGATGGCGCCGAACAGGTTCACCTTGATGATTTTTTCCGTCTCGCGGTTCGGGAAGGAGGCGAGGATGCCGGTTTGCGCGATGCCCGCATTGTTGACGAGGCCCCACAGCCCGTCTTCGCCAGCCCACTCGACCGCACCGTTCACAAAGGCGTCGACCTGGTCGGCCTCACCGACTTCGCAACGCATCCAGAAGAAGCGTCCGGCGTTTTCGGATTCCAGCTTCTCGATATTCGCTGATTTCGAGCGCGAGCAGGTGGAGACCTTGTATCCGTCCTCCAGCAAGCCCTGGATCATGGCCGCGCCAAGTCCGCGGCTGCCGCCGGTGACGATGACATGGCGTGTGTTCACGGGGGTGGCGGCCGGATTGGTCATGGTCAGCCCTTCTTGCCCGACGCGCGCACGGCGATGGCGTCGACGATCTTGAACATGCGCGGAACCTGATACTGCGCCAGGCCGTCACGGCAAGCGGCGAGGATGGCGCTGCGGGTTTCGTCCGCGTCCAGCGCCTTGTCGATCACCACTTCGGCGGCGACCAGCTGGCCTGCGATCGGGTTGGCGACGCCGAAGACGCGCGCCTCGATCACGCCGGGCTGTTGCAGCAGGAACTGCTCGACCATCAGCGGATAGACTTTGGAGCCGGCGACGTTGATCGTGCTGTCGTCGCGGCCGACGATGTGGGCGCGGTCGCCCCTGATCTCGACGCGGTCGGCGGTGCCAAGCCAGCCGTCATTCAGCAGCGGTTGCTTGGTGTCGGAGACATAGCCGCCCATGGCGTTGGGCGTGCGGATCTGAAGAAACCCGTCGCGAACGCGCAGGTTCACGCCTTGCGTATCCTTGTCCAGCCATTCGGCGGGGAAGCCTTCACGGCCGTCATGCACGGAGAAGACGACGCCGGCCTCGGTCGAGGCGTAGATGTGCGTGACGCGCGCATCGGGGAAGGCCTTGCGCACGCGGTCCAGCGTGGACTGGTCAGCCGCTTCGCCGCCCAGCGTGATCTGGCGCAGGGAAATGTCGCCCGGACGCGCCACCATCAGGAAGGCGCGCCAGAAGGTGGGGGTCGCTGAAATCTGTGTGACGCCATTGGTGCGGGCGGCTTCGAGGAAGCCTGCGGGCGTGCGCTCGTCCGGCGACACGACAACGCCATGGCCTGCAACGGCGGTCAGCTGCACCTGCACGCCGGCGAAGCCGGTGGGCTGGTAGGTCAGCAGCCATTTTGCCCCGCGGTTCGACTGGCTCATGCCGGCCTTTGCACGGCTCATCAGGGCGGAGAGGTTGTGCGCGGCGATCTTGGGCGCGCCCGTGGTGCCCGAAGTCATCATGAAGACGCGGCCAGAGGCGGCTTGGGCCGCCTCGCCTGTTTCGCGGTCTTCGGCGCCAACGATAAGCTGGACGCCGAACTGTTTCACCACCGCTTCGACATGGCTTTCGGGCAGGTTGGTGTGGGCGATGAAAAGATCAGCACCCGTCGCGCCCGCTGCGTCGATCGCGCGGATGATGTCGGCCGGATCGTCCGACCGCACCATGATGCGCGATACGTCCGCGTCCTTCATGCGGGCGGCGAGCTGGCGGGATTTCTCCGCCAGGTCGCCGCGCGACAGGGCGCGGCCGGTGTAGGCGACAAGCGGGGTCGCGTCGCCCTGTTCGAGGCCGAGGGCGCTGGTCATGATCATTTCGTGTAGAGTTTCGCCAGCTCGCCGGCGGTGCGGAACTCGATGAAGCCTTCGGAGAACGGGTCGTGACCGACCACGTCTTCCAGCTCGCGGACCAGCATGGCGAGGTCAAGCGAGTCGAACTTCAGCGCGCCGCTGAGCAGTTCCGTTTCAGCCGTGATGGCCGGGGCGGGGGCGCCCTTGTCTTTGAGCGTGCGGGCGACAATGGCGCCGATCTGTTCCAGAACCTGACCTTCGGTCATCCGATCTCTCCTGTGGATTGGGTTTCTCCGGCGGCGTTGCACAAAGCGGGCCTGCCGAAATGGTTGACGATATCCTGGGCCAGGCGCTGCGAGCGGATTGCGCGGCCTTCGGCGTTGAGGTGGTAAACGGTGTCGAAGTGCAGGGGCTTGGCGAACATATAGTCCGTCACGGAGCCTTCGACTTCCTTCGGGAAGTTCACCTTCAGGTCGGTGTCGAGCTTGTCGAGCACCGGCTGGTGCTTCCTGTAATAGCTGTCCATCACGGCGGTGAAGGACACCATCACGTTGACGCCCCTGGCTTCCTGCTCATTGGCGAAGGCGCGCATCAGGGGCAACACGCCGGGATCCATCGGGACAGCGGTGATGTCCGCGCCGTCGGCGGGCTCGGGCAGGGAGACGGATTGCAGGTGGCCGTGCAGGTCGCCGGTCTTGGGGTCGAAACCGGAATAGCCGCCGTCGAAAGCGTGCGGATCCGCGACGGCTTCTTCTTCGCCGCTCATCTTGCCGCGCAGTTCACGGGTCATCTGGTGCAGGTCGCCGATGACGCGCACGATTTTCTGCTGCGCCACTTGCGGGTACTGGCTGATGACGCCGAGTTTCTGCTCCGTGGTGAGATAGTTGAACGTGTTCGGGTTCGCCTTCGTGACCATCAGAAGGTCGTTTGAGGCGCCGTCCACCGTCTTGAAATAGTTGTCGTACTCCCAGGCCATCACGACGATGTCGCCGGGCTTGAGGTAAGGCTTCACCTCCTCGGTCATGAAGCGCGCGCCGAAATAGCCGTTCATGCCCATGTTCACAACCGGGCAGCCGGTGATCTCGGTAAGCACGTTCGAGTCGATGCCGAAGGAGAGGTTGGAGCCGCCGACCAGAACGATCTTGCGCGGCGCATCCATCGCCAGCAGGTCGTGCTTGAGGATCGAGGCGCGGCCATAGTCGGTGGTGTCGGGCACGCCGATCACGACGCCCGCGATGGTGGCGCCCACGGCGGCGAGCAGGGCGGAGACTTGCAGCGTCAGCACCAGCGGACCGAAACGGTTCGGATGCGCGGGGGATGCGGCGGCTTCCGGCGGAGCGATCTGTGCTGACTCGGCTTGTGTCGTCGACATATCAGAACCTGAAATAGATGAACTGGGTCTGCACGCCGTAGAAGGCGCCGAGGATCAGCACGCAGGCGGCGCCCGCGTAGTAGAGGCCCCAGCGCTCCCAGACAGGGCGGGCGTCGACGGCCTTGCGCATGTCGAAGCGGCCCTGGAGCACTTCCGCGCCCATCACCACGATGACGCCGAGCACGGCCAGCATGAATTCGGTCAGCATCACGCCTTCGCCGATCACGGAGCGGACATTCCACACCGGCGCATCCCAGCCTGAGCCGAGCGAGGCGACGAAGTGGACGGCGTCGTCCATCGTGGCGGCGCGGAAGAAGATGTAGGCGAAGCAGACCAGGATGAAGGTGAAACCGATCTTCAGCCCGCGATAGACGCCCGGAACCTTGTTGAGACCGATCTTCTCGGCGAACGGGTTCCAGCGTTTCTGTAGCATCAGGGACGCCACGATGTAGGAGCCGTGCAGCACGCCCCACGCCACATAGGTCCAGTTCGCGCCATGCCACAGGCCGCTCACCACGAAGGTGACGAACAGGCTGTAGAGCATCAGGTCGTAGAGCTTGATCTTGAACGTGCGCTGGCGGGTCAGCGGCGTGTAGATGTAATCGGTCAGCCACGAGGTGAGCGAAATGTGCCAGCGCTTCCAGAAATCCTGGATCGAGGTCGCGAAATAGGGCCGGTTGAAGTTCTGCATCAGCCGGTAGCCGAACACCGCCGCCACGCCCAGCGCCATGTCGGTATAGCCCGAGAAGTCGCAATAGATCTGGAAGGCGTAGAGGAAGGTGGCGAAGATGATCTGCACGCCGTTGGCGGCGTCGGGATTGTCGTAGATCGCGTTCACGAACGGCGCGAGGCGGTCAGCCACGAACACCTTCTTGAAGGCCCCCCACAGGATCAGTTGCAGGCCCAGCATGACGCCCGCGCGCTCGAACGCCGGATAGGCGTGGATCTGCGGCAGCAGGTTTTTGGCGCGCTCGATCGGGCCGGCGACCAGCTTGGGGAAGAAGGCGACGAAGAAGGTGAACTTGCCGATCTGGCGCTCGGCCTTCAGGCCGCGGAACACGTCCACCAGATAGGCGATGAGCTGGAAGGTGTAGAAGGAGATGCCGATGGGCAGCAGCCACTTCAGCTCGGGGAATGGATAATCGGCCTTAACGACGCCGAACAGCGCCCGCAGCGTCTCGTTGAAGAAGGGCGTGTATTTGAAGACGACGAGGTTGCCCGCCAGCAGCAGGATGGCGGGGAACAGCCATCTCTGCTTGGCCTTCTTGCCTTCGGTCGTCTCGATCTTGATGCCGAACCAGTAGGTGAGGCCCGTGGCGGCCAGAATCTGGATCAGGAACAACGGTTCGGCGAAGCCGTAGAAAAACAGGCTGGCCGCCAGCAACCATATCCAGCGCGCTCGCACCGGCAGCACAAAGTGCACGGCCGCGACCGCCAGGAAGAAAACGACAAACTGTGCCGAAATGAACGCCAAGGTGCGCCGCCCCGATCTCGACCAAAAATTTACGCTGCAACTGCGAAGGTTTCATCTTCACGCAGGCCAACTGCGAAGGGACTGCAAGGATCGCGCCGTAGGCGAACATTGTCCGGATGCACCGAAACAGGTTCACATGAAGCGAACGGCTGCTATAGATTCAACCATGTGGCGAGAAGCGGGGCAGGCATGAGCAGACTGGCGAACGTCCTCATTGTCGATGACAACCCGCACTGTCTCGAATTCCTCAAACTCGCCTTCGAGGCCCACACCGGCGCCGTGGTTCATGGCGAGACGCAACCGGCGGTGGCGCTGGACCGGATCCGGGCCGAAAAACCGGACCTCATCATGCTGGATATCAAGATGCCGGAGATCGACGGCATAACCATGCTGTCCATGTTGCGCGGCGAGGGCAATCCGGTGCCGGTCGTGATGTGCTCGGGTTCGGCGCGGCAGGTCGATGTTGACCGCGCCTATGCTCAGGGCTGCTCCGGCTATGTCGAGAAGCCCTCGTCCATGGAGGGCTACCGCGACATAGCCGGCGTGATCCTGGGCTACTGGAGCCAGAATGAGATACCGCATCCCGCCAACCGCCGTCCCGGCGCGGGTCTCTGATCCGGCATGGCGGGTGGTCCGGATTTCATGGGGCGGGCCGCTGCGGGGTTGGGCCGGGGGGCCGATGGGGGGGAAATAGTCTGAT
>CAZJZQ010000030.1:23163-29098 GCA_964550535.1 uncultured Rhizobium sp.
GAACCACGCCACGGACGGTTACGTCCAGATGCCGCGCCGCCGCCTGTTTTCGGCGGTGGAGCTGCACGCAGTCGCTATCGGCAGCGTGGGAGCGGCGGTGCTGATTCTCGGCTGGGGTTTCGACATTGCGGCCTTCCGCAGTTTCATTCCCGGCTTCCCGACAATGAAGGCGGTGACGGCGGCGGGGTTCATGCTGCTGTCGATGAGCTGCGTGCTGACGCTGCGCGGATCGCGGCGGGCGGAGTGGGGGGCGGTGGGTCTCGCCATGCTGGTTATCGCCGGCGCGCTCACCCACCAGTTGCTCGATCCGCATCGGCGGTGGGACGGCATGTGGGCGCAGGTGCCGTCGGCGGCGACGGTCATCGGCCTGTGCCTGGCCGCGGCGGCGATGATGATCGTCATACTTGCGCCGCGCCTGCGAATTCTGGCGGCGGGGTTTGCGCTGCTGGGCGTCAGCACGGGCGTGTTCCGCATTATCACGATGGTGCTCTTTACCGGTGCGCCCACCGTGGATGGCAGTCCGCTCGACACCATGTCGCTGCCGACGGCTGTGCTGCTGGTCTGGTTCATGTGTGTATGCGTTCTGTTCCATCCGGCGCTGGGTTTCAGCGGTGCGATCTTCAAGGCCAGCCTGCGGGGGCGGCTTCTGCGCCGCGCGCTGCCGCTGATCTCGCTGGCGCCGTTGCTCGCGGCGGCCGTGGCGCTGGCGGTGTCGCGGATGCTGGCCTGGCCGGACGAGGCGCTGTTCGCGGCCATCGCGACGTTGAGCGTGATGCTGGGCGTATCGCTGATCTGGTTCCTGTCGGACATTGTCGAGCGCTGGCAGGCTGAAGCCGGCGAACATGCGGCGGCGATGGCGCGCGCCAACGAGGCGCTGGAGCAGTACGCCGCCACCGCCGCGCATGATCTCAAGGCGCCGGCGCGCCATGTGTTGCTCTATGGCGAGTTGCTGGAACAGGCGCTGGCCAAGGGCGATATCGATGGCGCGCGCCGCCACGCCCACGCCATACGCGACAGCGCCAGCGAATTGCCGGAGCTGATCGAAAGCATGCTGGCCTTCTCGCGGTCTGGCGCAACGCAGCTCGATCTGGGACAGCACCGGCTGGGCGAGCTGGTGCAGGGCGCAGCGGCGCAGCTGGAGGCGGATATCCGCGCGGCGGGCGCGCAGGTGGTGGTGGCGCGCAACGCCACGCTGATCTGCGACGGCCTGCTGATGACGACAGTGTTCCAGAACCTGATCGGCAACAGCCTGAAAAATCGCAGGCGCAATGCGCCGCCGGTGATCCGTATCGACGCGACGGAAGAGGACGCGCGGCTGGTGATTTCGGTGGAGGATAACGGCGCGGGCTTCGATCCGGATTTCGCGGTGGTCGCTTTCAATCCGCTGGCGCGCGGCGTGCGGACGGCGGGCGAGGGGGTGGGGATCGGACTCGCCACCTGCCGCACCATTATCCAGAGCCATGGCGGCGAGATCCGCGTCGACCCAACCTTCCGCCCTGGCGCGCGGATCGAGATCATCCTGCCGCTGGAGCGCGATGCGGGATAGAGAGCGTGAGCTGGCGCGCGGGTTGACGGCGTGCGCCGCCCGTGCGCACAGCCCGCGCCGATGACTGCGTCCGTCCCTCGTCCCCTCGACTTTGATCCCGCGCGCGGGTTCGGCGTCTATGTGCACTGGCCGTATTGCGCGCGCGTCTGCCCGTATTGCGATTTCAATGTGTACGCCGCGAAGTCGCGTGATCCGGCGCCATTGCTGGCGGCTATCGTGCGGGATCTGGAAGGCTGGCGCGCGCGCACGGGCGCGCGGCGGGTGGACACGATTTTTCTGGGCGGCGGCACGCCCTCATTGCTCAGCGGGGCGGAAGTGGCGGGGCTGCTCGGCGCAATCGATGCGCTGTGGGGCGTCGCGCCGGGCGCGGAGATCACGCTGGAAGCCAATCCCGATGACGCGGCGCGGTTCGCGGATTTCGCCGCGGCGGGCGTGAACCGCCTGTCGCTGGGCGTGCAGTCGCTGAACGATGAGCAGCTGTCTTTTCTCGGGCGCACGCATTCGGCGGCGGATGCGGTGGCGGCGCTGAAGACGGCGCAGGGAAAGTTCGCGTCGGTGTCGCTGGACATGATCTACGCGCTGCCCAGCCAGGGAACGCCGGCATGGCGCGCGGAGCTGGGCGAAGCTCTGGCGCTGGGCGCGGATCACCTGTCGCTCTACGAACTCACCATCGAACCGGGCGCGGCGTTTGCTTACGCGGTGAAGCGCAAGGCGTGGACGCCGGCGGATGATGATCACGCCGCCGACCTCTATGAACTCACGCAGGAGATGTGCGAGGCGGCGGGCTATCCGGCCTACGAGATTTCCAATCATGCGCGCTCGGCGGAGCATCGCTCGGCGCACAACACGATCTACTGGCGCTCGGGCGACTGGGTGGGCGTGGGTCCGGGCGCGCACGGGCGGCTGACCCAGGGCGGCGAACGCTGGGCGGTGGAGGCGGATGACAGTCCGGGCGCCTATATGAACCGCGTGCAGGAAACGAATCTTGGCTGGGCGGTGGCGGATGCGCTCGGCTCGCTGGCGCAGGCGCGCGAGCGGGTCGCGATGGGGCTGCGCGTGGCCGAGGGGATGGCGCTGTCCGATGTTGCGGATCTGGGTTTTGCGCTGAACGCGGCGCGCCTGGCGGACATGGAAGACCTGGGGGTTGTTGTTGCTGAAAATGGCCGCGTGAGGCTCACCCCAAAGGGACGGCTCGCCGCAGACCGCATTGCAACGGAGCTGGCGCCGTAAGGGGGGCCTCCGTCGAACCATCCGCGATGGGCGCGCGGACGCCGCCGCGCCGTTGCAATGTCCTGCTTTATGATTGCAGGCGTCTAGATGCCTGCGCCGGGACCGGCTTCGCCTGCTTCGGTCTCGACAACGCAGAACTTGCCCGTGTCGCGATCGCGCCAGTGCAGGGCGCCCTTGCCGATGGAGAACCACGCCCCGTCGATGGACAGTTGCCCGCTGTCATGCGCCGCGCGCACGAAGGGGAAGGTGAACAGGTTGGTGATCGACTGGCCCACCGCCCCATGCTCCAGCGCTTCCTGCCAATCATGTTTGCTGATCGACGGGTCCGCCAGCACGGCCGCGCGCGCGGGAGCGGCGATCTCCACCCACGGCGCGATGAACTCGCCTACAGGCCCCTCAGCGGCCGCCTTCAGGCAAGCTGAGACGCCGCCGCATCCGCCATGGCCCATGACAAGGATCTGTTTCACGCGCAGATGCGTGACGGCGAATTCAAGCGCGGCCGACACTCCGTGCAGGCCGGTTTTTGATTCTTCGCACGGCGGCGCCAGCGCCGCGACGTTGCGCACAACGAACAACTCGCCCGGCGCGGCGTCGAAAATCATGGAGGGGTCGGCCCGGCTGTCGGCGCAGGCGATGATCATCGTCGCCGGCTGCTGCCCGTCGCGCAGGCGATTGAACAACGCCGCCGCCTCGCGGTAACGGCCAGAGCGGAAACGGCGATAACCGGCGATCAGATCCTGGGCGTCATCCGCGAAATCAACCATCCGCTCGCGAACCTTTCAGCATCGTCATATGGCCCGCGCATACAGGAGCCCGCCCGGAAACGCACGAGGAAATCGGGTCGCAGGGACCGATTTGGCGGGACGGCAAAATATTTCCGCGCTCTCTGGCCAGTTTCCCTGGCCAATCCCCCCCCGGCCAGTTTCCCGCAATGGCACGGGCAGGGCGATTGACCGGGCTCCGGCTTTGTCGGACAAGGTACGGGTTGTTCCGCTAAGCGTCCCCTCCACAAACGGCAGGCACATGAGCGACATCCCCGTTTCCACCGAAGAACCCTCCGAGGACGGCGACAAGCGCCGCGTCGGACCCAAGCGTTCGGAAGCCTCCACCCAGGCCGTGCTGGCCGCCGCCTATACCGAGTTGAGCGAGCACGGCTGGCGCGGCTTCTCGGTCGATCGCGTGGCCAAGAACGCCAAGGCGTCGAAGCAGACCATCTATCGCTGGTGGAAGACTGCGGCGTGTCTCGCCGTCGATGCGGTGCTCGGCACGCTTGCCAATGGCAAGCCGCCCGTCTCATCCGGCGACGCGCGCGACCGCATCTCCGCGATCATCGAACCGCTGCTGGTGGCGGTGCGTACGGGCGACGGCGCCCATGCGTGGCGCGGCGCGTTGCTGGCTGCGGCTGACGATCAGGAAGCGGGAGAAATTTTCCGCGCCTGGTTCACCGAGCATGTGAAAATCCCGCTGCGCCACATCCTCGCGGAGCTGGCGCTGAAGAACCAGATCCGCCGCGACTGGGACATCGACCTCGCCACCGAACTCCTCTTCGGCCCCGTCTGGCACCGCCTCATCGCGATGCGCGGACCGGTGCCGGAGGTTTACTCGCGGCGTCTGGTGGAAAGCGTGCTGCGGGCGATGGCGCAGGTTTAGGGGGCGTCAGCCCGGCAATTTATCTCGCCACCTTTCTCCACAGCGCCGCCGCGCAAAATAGATGGAATGCCGCAACGGCTCCCGGCGGTGCGTAGAGAAGGATGCCGGATCCTGCGTTCCCGCAGTTCACGAAGCTGGCGCAGGAAGCAAGTACAGATAAGAAAAACGCGACAAGCGCGACTCCTCCTCCTGCCAGAAGTGTAACGACGCTCGCGACCTTTGAATTGTCCTTTCGTACACCTGCTAGGACAAGGCCGGCCCAGAGGGTCCCTGCGCCAGCGGGTAGGAGAAAAATGCCCAGCCCGAAAACCCAGAGCAGAGGGATCGAAGCAACCAGCAGCAGTACGCCTTCGCCCATTAGAATGAACCCGGCGAAATTTGCTACGGCGCCGGCATTATTTGGCGCAGCTTCATCGATGCTTTCCGCCTGGTCTTGCGAAGACTCGTTCATTGATCGCACGCGGGTCTGTTTGAGCGATATTGGCGGAGGTCGATAGGAAGTCGAGCTGAAAAGCAAAACACCTCCCCAGGTGGGAGGTGTTCGCAAATCGTCAGAAGATGAACGAGATCAAGCCTACGCCAGCGACGGCTCCAGCTTTTTGCACGCGTCCAGCAGGCCGCGGACGGCGTTGCAGGACTTCTCAAACATTTCTTTCTCGGCGCCGTTGAGATCGAACTCGACGATCTTTTCCACGCCGCCAGCGCCGATCACGCACGGCACGCCGACATAGAGATCCTTCACGCCATACTGACCCGTCAGGTTCGCGGCCACCGGCAGAACGCGTTTCTTGTCCTTCAGGTAGGATTTCGCCATCGCGATTGCGGATTCAGCCGGCGCATAGAAGGCCGAGCCGGTTTCCAGCAGGGCGACAATCTCGCCGCCGCCGCCGCGCGTGCGCTTCACCATCGCGTCCAGTTCGTCCTGCGTGAAGAAGCCCTGCTTCACGCAATCCGGCAGCGGCACGCCGCCGATGGAGGAGTGCCGCACCATCGGCACCATGTCGTCGCCATGGCCGCCCAGCGTCCAGGCCTTCACGTCCTCAACCGAAATGCCGGTCTTCTCGGACAGGAAGAAAGCGAAGCGGGCCGAGTCCAGCACGCCGGCCATGCCGACGACATGGCTGGCGGGCAGGCCGGAGAATTTTTGCAGCGCCCACACCATGGCGTCGAGCGGGTTGGTGATGCAGATCACGAAGGCTTTCGGCGCGTGCGTTTTGATCGCCTCGCCCACGGACTTCATCACGCCGAGGTTGATGCCGATCAGGTCGTCGCGGCTCATGCCCGGCTTGCGCGGCACGCCGGCCGTCACGATGATCACGTCCGAACCGGCGATGGCTTCGTACTCGTCCAGCGACGCGCCCGACATGGCGGCGTCCTTGCCATAGACGGCGGCGGCTTCGGCGATGTCCAGGCCCTTGCCCTTGGCGATGCCGCCCTTCATGTCGACCAGAACCACGTCGCCCAGTTCCTCGCGCGAGCAGATGTGGGCGAGCGTGCCGCCGATCATGC
>CAZJZQ010000031.1:0-28870 GCA_964550535.1 uncultured Rhizobium sp.
TGACCGCCACGCAGACCCGCGCTATCGCGCGCCCCGCTCCCTCATGCCCGGAGCTGAAACATGGCAGCATCCCGCAGGACCCAAAGTCCGTGCGAAGGGGAAGCCGCACCCACCGCTCTCTTCGTGTCTTTGTGAACCCTTCGCGCCTTGGTGTTTCTCTTCATCAGCAGCAAAGACAAACACGAAGACACAAAGGTCCACGAAGGACACGAAGCTCACAACGGAGCAACGCCCCTACTGCACCGGCTGCTGCGGCGGGGGCGTCAGTGGAACAGGACCATCCGGCGGAATGTCGAGCGGCGGCGGAGCAGGCCCCGGCGCCGGATTGTTCGACCAGGTGTTCAGCGCATTCACCGCAATGTCGTTGCGCCCGCGCACGATGAGCGCCGACTGCGTCATCATCACTTCATAGATCGCGCCATCGACGGCGGGCATATAGACACCGCTGCCGAAAGTGGTGTCGAGCTGGAACGGCGTATAGCTGCCCAGCGGCAGGGCGAACACGTCGATGCCGTCATCATCGCGGATCGTATCGTCGGCGGTGGAGGGCGTGTTGTTCTCCCGCACCGGATCGTCCCACCGGCCCTGAATACGCTCGAAGCGATAGAAGCTGTCCTCGCCGATCACATTGGCCCACGGCTTCAGCTTCCAGACGCGCGCCTCAAGCCGCACCTTGTCGCCCGCGAGCTGGTAGGCGGCCGGCTCAAGCAGCAGGCCCTTGTCATCGCCCTTGCGCACCGTCGCCGTGAAGCGGCCCGGCGCGGTCGAGGTGATCGTCACCTCGGCGGCGAGCTGCTCATGCGTCAGACGCGCATAGGTCTGTAGGTTGAGGCCGATCAGGCCGACAATCGCGGCGCCCGCCAGCGTCAGTCCGCCGAACAGGATGCGGAACACGCCGCTGGCAAACCGCAGCCGGAACAGGCCCGCCAGCCCGCCGATCACCATCATGATCCCGACAAGGCCGGCAAACGCCGGGAGAGCCCACCAGATCGACATGCCATCGCCCCTAAAGCCGGACTGGCCGCCCGTGCAATGCGGGCGGTTCAGGCCTGATAAGGCCGTTTACCATGAAGTGCGCGGTCTGGCCTACCCGCCCGCTGCGTCGCGGAAATCAGGGCGGTAAAAAACACCCGTTTAGAAAACGCGGGGGCGGTCCTTGCGCTCAAGGTGCAGGCCGCATTCTTCCTTCTTGAAGCCGACCCAGCGCCCGGAGCGGACATCGTTCGGATCCTTCGGCCGCACCGTGCAGGGCCAGCAGCCGATAGACGGATACCCGTCCGCCACCATGGGATGCGGCGGCAGGTTACGCTGCGCGAGGTAGCCGGCCACATCTTCCTGCGTCCACGCGGCCAGCGGGTTGACCTTGAAACGGCCCTCCGCGAACTCCACCACCGAGAGGTTCGCACGCCCGCCGCCATGGAACCGCTTCCGCCCCGTGATCCACGCCTCATAGCCGCGCAACGCCGGCTCCAGCGGACGCACCTTGCGCACTTCGCAGCACGCATCGGGGTCGCTCTTGTGCAGCTGCCCTTTCGGATCGGCCGCCTTCACCTCTTCCTGCACGGGCTTCACCGTGCGCAGGCCGGTCAGCCCCAGCGCCGCGCTCAACTCGTCGCGATACTGCAATGTCTGCTGGAAGTGCATGCCCGTGTCGATGAACACCACGGCGAGGCTTGGATCGACATCGGCGATCAGGCCCAGCATCGCCGCGCTCTCGGCGCCGAAGGAGGAGACATAGGCAAGGCTGCCGCCGAACTCGTCGCGCGCCGCACGGATAATCTCGGGCGCGGACTTTCCGCGCCAGGCCTGGTTCAGACGCTCGACGCGCTGTTCGGGCGTTTCGGCAATGGAGGCGGATTGCATGGTCATGCGCCGTTTCCGCTTCCCGGCTTGTGGCGTTTCTCGAACACGGTCTCACGCCCGTCCGCCGTCGCCTGATAAACTTCGGAGAACTCGCCATTGGCGGCGATGAAATCCGCTTCCGGCGTCTTGCTGTCATAGATCATGGCGTCGAACCCGGCGCGCACCATGTAGGCAAGCTGGTCGCGCAGCACATGCCCCACCGCGCGCAGCTCGCCGGTGTACCCAAGACGGATGCGCAACAGCTGGGCCGTCGAATAGCCGCGGCCGTCCGTGTATTTCGGGAAACTCACCTCGATCAGCGACACACGGTCCAGCACATCGGCCAGCGCCAGCGGATCGTCATTCGGCTCGAACCTGAGCGCCAGCTGTTCATTGCGCACCAGCAGCGTGTCCCGCTCCGCCAGGAAGCGCTTCACCGAAACGATCGCGCCCTCTCCCGCCGGCTCGCCGTCGGCGACGAAGGCGCGCGTATCTTCGGCCAGCTTGCCGTTTCTAAGCAGCGGCATAGAGCGCCTCCTTGAACGGCTCGCGGCCCACGCGGGCCAGCGTGTCGATGAACTTTTCGGACCTGGAGGCGCGCAGCTCCAGATAGCGCACGATCACGCGGCGGATGGCCGGCGCGACCTGCTCGTGCTTCAGGCCCGGACCCTGAATGTCGCCAATGGCGGCCTTCTCGTCCGCCCGGCCGCCGAAGAGGATCTGGTAGAATTCCTCGCCCTTCTTGTCGACGCCGAGAATGCCGATATGGCCGACATGGTGGTGGCCGCACGCATTGATGCAGCCCGACACGTTGATGTGCAGCGTGCCCACCTCATCCTCGAACACCGGATCGGCGAACACGGCCTGCACCTCGTTCGACACCGTGATCGAACGTGCGTTGGCGAGGTTGCAGTAATCCAGCCCCGGGCAGGTGATGATGTCCGACGCCAGACCGGCGTTGGAGCTGGCCATATCCGCCGCCTTCAGCGCGGCATAGACCGCCGGCACGTCGTCCAGCTTCACATGCGGCAGCACGAGGTCCTGCTCGTGCGCGACGCGGATGTCATCCATCGCCCAGCGCTCCGCGATATCGGCGGCGGCGCGCATCTGGTCCGATGTCGCATCGCCGGGAGCAATGCCCTGCGGCTTCAGCGAGATATGGACGGACGCATAACCGGGCACGCGATGCGGGCGCAGGTTGTTCTTCACCCACCGGCCAAACGCCGGATCAGCCGCAACCGCGGCGCCCAGAACCGCGGACTCCGCAGGCAGCGCGTCGAATTCCGGCGGTGCGAAATAGGCGGTGATCCGGTCAACCTCCGCCTGCGGCAGCTTCACCTTTTCCTGCGGTCCCTGCGCGGCGAATTCTTCTTCCACCTGACGTTTGAATTCAGGCAGGCCCAGCTCGTTCACAAGGATCTTGATGCGCGCCTTGTGCTTGTTGTCCCGCCGTCCGAAGCGGTTGTAAACGCGCATGATCGCTTCCAGATAGCTCAGCAGCTCGGGCTTGCCGATCCAGTCGCGCACGGTGACGCCGATGTACGGCAAGCGGCCCAGACCGCCGCCCACGATCACCTCGAAACCGGTTTCGCCGGCTGCATTCCTGCGCATGTGCAGACCGATATCGTGGATGCGCACGGCCGCGCGGTCCGGCTCCGCCGCCGTCACCGCGATCTTGAACTTGCGTGGCAGGTGCGAGAATTCCGGGTGGAAAGTCGACCACTGGCGGATGATCTCGCACCACGGACGCGGATCCTCGATCTCGTCGGCGTTGGCGCCGGCGAGATGGTCGCTGGTCACGTTGCGGATGCAGTTGCCGCTGGTCTGGATCGCATGCATCTCGACATCCGCCAGCGCATCCAGCGCATCGGGAATGTCGGCCAGCCTCACCCAGTTGAACTGGATGTTCTGGCGCGTGGTGAAGTGGCCATAGCCCTTGTCCCACTTGTCCGCGATCAGCGCGAGCTGGCGCAGACGGCGCCCGTCAAGCTGGCCATAGGGGATGGCGATGCGGAACATGTAGGCGTGAAGCTGGAGATAGACGCCGTTCTGCAAGCGCAGCGGCTTGAAGTTCTCTTCGCGCAGCTCGCCCGCCAGCCGGCGGCCCACCTGGCCACGGAACTGCGCCGCGCGTTCGCGCACCAGAGTCTCGTCGAATTCGTCGTAGCGGTACATATTCTACAGTCCTGTTTTCGCGCAGCTCAGGCGGCTGCGCGTGCGTGCTCGATGCCCAGGTCGGTCTCGACCCGCGCGACCCAGCGCTGCACGTTTGGAAACTCGGAAAGATCGAACCCGCCCTCGTGCGCCACGCGCGTGTAGGCGACCAGCGAAATATCGGCCAGCGTGATCGACGCGCCCACGAAATACTCGTTCAGCGTGAGATGCAGCTCCATCACGCCCAGCGCCCGGCGGCCCCGCGCCAGCAGGTCCGGGCTCATCTCGTCGTCCGGCTGTTTCAGGAACTTCTTCCGGAAACGGCGCACGGCGATATAGGGCTCGTGGCTGTACTGCTCCCAGAACAGCCAGCTCATCATCTGCGCGCGCTGGAACGGATCGGCGGGAACCAGTTCGCCGCCGCCCTGATGGTTCTCGGCCAGATAGAGGATGATGGCGTTCGATTGCGGCAGGATGCGCCCGTCAGGCCAGCGCATCACAGGCACCTGCCCCGCCGGGTTGATCGCCATGAACGTGTCGGAGCGCGCGCCGCCCTCGACCACATTGATCTCGACCCACTCATAATCGAGGTCGAGATAATCAGCGACCCATTTGGTCTTCAGGCAGTTGCCGCTGATCGAGTCGCCATAGATCGTCAGCTTGGAAACCGGGCGATTGGGCATCAGTTGTTCCCCGCCTGCTTGCCGAACGCCGGATGATTGGTCGGCCCGCGCGCGCGGATGGTTTCGCGGATCGTCTCGCGGCCCGCGATCTGTCCGTCAGCCGTCACCTGCATGAAATAGGGATCGGACGCGCGCGTCTGGTCCTGCGCCGCCCAGGCCAGCACCTCGGCCGCAGCGGGGCCGGTGAACACTTCCGCATCCGCCAGTTCCTCGGACCAGTTGCGGTCCCTGGTCAGATAGACCACGCGGCCGGATGCAGAGATCCACGCCGTAATCACCTTGGGCGTATCCGGCGCCAGCTTGGGACGTTCCGAACTCATGACAGCAGGCTCCACAGATCGGTCAGCGACGGCTTGGCCGCAGCAACGTCACCGCCACGCACGCCCTCAGCCAGCGCGGCCACAGGACCGATCACCAGCAGGGCCGGGCCCGTAATCCCGCCCGACACGATCAGCGTCTCCATCTCGCCCAGCACGCCGAACGCCCGGCGTTCGTTCGCGCGCGTGCCATTCTCGATCACCGCAACCGGCGTCGCCGCATCGCGGCCCGCCGCGACCAGGCGGCGCGCAATCACGCCCGCCATGCCGACGCCCATGAACACCACGACCGTCTGATTGCCGCGCGCCAACGCGTCCCAGTCCAGGTCCGGCTCCTTGCCCAGCGCCGCATGGCCGGTCACGAACGTCACCGCCTGCGCCATATCGCGATGGGTCAGCGGAATCTGCGCCGACGCCGCGCATCCCAGCGCCGATGAAATTCCCGGCACGATCTCGACGGGCACGCCCGCCGCGCGCAACGCCTCAACCTCTTCACCGCCGCGCCCGAAGATAAACGGGTCGCCGCCCTTCAGCCGCACCACGAACCGGCCAGCGCGGGCCGCGTCGATCATGCGAAGATGAATCTCGCCCTGCGGAACCGAATGCTCCCCCTTGGACTTGCCGACGTGAACAATCTCCGCCGCCGGCTTGGCCAGCTTCAGAACCTCGACCCCCGCCAGCCGGTCGACGAACAGCACATCGGCCTCGCCAATCAGGCGGGCGCCTTTCAGCGTCAGCAGGTCGGGGTCGCCCGGTCCCGCACCAACCAGCGCCACACGGCCAGGAGCCGCCAGCGCCTTGGCGCGTCCGGAATTTTTGTCGGACATCTCGTTCGGGCCTTTAGTTTTTCTTATGCATAAGCATGTATGGCTGCAAAGCTCGCCACTCCGCCAGATGGCCGGGTGTCCGGGCAAACGCAATGAACGATTCCTAAGCCGAACGATTAGGCCCCCTTACTCCCCGGATTTCGCAGAAAAATGGCCCAGGAAGACCGCCTCCCCGCCCTCAACGCCCTGCGCGCATTTGAGGCCGCAGCCCGCCACCTCTCCTTCACCCGGGCGGCCGAGGAACTGAATGTAACGCCGGGGGCCATCTCCCAGCAAATCCGCCAGCTCGAAGAGTTCGCCGGCGCCCCCCTGTTCCGCCGCACCGGGCGCCAGGTCCTGCTGACCGACGCGGGCCAGGCGGCCCTGCCCCTGCTCAGCAGCGCTTTCGAGATGATGTCCGAGGCGGTCCACCACATGAAGGCCCCGGCGCGCCGCGACCGCCTGATGATCTCGTCGGCGCCGTCCTTCGCCGCGAAATGGCTGGCCCACCGGCTCGACCGCTTCCAGCAGGCGCACCCGGAGGCCGAGGTGTGGGTGTCGGCCGATCTCGCCCTCACCGACTTCAACTCGTCCGATATCGATCTGGCCGTGCGTTATGGCAAAGGCGCCTATGAGGGGTTGCGGATGGAGAAAATCCTCTCCGAGTCCGTCCTTCCGGTCTGCTCGCCCGAACTGCTGAAGGGCAAGAACCCGCTGCGCGCGCCGGAAGACCTCAACGACCACGTCCTTCTCCACGACGAAGGACCGGAAAACGATCCGTCCTGCCCGGACTGGAAAAGCTGGCTGGCCGCGCGCAACGTCACCAATGTCGATCCCACGCGCGGCCCCCGCTTCAACCAGTCTTCGCTGGTGGTGGAAGCCGCCGCAGCCGGACGCGGCGTGGCGCTGGCCAAGCGCGCCATCGCCGCTGCGGACCTCGACAGCGGCCGCCTCGTCGCGCCCTTCGCGGACGGATCGGCGGACATCGACTTCGCCTACTGGATCGTCTGGCCGAAATGGCGCACGCCCTCGAAACTCGCGCGCGACTTCATGGTCTGGCTGAAGGCGGAGGCGCAGGCCGGCGAAGTGACGGGGGTTTAGAACCTCTCCGGGAGAAGCCCGCACCGGGTGACACGCTTCACATCCCCCGTTGAAACCATCCGGTTATGGCTTCAACACCCTGCCCGGCCAGTCCCCGGCGGCATCGCGTCTCGCCATGCGCCAACGCCGCTACTCAGTTTTCGGCTTTCTTCCAGCGGAAGTTCGACGTCGCCGAGGCTTCCAGCCGCTCGGACGTATAGGTCCCGTCCTCGCCCGCGAACACCCGGCCGCCGCGGATGCGGATGCTCACGCGCTGCGAAGCGTTGATGGCCGACGCGGCCGGCGCATCGAACTCGATGCGATGACGCGCCATGCCGCACTCGATGGTCACGCGCCGGAAGCCGCCCGTGCGCCGCGTCGACACGACAAGACCCGGCACGCCGCCCGCCTCGTCCGTGAACACCACATCTTCAGGCCGCAGGAACAGGCGCGCCTCGCCATCCGGCAGGCTGCCGACCTCGATATCCAGCGGACGCTCATCCAACCACACCCGGCCTTGCGCCACCGTCACCGGCAACACGCTCGACTCGCCAATGAAGGTGAACACGAAGGGCGTCGCCGGGCGGTCATAGATTTCGTCGGGCGACGCGCTCTGCTCGATCTTGCCCCTGTTCATCACGACGACGCGGTCGGCCAGCTCCAGCGCCTCTTCCTGGTCGTGCGTCACGAACAGCGTGGTATGGCCGGTGCGGTCATGTATCTCCCGCAGCCAGCGGCGCAGGTCTTTCCGCACCCGCGCATCCAGCGCGCCGAACGGCTCGTCCAGCAACAGCACCTTCGGCTCGATCGCCAGCGCCCGCGCCAGCGCCACGCGCTGTCTCTGCCCGCCTGAAAGCTGCGAGGGGAAACGCTTCTCCAGTCCGGGCAACTGCACCAGATCGAGCAGTTCGCTGACCCGCCGGTTGATCTCCGCCGTTTTGGGGCGCGTGCGTCCCGGCCGCGCCTTCAGGCCGAACGCGATGTTGTCGCCCACCCGCATGTGCCGGAACAGCGCATAATGCTGGAACACGAAGCCCACGCCGCGATCCTGGATACGCAGGTTCGACGTATCCTCCTCGTTGAAATAGACCGTGCCCCTGTCCTGGAACTCCAGCCCCGCAATGGTGCGCAGCAGCGTCGTCTTGCCCGAGCCCGACGGCCCCAGCAGCGCCACCAGCTCACCCGGCGCGACGTCCAGCGACACGTCATCCAGCGCCGCCATGCCGGGGAAGAACTTTGAAATACTGTCCACGCGTACGCGCATGGTCTTCTCCGGTCAGTGCCGCCGCTGCGCCGACAATTCGTCAGCGAAGCGCAGTTCAAGCAGGGTTTTCAGCGCCAGTGTCACCAGCGCCAGCACGGCCAGCAGCGTCGCGACAGCGAACGCGGCGGTGGCCTTGTTGTCGTTGTAGAGAATTTCGATGTGCAGCGGCAGCGTGTTGGTGAGGCCGCGAATGTGGCCCGACACCACCGACACCGCGCCGAACTCGCCCATCGCTCGCGCATTGCACAGCAGCACGCCATACAGCAGGCCCCATTTCACGTTGGGCAGCGTCACCTGGAAGAAGGTCCGCCAGCCGCTGGCGCCCAGCGACAGCGCCGCCTCTTCCTCCTGCGTGCCCTGCGCCTGCATCACGGGGATCAGTTCCCGCGCGATGAAGGGGAAGGTGATGAACAGCGTGGCCAGCACGATGCCCGGCACCGCGAATAGGATCTGGATTCCGTTCGCCGACAGCCACGGGCCCAGCGCCGATTGCGCCCCGAACAGCAGCACGAACACCAGCCCCGACACCACCGGCGACACCGCGAACGGCAGGTCGATCAGCGTGACCAGAAACGCCTTGCCCTTGAAATCATGCTTCGCAATGGCCCAGCTCGCAGCGAGGCCGAAGACCAGATTGGCCGGCACCGCAATCGCCGCCGTCAGCAGCGTCAGCCGAAGCGCCGATTGCGTATCCCGCTGGGACAGCGCCTCAACGAAATAGCCGAGGCCGCGCCGCATCGCGTCGGTGAACACCAGCCCCAGCGGCACGATCAGGATCACGCCAAGGAACAGGATGGCGATGGTCAGCAGCAGCACGCGCACGGCGGGGTGCTCGCTCGTCGGCGACTGGCGGCGGATTTTGACGGGCGCCTCACTCATGGCCCAGCATCCTCCGGCTCCACGCCTGGATCAGGTTGATGGCCAGCAGCGACGCAAACGAAATCGCCAGCATGATGACGGCGATGGCCGTCGCGCCCGCATAGTTGTTTTCCTCCAGCCGGATCACGATCAGCAGCGGCGCGATCTCGGACACGTAAGGCAGGTTGCCCGCGATGAAGATCACCGATCCGTATTCGCCGACCCCGCGCGCGAAGGCGAGCGCAAAGCCGGTCAACACGGCCGGCGCCAGCGCAGGCAGGATGATGCGGCGAATGACCCGTCCCCGCCCCGCCCCCAGAGTCGCGGCGACTTCCTCAATCTCGCGCTCCGCCTCTTCCAGCACCGGCTGCACCGTGCGGACAACGAAAGGCAGGCCGACAAAGATCAGCGCCAGCACCACGCCCAGCGGCGTAAAGCCGACCTTCAGCCCGAACTCCTGCTCAAGAAACGATCCGAACAGGCCGTTGGGCGCATAAAGCGAGGCGAGCGCGATGCCCGCCACGGCGGTCGGCAGCGCGAAGGGCAGATCGACGGCAGCGTCCAGAATCCGGCGCCCCGGAAACCGGTAGCGCACCAGCACCCACGCCACGATCACGCCGAACACCGTGTTGACCACCGCCGCGATCAGCGCCGCGCCAAAGGACAGCTGCAACGCCTGCGCGACACGCTCGTCCACCACGATGGCCCAGAAATCGTTCCAGCCCAGCGACGCCGTGCGGAACGCCAGACCCGCCAGCGGGATCAGAACGATCAGCGAGAGATAGATGACAGTATAGCCGAGGCTCAAACCAAAGCCCGGCAGCACGCTGCGTCTCCGCCACCGCGAAGCGCGCGCCTCTAGCGCGGATGACGCCATAATCTATCTCGCCGGTTGATAGATCTGGTCGAAGAGCCCGCCTTCGTCGAAATGCGTGGCCTGAGCGCTGGTCCAACCGCCGAAGACATCGTCCACCTTCACGAGTTCGATGGAGCGGAAGCGCGCCAGATCCTCTGCGGGGACGCCTTCCGGCGCCGCAGGCCGAAAATAATGCGCGGCGGCGAGCCTTTGTCCAGCCGGGGAATAAAGGTGTTGCAGATACGCCTCGGCGATATCCCGCACGCCATGCTTGTCCGCATTGCCATCCACCAGCGTCACCGGCGGCTCCGCCAGGATGGAGAGCGAGGGATAAACCAGCTCGTAATTCCCGGCTCCGAACTCTTCGAGAGCGAGGAAACCCTCGTTTTCCCAAGTAATCAGCACGTCGCCGATATTGCGTTGCGCAAACGTCGTGGTCGATCCCCGCGCGCCCGTGTCCAGCACCGGCGCATTGCGATAGACGCTGCCGACAAACTCGCGAATCCGGGCCTCGTCGCCCGCGAACTGGCGGTCCGCCCATGCCCAGGCGGCGAGATAATTCCAGCGCGCCCCGCCCGACGTCTTGGGATTGGGCGTAATGACGGCCACGCCCGGCTTGGCCAGATCGGCCCAGTCGGAGACGCCCTTGGGGTTTCCGGCGCGCACCAGGAACACGATGGTCGATGTATAAGGCGCGGAATTATGCGGCAGGCGGCCGCGCCAATCGGCCGGAATCTTGCCGGCCGATTTGGCGATCAGGTCGATGTCGTTTTGCAGGGCGAGCGTCACGACGTCCGCCTCCAGCCCGTCGATCACCGCCCGGACCTGCTTGCCCGAACCGCCATGGGACATGTTCACCGCGATGGTCTCTTCGGTGTTCGTTTTCCAGTCCGCGATGAAATCCGCGTTGAAGTCCTCGTAGAATTCCCGGGTCGGGTCATAGGAGACGTTAAGGAGCGCCCGGCCGCTCTGGGACGGGCCGCAGGCGGTCAGAACAGCCGCGCCAAACGCCGCAAGGGCGAATTTCCAGGTCATTACGGAGCCTCCATCCCGCCCAAACACCACTTAATTAGTCGAGTTAGTCAATTGATTCCTCAGTTGAGCGCATCTGACAGATCAGGCGCGGCCCGGTACTTGACCGCATCCGCGATGGTCGTGCGATCCAGAACGTCACGGGTTGCGTCCGCCACCTTGGCCAGCGCCCGGCGGATGTCGCACTTCCTCTCATCCGGGCAATCGACACACCGGCGATAGGCGGTTTTTGACAGGCACGGCAGGGGGGCGATCGGACCGTCGATGATCCGCAAAACATCAAGAAACGAGATTGTATCCGCCGGTCTGAACAGGATGTACCCGCCCGCCTTGCCGCGCCGGGAATCCACCAGACCGCTGCGCTTCAGCTCCAGCAGGATCTGCTCCAGGAATTTCTTGGGAATATTTTCGTTTTCGGCGATATCGCCGATGACCATGGCGGCGTTCCGCGGCTCCCGCGCCAGCGCGATAAGCGCCCTCAGGGCGTATTTGGCCTTCTGGGAAATCATGCCGCAGGGCTCCTCCGGCCGCATCGGGGACCGGCGTGGCTCCGATAAAACAATACTATACCGGTCGAGTAAACAGCATCTCGTTAGCATCTGATGGAATAAGCTGCCCGTGGCGGCCGGGAGATTGCCCATGTTGAAATTCGAACGCTGGGCGGGCGCAGGCCCGCTGGCCCTGCTGGCCCTGTCGCCGTTGACGGGCGCGGCCTCAGCCCAGACGGCGGAGCCGTGGACGCTGGAAAAAGCGCTCGGGACGCCGGACTGGCTGTCCGTTTCGGGCTCGTTCCGGCCCCGCTATGAATCCCTGTCCGAGAATTTCGTGGCCGGACGCACCGGGTCCGACCAGATCATGGGCGTCCAGACCCTCCTCTCCGTCGAAGCCCGCGCGCAGGACTTCGCCTTCGGTGGCGAACTAATGGACGCCCGCGTGATCGGGGGCGACGCCGCTGGCGGCGCGGCGGGCGAAGTGGACGCATTCGAGCTGG
The DNA here is from genome assembly GCA_964550535.1 of uncultured Rhizobium sp. Lineage (GTDB taxonomy): Bacteria > Pseudomonadota > Alphaproteobacteria > Caulobacterales > Hyphomonadaceae > UBA7672. Next base: position 11,884 of record CAZJZQ010000031.1, read on the forward strand.
CGCAGGCCTATATCGCCTGGCGGCCTGAGGGCCTTTTCGTCTCAGGCTCGAAGACCGAGATTCTGGTCGGCCGTTTCACGATGGACGTGGGCTCCCGCCGCCTGTCGGCGCGGTCCGCCATGCGCAACATACTGTCATCGTTTGAAGGCGTGCGCGCCACATGGTCCACGCCGGAGGGCTACGCCGTCACCGCCTTCGCCGCGACGCCGCTCGCGCGCCGGCCGGACGACATCCCCTCGGCGCTCGACAACGAGGTCGCCCTTAATTCGGCGCCCGACGATGCGCTGTTCCACGGCCTCCACCTGAAAGTCCCGCTGTTCGCAGGCTTCTCGGGCGAAACATACGTCATCGGCCTCGACGAGGAAGACGACGCCGATCATCCCGGCCGCAACCGCGATCTCACAACAGCCGGCGTGCGCCTGTATCGCGCCGCCGCCGCCGGCAATTTCGACGCTGACCTCGAATGGGCGCGCCAGACCGGGTCGTCCCGCGCTTCCGCCTCCAACGCCGATACGGCCGACCTCGACCACGACGCCAGCATGCTGCACCTCGAAGCGGGCTATACGTTCGACGCGGCGTGGTCGCCGCGCCTGTCCCTGCATCACGACCATGCCTCGGGCGACGCTTCCCCGCTGGACGCCGAGAACAACCGTTTCGACCCGCTGTTCGGCGACCGGCGTTTCGAGTTCGGTCCGACATCGCTCTTTGGCGCCATCGCCCGCACAAACCTTGTCTCTTCGGGCGTCAGGCTCGACGTGAAACCATCCGCCCGGTGGGACGGGTTTGTCTCCGTGCGCGGCGCCGAACTGGACGAGGCGCGCGATTCCTTCGGCGGATCCGGCGTTCGTGACACCAGCGGCGCGTCAGGCGACGATGCGGGTACGCTGGCGGAATTCCGCGCGCGCTACTGGCTCGTCCCCCGCTCGCAACGGATCGAGTTCGGCGGGGCCTTGCTGAAACGCGGCGAGTTCCTGAAATCCGCGCCAAACCGCGCAGCGGACAAGGACCCGGTCTATGGCTACGTCCAGTGGACGTTCGGCTTCTGAGGTCAGAACGGTCGCGGCGGCGGCATCCGCTCGAACGAGCGCGCCAGCATCAGCCTGTGCTCGATATCGGCCGCCGCCTCGATCGCCTCGCCCAGCCTGTCCTTCACTTCGGACAGCATCACGCCCGCCTCGGCGGGTGATACGGTTTCCGACCGCCCCAGTTTCTCTGCCCGGGCGCAGACCTCGCCCAGCGCCAGCAGGCCGACGCTGTTCGCCGCGCCCTTGATCGCGTGACAGGCATCGGCCCATTGTCCGCCGCCGCCGGACGCATCGAGCAGGCGGCCCCATGTTTCCGTCTGGGACCGGAAAATACCCAGCGCTTCCGCCGCCAGTTCGGCGTCCCCGCTGGTCATCTCCTTCAGCCGCTCGATATCCAGAACCGCATCCATGGCCGGTCTCCGCGCCTCGTTGCCGGATACTCGCCAGCCTCGGGTAAAATCCTCTTAAACGCGGGATTCCACGCACCTGCCCGCCCACCCGGAACGCACCGCCTCGACCGCCATCCGATTTAATCTGGATTTCCGGTAATCAGCCCAAGTTTCGCCTTGAAAGGGGGAAAACTGGAGCGCCGAGGGTCATCATCATCTCCGTGGGCGGAGGGGGATCGCATGGTCGATGTCATTGTTACGGTCCGGGACGCGGTTTTCACGGCCCTGATTTCCTGGGGCGGGATCGGCGACGACGCCGAGGCCATCGCCGCCCGGTCGCTGAAAACCATGCCGGTTGTCGCGCCCGCCGCGATCGAGGAAACCTCGCGCCGCACCCTGGCCACCCAGCCCTGCTGACCAACCCTGCTTAATCGGGACACTTTTCCCGTTTCGGGAGACTTCCGGCCGTGAATCTCGTGCGCCCGGAAAACAGGCGCAGTTCTTGCTGATTCATCGCACTTCCCAATTCGCTCCGCCATGCGCAGTATAGCGTCCGCTGGGGAGCTGAAGTCTGGGATCAATAGTGTGACCGGTCAGCTCGAATCCATGCCCCTTCCCCCGAACGATATTCATGACCGCCGCGCCTCCAACCGCGTGCGAGCCCAACTCCACCATGTACACAGCGCAGGCGCCTGGATGCCGTGGGCCGGCGCCGGCATGGCGCTGGCGATATGGGCGGGCGCCGGCCTCTGGCTGCTCACCACCCTCGGACCGGCGGGCATATTCGCCCAGCCGCCCCTGCTGCTGGCCGGCGCCGCCGCCGTCTTCGTGACGCCCGGAGTCGCCCTGATCTGCGCGGGCTTCATGGCGCGCGAGAGCCGCCGCACGCGCGAGGCCAACGCCATCGTCCTCACCTCCGCCCGCCTGCTGCTGGAACCCGCCAGCCATGCGCGCAGCGAAATCACCTCCATCGCCGAAGCCGTCTCGCGTGAGACCCAGCACGTGAACAAGGCGCTGTCCGAAACCCGCACCCGCATGGATGCGCTGAAACAGGACATCGAGGCCAGCGTCACCTCCGCCCTGAAAGCCGCCGAGATCGTGCGCGCCGACAGCGAGGTGCTCGTCTCGCGCATGAATTCCGAACGGCAGAACCTGACTGAACTGGCCGAGGCCATCCGCAACCAGGCCGACAGCTTCGCCAAGGCGATCCCGCGCCACGCCCAGCTTCTCGCCGAAGCCAGCCGCAGCGCGCAGGATGAAGTGCGCCGCGCCGAGGAGACCATCGACCAGCGCCTGCGCGGCATCGAGGATACCTCGCGCCGCCTCGCCGAACGCATCGGACAGCTCGACACCATGGGCGCCGAAAGCCGCAAGCGTGCGCAGAATCTCGCCGGCGCGCTGATGCGTCTCGACGAACAACTGGTCCAGTCCACCCGCATGGTGGACGCGGCCCGGGGCGCAGGCGAAATGGCCACAGCCGCCGCCAAGAACACCGCCGACTCGCTGCGCGACGCCATGTCGGATGCCCTCGACACCGCGTTGAAAGCCGCCGAGACGATCAACGCGCGCTCCGCCGCCGCTTCGGAAGAAGCGCAGAAAGCGATGGCCCGCCTGCAGGAAGTGGGTCAGAAAGCCGAGGCGACCACGCGCGCCGCCGGCCTCGCCGCTCAGGCGCAGGCCGACGCCGCCGAAGCCCGCATCCGCAACATGCCCGAAGCTCAGCCGCACATGGCGCCCCCAAACCTGAACCAGCATGTCGCAACCGTCTCGTACAATGGCTTCGAGACGCACAATGGCGAAGACAACGCCCTGCTGCTCGACCGGCCCGTATCGCTGCACGGCGCCGAAACCGTGCAGGCGCCGGCGCAGAAGCCGACCGCGCATGCACATGCCGAATACGCAAACCGCAACGCGCCGCCGCCGCCGGTTCAGCCGCGCCCGGCGCCCGCCGCGCACCCCGTCAATTATCAGCCGGTGACCGTCCACCATGGCGCACCGAACGGAGGCGCGCCGAACGGGCGCGACGCCAGCCTGTCGTGGCGCGACCTGCTGACCGGCATCGAGGAACTGGACCCGGCCCCGCGTCCGATCCAGTCGCACATCCAGACGTCGCCCCAATATCAGGCGCAACCCCAGTATCAGCCGCAATATCAGGCGATCCAGCAGCCCGCGCGGCCACACCCCGATCCGGGCCGGCTGCTCGACCGTCTTGGCGAAGCGGGCGTGCGCCTGCCGATCGTGAAGGCGTCGGACCTGCGCCGCATCGCCTCCGCCTCGCATCAGGGTGAATGGCAACGCCGTCGCGCCACGCGCGATCTGGCCCCGGGCGAAATCCAGCGCGTCTCGCGCCTGCTGGACTCCGACCGCGACCTGCAATCGGCGGCGCGTATCTTTATCGCGAACGAAGGCCCGCTGGCGTTGAAGACGTTGGCTCTGGCTGATCGCACGCGCGATGACGCGGCTCCGCGCCTGTCGGCCTATCTGCTTCTTGATGCGGCGCTCAGCGGCGCGGCGTTCTGATCCCGCGATCAGGCGCCGGACTGGATCGCCAGCGTGTGCGCATGCGCGAGGGTTTCAAACCGTCTGGCGTCGCGCGCATTCACCGCCAGATTCAGCAACACCAGTTCCAGCGCGGACCGTGGGCCCGCCCGCGAACACGGACAGGGCGCCGAGATCGGCGCGCAGGGCTCCGTCGATCTGGGACATTACCAGACGCGTGCGGTCCAGCGTGCGCGCCTCGATACGGCTGCGCTCCATGTTGAGCATCACGGAAATCTGAACGACCCTCGAAAACGAGGATGGGGACAATGGCCACAAGGGTCATGGAAGACGCCGTGCGCTTCACAAGCTGCACTTCCCGCCGATCCATCCCGCCATCGCAACGGAAGCGCAGCTCCACGCAACCCGGAATAGCCGTCAGCCGTCTTTTTTGAGCGGATGAACCCGTTGTTCGCTTCACGCGTGAAGCGCCGGACGGATTCCGGTGTTAGCCCCTAAGGGCTACCTCCTAGGACGGCGGCGCCGGCTACGAAGACAGCAGTCTGATCCGCCACGTCCTGCGCGGCGATGGCGAGCGCAGCGGCCCGCTCGCGCGGAGATTTCCCGGCGGGCGCCGCCGAAGACGTGAAGCGCGACTGCGCCACGACCCTGCGCGTCGTCGCGTCCATCAAGCTGGCCTCGACTTCGGCGTGCACAGGCGCGGCTTCACGGCCGACGCTGACGTCCACAATGCGCCAGCGGAGTTCGTAATCGACCCGCGCGCCCAGTTGGGCCGGCGTGGCGCGGCCCGCGCCGCCCGCCTGCGAAAGCGCCTCGATCACTGCGCCTTGCAGCAGGCGCGGAGCGGTGTCGCCCCAACGCACGTCGCTGAGATAGATCAGCTCCTGCGCGTCGCGCACCGCGATATCGGCGCCGGCGAAGGCGCGCGATGCGTCCGGGGCGTAGATTGCAACGTCGGTCTGCAATGGCTGGCCGGGCGGCTTGGCGCGGTCGGCGGGCAGCGTGATGAGAGCCGACGGGATCACCGGCTCCGGCAGCACCGAGACGCATCCCGCGGCGCCAAGGATGACGGCGCCCGCAATGACCGCGAACACGGCCGGCTTCAGGTTTCTGGACAGGCGAGGCGTCATGCGCGGCTCCCTACTCGACCGGTTCCGGCCGGCGATAAACGAAGCGGCTCGGGTCCTGTTCGAGTTCGATCGCGAGCCCCTGCAAACGCAGGAGCAGCGAGTTGAACTCTCCGGCCGAGCGGCCGATCTGTTGAAGTGCGAGGCCGGCGCTGGGCGCCAGATCGTGATTGAGCTGGGCGACGGCGCCGTCGAAATTGCGGATGGCGCGGCGGGCCTCTTCGATGGCGGGCTTCAGTTCCTCGACCATCACGCTGACATCGCCGGCGATCTTCTCGACGTCCTGGTCGATACTGTCGACCATCGTGTTGATCGAGTTGGATGTCTTCTCGATGGACGTTGCAGCGCGGTTGAGCGAGGCCATCGCGGCGGCGGCCTGGTCGATCACGCCGCCATCGCGCGCGACCTTTTCGATCGCGACGTTCACGTTTTGAAGGATGGCCGTAACTTCGGCGAGGTTTTCCTCGGACAGGGCTTCGCTGACCCGGTTCATGGTTTCACCGGCGACGGAGAGGAAGTCCTGGCCGCCGCTGAACAGTTCGTCCAGCGCCGTGCGCTCGGTGCGGATCACGGGCACGTCGCCAAAAGCTTCGGTTTCGACCAGCGGCGCGTCGGGCGTGCCGGCGAGAATCTGGATGAAGGTGACGCCGGTGATGCCGAGGAAATCGAGCTGCGCCACGCTGTCGGTGCGGACGGGGGTCTGCGCGTCCACGCGCACGCGGGCGATGACGCGGTTGGGGTCCTGGCGGTCGAGCGAGAGGCGGGTCACCTCGCCCACCTTGATGCCGTTGAAGCGCACTTCACCGCCTTCGGAGAGGCCGTTCACCGGTCCCTCGAACACGACGTCATAGGTCGAGAGGTCACGGCGGAAGGACGACCCGGAGATCCACAGCGTGAACAGCATGAGGGCAGCCGCCCCCATCAGGACGAATGCGCCGATCAGCACATAGTTGGCGCGCGTTTCCATGGCCTATCTCACTGCCGCCCGGCCCCGCGGGCCCGAAAAATACTCCTGGATCCACGGATGCGGATTCTGGCGGACCTCATCCAGAGGACCAATTGCAAGCACCTTGCCGCTGTTAAGCACGGCGACGCGATCGCAGGTGGCCACCAGCGAATCCAGATCGTGGGTTACAAGAAACACGGTTAACCGCAGCGCCTTGCTGAGCGACCGGATCAACTCGTCGAAACGCGCGGCGCTGATCGGGTCGAGACCGGCGGTCGGTTCGTCCAGGAACAGGAGATCGGGGTCCAGCGCCATGGCCCGGGCCAGGGCCGCGCGCTTGCGCATGCCGCCGGAGAGATCGGCAGGCTTCTTGTTGGCCGCTTCCAGCTCCAGCCCCGCCAGCCGGATCTTCATGTCCGCGAGCTCCAGCCGCAGCTCACGCGACAGGTCGGTATGCTCGACCATCGGGGCGGTTACGTTTTCGCGGACGGTCATGGTGGAGAACAGCGCGCCGTCCTGGAACATCACGCCCCAGCGCCGTTCGATCACCTGACGCTCCTCGCGCGAGAGGTTTTCCAGCTTCTGTCCGAAGATCTCGATCTCGGCCTTCACCGGCTTGATGAGGCCGACAATGGCGCGCAGCAGCACCGACTTGCCGCACCCCGATGGCCCGATCACGCCCACCGTCTCGCCCGCATAGATGTCGAGATCGAGGTTCTCGTGAACGGTCTTCGTGCCGAAACGATTGGTGAGGTTGCGCACGCGAATCGCGACCTCGCGGCCTGATTCATCAGCAGCCGGTTCCGGCCCCGGCCCTTCTGCGCCCTCACGCGCTTCGGATGCAGCCAGCGCGCTCATACGTCCAACAGGTAATAGATGACGGCGAACACGGCATCGAGCGTGATCACCAGGAAAATCGACTGCACCACCGACGATGTCGTGCGGCGGCCCAGCGACAGCACATCGTCGCCCACCATCAGGCCCTGACGGCAGCCGACCAGCGCAACCACCAGCCCGAACACCGGAGCCTTTATGATGCCGACCCAGAAGTGCTGAGGCGGCACCACGTCCTGGAACCGCTCGATGAACATTTTAGGCGAAATGTCCATCGCGGCCCACGCCGCGATAAGACCGCCGGCAATGCCTGAAATCGTGGCCGCAAAAGTCAGGATCGGCGTCATGATGAGCAGCGCGAGCAGGCGCGGCGCAACGATCGCCTCCATGGGATCGAGCCCGATGATGCGCATCGCGTCGATTTCCTGCCGCATCTTCATCGCGCCGATCTGCGCGGTGAAGGCGCTGTCCGTCCGGCCCGCAAGCAGGATGGCCGTCAGCACCGCGCCGAACTCGCGCAGCATGCCGATGCCCACCAGCTCCACCGTGAACACCGAAGCGTTGAACATCGCCAGCAGGTTGGCGCCGATGAAGGCGATGACCAGTCCGATGAAGAAAGACAGGAACGCGACGATCGGCAGCGCATCGAGCCCCGCCTCCTCCATCACCGCGACCACCGAGGTCCAGCGGATACGCTTGGGCCGCCGGATCAGCCGCGCGACCGTCGCCATCGTCTCGCCGATGAAGGAGAGAATGCCGAGCAATTCCTTCCAGGCGTCCACAGCGCCACGACCGGCGCGGTCCAGCAGCGCGATGAAGCCCGGCGCGTGCGCAGGTTCTGGCAACCGGTCTGGGCTCGCATCCCGCACCTTGTCCAAAAGCTCGCGCGCATAGGCGTGATCGCCCACCAGCTCGATCGGCTCATTGTGGCCTTCCGGCCCGCCAAGCGTGCGGTCGATCACCAGCGCGCCGGACGTATCCATCCGGTCGAGCGCGCTGACATCCACGCGCGCGCTGTAATCCACCTTCGCCGCGCGCAGGCGCGCGTCGATCCGGCCAATGGTCCAGATCGTCCAGTCGCCCGCCAGCGACAGGATCTGACTTCCATCGTCGGCCGTGGAGACTTCAAAGGAGGGGGCGCTACTCGCCATTCACAAGTCTTACGATCAAAAACATAACAAACAGCAAGCATGCGGCTCTAGCGATATAATTCGCGTAGAGGTTGCACTTGGTTCCATGCAGTATTGGGTAAAAGCTGGAAAACAGCGCGAGCGCGGCTATCTCGACACATCTTCGGTTAACCTGCATCAAGAGTTCGTTGCCAGAAACTGCTGAATTTGGAGATTGGGCCACATGCGCGTTCTGACCGCCGCCGCCGCGACCTGCGGCCTGCTGCTGGTGGCCGCTGGCGCGGCGGGAGCCCACCTCGTCGCACGCGCAGCGGACCCCTTCGTGAGCGTGGAAGACGCCGTGGCGTTGTGGACCTTCCCCGCCGAACGCTGGAACAACGCTGTGCTGTACGGCTTCGTTCACACGCTCGCCGCCCTGCTCGCCTCCCGCATCGGGCTTGGTGCGTTGCGAGCCATTTCGGCGTGGGCTTTCCTGACGGGCGTGATCCTGTTCAGCGGCGTGCAAATCACCACGCTGCTTCATGCCGGTCTGGCAGGGCATAGCGCGGTAGTTCCCGGCGATCAGCCGCCAACACCGTTTGACGCGCTTGGCCCGCTTGTGCCCGTGGGCGGCATGGCCTTCATGCTGGGCTGGGTTCTACTTGCGGCCTCGGCGATCCGGACGCCGCGCGCCGCAGACGATCAGCGCCCCTGAGGCCCTGATACTGAAAATTCAGGAATGCGATTGAGCTTCTGCGCCGATGCTGGCGACGTCGCCTGCCATGCGCGCCGCCGCCAGATCGTCGGCGGTCCGCTGCGCTCCGGCCAGCGCCCGATCCAGCGAAACCAGCTCGGACCCGGCTTCCATCTCCTTGTCCAGCCGCGGGTTCACCCTGGCGATAGCGACAGACAGGGAATCCCGCGCCTGGCGGGCATGGATCAGAGCGCGCTCGAATGTGGTGACGTCCTGCCGCGAAGGCTTGGCCGAGCCAACAATCTCGCGCGCCGCCTTGTCGAGGCGAACAAGCCCCCTGGACGTCTCGTCCAGATCGGCGCGGATGCGGGTGATGACGGTGGCGGGCACAGCCGCCTCGGCGTCGATCCGGCGCCAATAGGCGCCTTCATCCCCGGCCCTGCCGGTCAGCACCGCCGCCAACGAGCCAATGCTGGTTTCGCCCGTCGCGAGACCTTTGCTCCGGGCGTTCTCGCAATAGGTTTGCGAAGCCTCGTGCAAATAGGACTGCTCATCAGTGAGAGCGATAACTGCGGCCGCCGGCGTAAACTCGGTGACGGTGGAGCACCCCGACAAAACCGTCAGGGCGACAAGCGCAAGAAATGGAACGCGCGAAACTGACACCGGACCTGTCACCAGCTCCCCAAAACTCAACATGTTATAGACGCCTCCCGCACAAAAGGCGAGCGAAAGAGGCGTTTAGGATTTGACCTGAAGGTGATCCTGGCTAGATGAAACAATGATGAACGAAGACCGCACGCGCCGCACGCTTTACCCGCCCATCGAGCCGCGCCGCACAGGCAGGCTGGCGGTCAGCGACCTGCACGAACTGTACTGGGAAGAGAGCGGAAAAGCCGACGGATTGCCGGTTGTCGCCCTGCATGGCGGCCCCGGCGGTGGCTCCAGTCCCGAGATGAGACGGTTTTTTGACCCTCGCCGCTACCGCATCATCAGCTTCGACCAGCGCGGCTGCGGCCGCTCCACGCCCCACTCCGAACTGCGCGACAACACAACCTGGGATCTCGTGCGCGACATTGAGACGCTGCGGACGCACCTCGGCCTGAAGAAGTGGCTGGTGTTCGGCGGATCATGGGGATCAACACTCGCTCTCGCCTACGCCGCCATGCACCGCAAGCATGTGATGGGCCTTCTTCTGCGGGGCGTCTTCCTGCTGACGGAAAATGAGATCCGCTGGTTCTATCAGGACGGCGCCAGCAACATCTATCCGGATGCGTTCGAGCGCTACATCGCCCCGATCCCGGAAGCCGAGCGCGGCGATCTGCTGAAGGCGTTCCACAAACGCCTGATGGGCAAGAACGCCAAGGCCCGCGCCGAAGCCGCCGCCGCCTGGGCGCGCTGGGAAGGCGAGACGCTGTCCATCCAGGGACCGAGACAACGTCCGCCGCGCTTCGACGAAACAGACTTCCTCGACGCCTTCGCGCGCATCGAATGCCACTACTTCCACAACAAGGGTTTCTTCGAGTCGGATGGCTGGCTGCTTGAGCAGGCCGCAAAGTTCGGCGATCTGCCCGGCGTGATCGTGCATGGCCGCTACGACGTGGTCACGCCGCTGTCGTCGGCCTGGGCGCTGCACAAGGTCTGGCCAAAATCGCAGCTGCGCATCGTACCCGACGCGGGCCATTCCTCGCTCGAACCCGGCATCGTCTCCGAACTGGTGAAAGCCAGCGACGGCCTGGCGGACAAGCTGGGCTAACCCGCCCCCAGCTTCTCCCACAGCCCCATCACGAGCACGCCGCCCACGACAAGCGGGACGCCCCAGCGCACCCAGGGCGCCCAGATGCGGAAGAAGCCGCCGCCGAGTTCGGTTTGCAGCATCTTTTTCTCGATCACCCAGCCGCAGAACACCGCGACCAGCAGGCCGCCAAGCGGCAGCATCACCGACGCCGTGAGAAAATCGACGAAGGCGATATAGTCGCGTGAGAACACATGCCCCGCGCCGATCACGAACACCGCGAAGCCCACGCCGATGGCTGCGCCCCAGCGCGTGACGCCGGTGCGCTCATCCAGCCACGACACCGCCACCTCCATCAACGCGATTGAAGAGGCCAGCGCCGCGAACAGCGCCAGCACAAAGAACGCGCCGCCGATCCACGGCCCCAGCGGCATTGCCGACAGCCCCATGGGCAGATTCACGAAGAGGAGGCCCGGCCCCTGCGCCGGATCGCCGCCCATCGCGAACACCAGCGCGAAGACGGTGAGCGCCGCCGCAAGCGCCACCGCCGTATCGGCGCCCGCAACAATGGCGGATGAGCGCGGAATGTCCGTCTCGCGCGGCAGGTAGGCGCCGTAGGTCATCATCACCGCCGCGCCGGCGCCGGTGGCGAAGAAGGACTGGCCCAGCGCATCCAGCAGCATGGCGAAGGTGAAATCCTCCCCCCTCACCCGCGTCAGGAATCCCAGCGCCTCGGAGAACGCCCCCTGCGTCGCCGCGAAGGTCAGCAGCACCAGCATCAGGACGATGAAGATGGGCATCAGGATGATCGACGCCCGTTCGATCCCGCGCTTGACGCCCCGGCCCACGACATAAACCGCAACCGCAATGAAGGCGGCGAGACACCCGAGCATCAGGGGCAGGTCGGACGTCACCGCATCGAACCGCGCCTGCGAGTCCTCCAGCGTCATAACCACCGCCGGCGATCCGCCGCCAAACGCCCCGGAGAAAGCCAGCGGCGCGTAGGCCAGCAGCCAGGACGACACCACGCAGTAGAAGGTCAGGATGAAGAAAGACGCCAGCGACCCCGTCCACCCGACGACGCCCCACCATTCCGACTTTCCCGACGCACGCGCCAGCGCCTGCACGCTCTCCACCGCCGAATGCCCCGACCGCCGCCCGATCGCGTACTCCGCCGTCAGCAGCGGAAAGGCGATGAGCGCAAGGAAGACCAGATAGGCGATCACAAAGGCGCCGCCGCCATTGTCGCCGGTCATCCATGTGAAGCGCCAGATATTGCCGAGGCCCACCGACGACCCTACGGCAGCCATGATGAAACCGAAGCGCGAGGACCAGTTCTCGCTCTTGCGATCGACGCGGCCGGCGACTGTCATGCCATGCGCTCCGGTCTGTTGCGGACCGGACCCATAGTCCCGATCAGAGAACGCCCCGCAAGGTCATGTCGTTTGTCCGGTTGAGGTGGACGGCCAGCAGGAAGCCGAATCCGCCCATCACCGTCAGCATCACCGTGCCGCCATAGGAGATCAGCGGCAACGGAATCCCCACCACGGGCAAAAGCCCGATCACCATCCCTATGTTGATGACGACATAGAGGAAGATGGTGGATACGAACCCCGCTGCGGCAAGCGCCCCGAATGCGGATCGCGACTGCGAGGCGATGCTCATCCCCTGTATCAGCGCGATGACCCACAACAGCAACACCGCCACCGATCCGAAGAACCCGAACTCCTCCGCGATGATCGTGAAGATGAAGTCGGTCTGCTGCTCGGGGATGTAATCCAGCTGCTTCTGGGCTCCCTCCATGAAGCCCTTGCCCGTGGCCCCGCCCGACCCGATGGCGATCAGCGCCTGTTGAAGCTGATACCCCGCCCCCAGCGGATCAGCCTCCGGGTTGAACAGCGTATCGACGCGCGCCCGCTGGTAGTCATGCAGCCCGAAATAATACACCATGGGCGTGGCGATAATCCCCAGCGCCAGCACCGCCGTGACGAAGCGCAAGCTGATGCCCGCGAAAAAGATCACCGCGCATCCCGTGCCCAGGATCATCAGCGCCGTCCCGAGATCCGGCTGGCGCAGCACCAGCACGACCGGGATCGCCACGATAATCAGCGCGAACAAGTGAATCCAGAAAGCGTGGCGGTTCGCCTCGAACATCTGGTGATAGTAGCGCGCCAGCGCCAGCGGCACCGCCAGCTTCATCAGTTCCGACGGCTGGATGCGGATCGGACCGACCTGTAGCCACCGCGTCGATCCGTTCACCGTCACGCCGGCGACATCGACGAGGAACAACAGGATCACGCCCACAAAATACGCGGGAAACGCCAGCCCCGCCCACAACCGCAACGGCACCAGCGCCAGCCCGATCGCGACCACCAGCAACAGCAGGAAACGGCTGGCGTGGTTGAACGCGAGTTCGGCGTGAACGTCCGGCAATCCCGTCTGCGCGTTGTGCGCGCTGGAGGCCGCCGACACCAGCACCGCCGTGCCGAACACCGCAATCACCACGATGGTCAGCAACAGGAACCAGTGCAGACTGCTCAGCTTGCCGAGGATTCCATCCCTGCGCGTCATGTCGGCTCCGACTCATGCGGCGCGGTGACGATCTCGCGTTCCGGCGATGGCTTGTAGGCGGGTTTGGCGCCCGGATCGGTCCGCAGCGTCGCGGCCAACACATCGCGCAGGATCGGCGCAGCGACACGCGAACCGGAATCGCCATGCTCGACCACGCACGCGCCCGCATATCGCGGGTTCTCGGCCGGGGCATAGGCGACGAACAGCGCGTGGTCGCGCAGCTTCCACGGCAGTTCCGCGTTCGCCAGCACGCCCGTCGCACGCTCGGCCGCGGTAATCACCCGCACCTGCGCCGTTCCCGACTTACCGGCCATCCGGGCGTTCGTGTAAGGCGCAGGCAGCAAGCCATCCGGATCGAGCTGACCGGCGCGCACCGCCGTACCGCCCGCTTCCGACGTCACGGCGTACATGCCGGCCTGAACCCGCCGCATCGTCTCGTCGGAGACGCCCTCGAACACGGCGACATTGTTGTCGGTGGCGACCGCGCCATGCAGCAGCATTTGCGGATGCGCCGCCGCGCTTCCGCCCGCCACACGCGCCACCATCACGGCGAGTTGCAGCGGCGAGGCGGACATATACCCCTGCCCGATGCCGACCGAGAGCGTTTCGCCCTCATACCACTTCTCACCCAACGCGCCGAGCTTCCACTCATTGTTGGGCACGATGCCCGGGCGGCCGCCGGTGAGGCCCAGTTCGTAGCGGTGCCCAAGGCCGAACTTCTTCGCCATCGCCGCGACATTCTCGATGCCCGCGCGCCGCGCTGCTTCGTAGAAATAGATGTCGCAGGACTTCTGCAACGCCGTGTGCAGGTTCATCGAGCCATGCCCGCGCCGCTCCCAGCAGTGGAAGAAACGGTTCACGTGCCACACCTTGCCGGTGCAGCGCACGGAGAACTCCGGCGTCACGGCGCCCGATTCCAGCGCCGCCGCAGCCACCACCGCCTTGAAGGTCGAACCGGGCGGATAGGTTCCGTCATAGGCCTTGTGATAGAGCGGGTTCTTCTCGTCTTTCAGCAGGCCGTTATAGGACGTCTGCGAAATGCCGCTGACGAAGTCGTTGGGGTTCGGCGCCGGCGTCGACATCATCACGATGATCTCGCCGGTCTGGATGTCCACCACGACAAGGCTGCCCGCCTCCGCGCCGAAACGCTGGATGGCCATGTTCTGCAACTCGGCGTCGATCGACAGCACGAGATCGTTGCCGGACTTGCCCGCGATATCCTCGCTCGGCAGACGGTCGATCACGCGGCCGGCCGCATTGACCAGCACCCGCTGGCGGCCAGCATCGCCTTTCAGCTGCGCTTCGGCGAACGCCTCGACGCCCTGCTTGCCCACACGCATCTGCGGATGCTTGTAGAGACGGCGGATCGCACCCATGCGCGCCCTGCCGGCCGGCGTGTCGGGCGTTTCGCCCACGGCGGTCAGTTCCTGCTCCACCATCCGGGCGATGTCTTTTTCGTTGGCTTTCTGCACATAGCCGACGGTGTGATAAAAAGCTGCGTAATATGGATACGACCGCAACTCGCCGACCTCGGCCGTCACCCCCGCCAGTTCCGGCGCCATCACGTTGATGCGGGCGAAGTCCTCCCACGTCAGATCGTCCGCCACGAGGATGTCGAGGAAGCGCGCCTGGTTCTGCGCATCGTTGAGGATGGACCGCTTGCGCGCATCCGAAATCGGCAACAGGCCGCTCAACCGCTCCACGACTTCGGCGACATCGCGCGTGCTGCCCGCCATCTCCGGCCGCAGCGTGACGTAGAAATTGCGCTTGTTGCCCGCCAGGATGCGGCCATGGCGGTCGAAGATCACGCCACGATGCGGCGGCGACGGCTCCAGCCGGATGCGGTTCTCGGTAGCCTTGGTCTCGAATTCCTCGGCCTGGATCAGCTGCAACTGCGCCAGCCGCCCGGTCAGGACGGCGAAGGCGGCCGTGCCAGCCACCGTGAAGATGTTGCGCCGCGTCGGGAAATGCCGTGTCCAGTCCCTGTTCATCGCCGCCCCGCTCTTATCGATTTCGGGATCAGAATAAAACGCGCCACAGGATACAGCACGGCCGTCATCAGGAAATCACCCATCATCGCGGAACGCGAGAACCCCTGCTGTCCCGCAATGCCGCTCGCCGCGCTCAAGGCCAGACCCGCGGCCACCAGACCCGCGATCACCGCAACCATCTCGGCGGCCACCACGGAGATTGGCGGCTGACGATCCCACGCCACCAGCGCAACGCCGTAAGCCGCCAGCAGCGCCAGCGGCCATGACCCCAGCGGCGCCTCGGTCATCAGGTCCATCATCACGCCCAGCACGACCAGCCATCCGCCAGCCCAGACCGAAAGGCCAAACGACGCCCAGCCCATCGCCAGCCACAAACCGGCGACCGGCCACCACAGACCCGTCCATTTCGGCTGCATGCCCAGAACCGTGATCGTCGCGGCGACGAAGATGTGGAAGACGATCCACAGACGCCAGGCTTGCGTCATTGCGCGCCCCCCGGCGGATTGGCGGCAGGCGGATTTGCGGACGCCGGCGCAGCAGCAGCCGGCCCGGCCGAAACCGATTGCAGCGTGCGGTCCGTATTGGGCGCGGGCGCCGTGTCGCTCAGCGGCGGGGCGGCTTCCGGCTTGGCGAAGTCCGGCGGCGGCGCGAGGCGCACGAAATCCACCGTGCCTTCATTCATGGCGAGGTCCACACGCCATTCATCGCCACTCTTGCGCGCGCGGCCCACGCGCACGCCCAGAGGCATCTGGCCATCATCGCCCGACGTCACCCAGATTTCGCCTTCGATGATCTTGTCCGGCGTCTCCGGCTCCAGAAGGCGCGCGCCGGAACTGGAGTCGCCGACCATCAGCGCGCGGTCGCCCGACTGCACGCCCATCACCGGGATACGGCTGTTGAAGTCGGTCACCAGCAGGATGCGCGAAGTGTACTCCCCCACCCGCACGACCCGGCCGACAAGACCGCTTTCGTTCATGGCGGCGAAACCGACGCGCACGCCATTGGATGCGCCAGCGTTGGCGATACGTGTGGCGGCGAACGGTCCGCGCTCCTCGGCGACCACGCGCGCCGTCACGGAGAGCCCCTGCGTCTCGCCGACAATGTCGAGCATCTTCTCATAGCGTTCCATGCGGAGCGCCATGGTTTCGGCGAGGTCTTTCCAGCGTTGCAGGTCACGCACCTGCGCCTCAAGCGCCTCGATCCGGGCGGCGTCTTCCTTGCTGCGGCCAAAGGACAGCGACCACGCGGTCAGGCCCGATGTGAAACCGGTCAGGTTGGCCGTCGCGCCGTCCATCGAGCGGCGCGAGGCATCAACAGAGTAACGCACGGCGGTCGATGTCTGGATGGCGAGAACGCCCACCATGGCGAGGCCAAGGCCGACGACCACGGCCCGCGCGCCGACGCGCGGCTCTCCGGATCGTCTGCGACCAAACCAGGCCATTAATCAACTCCTCCCGGCTTTTCTGCCTGACCGGCTCTTTTATCTGAGTCGGCCGGAAGCGGGGATTGGGCGGGCGAAGGTCAGACCTCCGGGGCGAGAACGGCCTTCATCTTGTCGAGGTTTTCAAGCACTTTGCCCGATCCCAGCACGACGCATTTCAGCGGATCCTCGGCGACTGTCACCGGCAATCCTGTACGCTCGCGCAGCACAACGTCCAGATTGCGCAGCAGCGCGCCGCCGCCCGTAAGCACAATGCCCTTGTCGACGATGTCGGCCGCCAGTTCCGGCGGCATGGCTTCCAGAGCCGTCTTCACCGAATCCACGATCTGCTGCACCGGCTCGCCCAGCGCCTTGGCGACCATCGCCTCGGTGATCTCGATTTCCTTCGGCACGCCGTTCATCAGGTCACGGCCGCGAATGTCCAGCGACATGCCCTTGCCGTTTTCGGGAGCTTTCGCCGTACCGATCTCCTTCTTGATCCGCTCAGCCGAAGCCTCGCCGATCAGCAGGTTCTCCTCGCGGCGCAGATAGTGGACGATCGCATCGTCCATCTTGTCGCCGCCGACGCGCACCGAGCGCGAATAGACAAGACCGCCCAGCGAGAGCACCGCCACTTCGGTCGTGCCGCC
>CAZJZQ010000032.1:0-3668 GCA_964550535.1 uncultured Rhizobium sp.
CACGTGGCGGTGCACCGGCTTCAGACCGTCGCGCACATCGGGCAACGCCCGCGCCGTTATCGTGGACAGCGCATAGGCGAGATAGCGCTTCGACAGCGCCTCGCCCATCGGCTCCTCGACGATCATCCCGCCGTCGCCGCTTTCGATTACGTCCGCCATGGGAGTTCCCGTGGTTTGAAGAGAGAATCAGCCGGCCGACACTCGCCCCGCCCGCTCCAGCCGGTCAATCATCAGCATGCGTGCATCGGGGATTGGCCTGTTGAGCGATGCGAAAAGACGTTCCGACAGGAAATAACCGGTTAACCGGAAACCCGCCGCGATATCCACAGGCGTCGCCTCCGCCCTCGCATCGATCAGAAAAACCGGCAATGGCAACAGCCTGCCGAGATATTCGCCCGCCTCGCTGCCCCGCACCGCACGCCCCGATTTAGGGCTCACATGGGTCAGACCGTCATTCGATCCGGAAATCGCGCAACGGGAGAAATCCAGCCCATACCCCAGCAGCGCCAGCAGCCCCAGTTCCCACCGCACGAACAGAGCGGGCCAGACCTCCGGCATATCCAGCGTATTGAGCAGCGTCTCCGTGGCGTCGAACAGCGCCGGCTTCGGCTCGCCCTCGGGCAGCGCCGCATACATGATCTCCGCCGTGGCCAGCAGCGCCCCCAGCGATTCCGCGTCCGCCAGGAAACGCGCCGAACGCTCCACCTCCGGCTCCGCCATTCCGAAGAAACCGAGGCTGTCGGTCGCCCGCGCTTTCCATGTGACAGCCAGCGTATTGCCGGGTTGCATCACCGCGCGCTTGGACCGGCTGGCGCCGCCATGGATCATCCCGCGCCGCCGCCCCTGCTCGCGCGCAAACACATCCAGGATCGCCCCCGTCTCGCCAAAGCGCCGGAGCCCAAGAGAGATCGCACGATCGGACCATTCCGCCATGGCGTGGCTTACGCCGCCGTCGCGGTTTGAGGAAGGGCGCTAACCCCTATCCTTCCAGTTCACCTTGTAAAGATCGAACCGCCGGTCGCGCAGGTTGCGGACCGTGCCTTCGGCGCGGGCCCAGGAGAGCGAGGTCATGTCGAGGTCGGCGACGGCGATGGTTTCGACATTCTCCGTCGTTTCCGCCGCAATGCCGTCGCGGGCGAACGGGAAGTCGCAGGGCGTGAGAATGCACGACAGCGCATAGTTCACGTCCATGTTCTCAACATTCGGCAGATTGCCGACATTGCCCGACATGATGACATAGCACTGGTTTTCGATGGCCCGCGCCTGCGCGCAATACCGCACGCGCAGATAGCCCTGCCGGTTGTCGGTGCAGAACGGCACGAACAACAGACGCGCGCCCTCGTCCGCCAGACGCCGCGCCAGTTCCGGGAACTCGCTGTCATAGCAGACCATCACGCCGATGGGGCCGCAGTCCGTGGCGATGGCCGCCACCTTGTCCCCGCCCTTGATGTTCCACCAGTTGCGTTCGTTCGGCGTCGGGTGGATTTTTTCCTGCGTGTGCACCTGCCCGTCGCGCAGGAAGATGTAGCCGACATTCTGGATGTCGCCGTCCTCTACGCGGGTGGGGTGCGATCCGCCGATGATATTGATGTTGTAGGCGATGGCCAACTCGCGCAGCTTGTCGACGAAGCGCGGCGTATATTCCGTCAGCGCGGCAATCGACTCCGCCGGCGACAGCTTGCGCTTCTCCAGCGCCAGAAGCTGTAGCGTGAACAACTCCGGGAACACCACGAAGTCGGACCGGTAGTCCGAACACACATCCACGAAATATTCGATCTGCGCGATGAAATCCTCGAAGCTGGAAATCATCCGCTGCTGATACTGCACCGTGGCCACGCGCACCGACTGCTTCAGGCCATAGGGGATCGTCTTGATCGTCAGCGCCTTGTCCGCATACGGGTTGCGCCAGACCATGTGCGTGGCGTTGCCCCCCGACGCTTCGTCGTAAGGCAGGTATCCGCGCAAGACGCCGATAGGACGGAAGCCGAGGCGCATGTGGAAGGCGATCACCGGATCGTTGACCTTCCGATCTATCACCGCGCTCACATAATCCTGCGGATCGGGGTAGGCCTTCCTGCGCCGCGCATAACCTGCCATGCGCCCGCCGAACACGACACCTTTCAGGCCTTCATTCTCGCACAGCCGCACGCGCGTATCGTACAGACGCTGGCCGATGCGAAGGCGGCGGTGACCGGGATCGACCGCGATCTCCATACCGTAAAGCCAGTCGCCATTCGGATCATGGCGCGAGGCATAGCCATTGCCAGTGATCTCCGCCCAAGTGTGCAGCCGCATCGCCGTGGCCTCGTCAATGCGGAAACTGGCGGCGTAGCCGACAATGACGCCGCCGTATTCGACCACGAACTGGCCTTCGGAAAACGCCGCGACCTGTCCCTGGATCATTCCGGCCGAACTCGCCGCATCCTCGCCGAATGCGCGACGGCTCAGCGCGGCGATGGCGGGAACGTCAGAAAGTCTGGCGGTGCGGATGGTTAGCGTGGGACGCTGAGGCGTGGTGTCTGCGGTGTCGGCCATGAATGGCTCCCTGATCGACCCAACCTACGCCGGTGCGCCGCCAACGCAAAATCTCCAGACGCCACGGGGTTCCCGTCCCGCACCTCCTTGCCGCTACAGCTTGACCACGCCCCTGTCTCGCGCCAAATCCCGGAGCAAGCGAGGACGACCTCCCCCATCAAGGGCAATCATTCGGGACGGCCCGCGTCACAGGAGGCGGTCATGCCCTGGGTGTATCTCGGTATCGCTGGCGTTCTCGAAATCGTCTGGGCCTTTTCCATGAAGAAGTCGGAGGGCTTCACGCGGCCTGTTGAATCCGCAATCACCATCGGCGCGATGGTCATCAGCTTCTGGTTGCTGTCAGTGGCGATGAAAAGTCTGCCGCTCGGCACGGCCTACGCGATCTGGACCGGCATCGGCGCGCTAGGCGCTTTCGTTCTCGGCATCATGCTGCTGGGCGAGGCCGCAACGCCAATGCGCATCCTCTCCGCCGCCGCCATCCTCGCCGGCATCATCGGCTTGCGGCTGGCGTCATAGCGGTAGGCGCCATTCAGCGCAGGACATATTCGACGTCGGAGCCGCGCGCCTTGAAGGCGCATTTTACCCAGCGGCCTTCGGCGTCGTACCAGAACGTCGCGTCCATCTGCGACTTCACCAGCACGCGGCGCGCCTCGATCTCGCCGGTGGACGTCCTGATCCGCTCGACGCCCTGGTCGATCACCTGCATGGGCAGCATCTCTCCTGTCCCGGTGGAGAGCATGGCGGCCTGTTTCATTTGGGTGGAATTCCAGTGCGTCGACGGGATCACTGCGCCCGGCACAACGCCGCTGAACGCCTTGCCCGCAATGCGCAGGCCATCCGCTGTCGCATCCGCCGCCAGCGCCGCCCATTTGCCGTCCGTCTTGGTGCGCGCCCGCACAGCGAACAGCGCGCCGTTGGCCCACTGCTCCGTTGCGTCATGAACATAGTGAAACAGCGTCACGGGCCCCAGCGACACGCGCAGCTCGATATCAGTATCGACGGTCAGCGCATCACCCGCGCGCTTGAACGCAACCACATGCGATCCGAACTTGCCGCCGTCGCGATAGACATCGGACACCAGACGCTCGCCATCCTCCGGACCAGGCTCAGCCCGGCAGCCCTCCGACAGCTGA
>CAZJZQ010000032.1:3678-9782 GCA_964550535.1 uncultured Rhizobium sp.
TCGCCATCCTCCGGCGCCCAGGCCGGTAGCAGCGCCACGGGCGGAGGCGACGCCTGCGCCATGCCCGCCGCCAGCATCACCGCGACCATGATCAGCGCGCGCATCATCCCGTTTCCCCGCATCCCGCTTCCCCGCCCCATCCGAACAGGCCGAGAAAGCCCCGCAGCGGGCGCCCTGCCTCCCTCGCCAGCAGGCACACGCAAGGTTCGTCGCCTACCGCGCGCGGCGTATGCTCCAGTCCCGGCTCGGCGAAGGCCAGGTCGCCGCGTTCATACACGCCATACTCATCCGCAAAGCACCCGCGCAGCACCACAGTGACGTCCCGGCGTCCGTGACCATGGCGCGGCGCATGATCCCCCGGGTCCAACCGCAGCAGGCTCGCCATCGGCGTCCCCGCCGGCAGCGTCTGCACGCCGAAGACCGGCCGCCGCCAGCGCAGAGCCAGCAGATCCGCCTCCAAGAACGGAGCCAGCCGCGCGTCCAACCCGGCACGGCCAGCGCGCACCACCTCCGCCTCACCGGCCGCCATCTGCGCCCCGCCCGTTACCGGCGCGCAGGGCATCGCCTCCAGCAGCGCCCCGCCCGCCGTCTCCAGCACGCTCGCGGTGCAATACCCCTCCACGGAAAGAACACGGTGAATGTCAGCCGCCAGACGCTCCGCCGGCGCAAGCGCGCCAGCCGCATAATCCAGCATGAAGGCGGCATAGGCGTTATCGTGGAGCGTCATGGTCGATCCGGCGCCGGTATTCGCCTCGAATACGCGCCCCACGTCTCCCCGGATCAGCGCCCGAAGGTTGATGTGACGGCCCAATCCTCCTAGGTGGTATCCTTGGCGCCTGAGGGGCTTTGCATGCAGACCTTGAACAACGTCATCGACGCCATCGGCGGAACCCCGTTGATCCGGTTGCGCCGGGCGTCGGAGCTGACGGGCGCAAACATCTACGGCAAGGCGGAATTCCTGAATCCCGGCCAATCGGTGAAGGACCGCGCCGCTCTCGGCATGATCCGCGACGCCGAGGAATCAGGCGCGCTGCGCCCCGGCGGGGTGATCGTCGAAGGCACTGCGGGCAATACGGGCATTGGCCTGGCCGTTGTCGGCAATGCGCTCGGCTATCGCACCGTGATCGTGATGCCGCGCACGCAAAGCCAGGAAAAGAAAGACGCCATCCGCTCGCTCGGCGCGAAGCTGGTGGAGGTGGATGCGGTCGCCTACGCCAATCCCAACCACTATGTGAAGTATTCGCAGCGTCTCGCCGAAGAGATGGCGAAGACGGAACCGAACGGCGCCGTCTGGGCGAACCAGTTCGACAACACCGCCAACCGCCGCGCGCACTACGACACCACCGGCCCGGAAATCTGGGACCAGACGGCGGGCAAGGTTGACGGCTTTATCTGCGCGGTCGGCTCCGGCGGCACGCTCGGCGGCGTGTCCATGGCCCTCAAGGAGCGGAACCGCAAAGTCCGCATCGGCATCGCCGATCCCGGGGGCGCATCGCTCTACAACTACTACAAACACGGTGAACTGAAGGCCGAAGGCACCTCCGTCACCGAAGGCATCGGCCAGTCGCGCATCACCGCCAACCTGCAAGGCGTGGAGGTGGACGACGCCTGGCGCATCGACGACGCCGACGCGCTGAAGGTGATCTTCGATCTTACGCAGGAAGAAGGCATGTGCCTTGGCGGCTCGTCCGGCATCAACATCGCCGGCGCCATCGCGATGGCGAAGGAATTGGGGCCGGGTTCAACCGTCGTCACCGTGCTGTGCGACTATGGCAACCGCTACCTGTCGAAACTCTACAACGCGGCCTTCCTGCGCGAGAAAGGCCTGCCCACGCCCGGCTGGTATGAGGGGTAAGGCTGAAACGCTGATTGTCGGCTTGAAGATCAGCCCAGCAGGCGCAACGCCAGCCAGATAACGCCGCCCCAGAACAGACCGCAGAAGCCGATCACGAACAGCGTGGATTTCCATGCCGGCCATTTGGCCTGCTCCTCTTCCCCGTCAAGAGCCGGATCGGGCGAAGGCGGCAGATAGCCATGGGCGGGAACACGCCGGCCCAGACGCATGTCTCCGGCGTCGGTGTAGCCGTTCATGGTCGAGGTTTGTTTGGCGGTGCTTTCTGCCAAATCGACTCCGGCAAGGCTAACGGAAGCTAGGCGCATGACTTGGCACTCACTCTACTCCTCCGAGCCTCTCGCCCCTGCCTTAAAAATTGGTCAACCTGCGGTCGCTGAATGCGGCTTTCGGCCGGGAAATCAGAGCGTGCTCAGGCCTCGCGTTTACCTTGTGAGGCATGTGGACACGCCCAGATCAGCGGCGCGTCCACATTGAGGGTAGCCGCCAGAATCTGCCGCGCCGCAGTTCGCCTTAACGGCGAAACCGCAGCGCAAACAGGCTTCAGCGAGCCCGAGTGACTTGTTTTGAAACGAAGCCTACGGAAAGTTTAGCAGGCGCCGGCGCCGAACAGCACGACCGGGATGGAGCGCGCCAGAATGCGGACGTCGCTCATCAGGGTCCACGTGCGGACGTATTCCACATCCAGCGCCACGCGCTTCTCGTAGGTCAGACGGCTGCGGCCGCTGACCTGCCAGAGGCCGACGACGCCGGGACGAACCGCCGAATAATAGGCGAAATCCGCGCCGTAGCGGTAGATTTCGTCCGACGTAATCGGACGCGGGCCCACAACCGACATCTCGCCGCGCAGGATGTTCAACAGCTGGGGCAGTTCGTCGAGGCTGGCTTTGCGCAGGAAACGGCCGATCGGCGTAACACGCGGATCTTTCTGGAGTTTCTGGAAACGCGCCCATTCTTCAGCGGCGGCGGGATCGGACGCCAGCAGGCGCTCCAGACGCTCTTTCGCATCGACGCGCATCGTGCGGAATTTGTAGCAGGAAAAGGTTTTGCCGTTGAGGCCGCAGCGGCGCTGGACGAACAGCACCGGGCCGCCATCCCACAGTTTGACCAGCAGGGCGATAACCAGCAGCAGGGGCAAAATGAACACGAGGAGCGGCACGGCGAGGACGATGTCCATCGCGCGCTTCAGCATGCTCGCCTGCGGTGAGTTGATCGCTTCCGACGGGGGATGTCCGCTCCAGGTCGTCGCGAACCGGCCGGCTTCAACGCCGCTGCCATTCTTCATCTGAGAGTACCCCTGTCCGGCAATCTTCTGCCGAACACCCTACGCAATACCCGGACCAACATTCCGGGCAGAACAACGATGGAAGCGATCCCAACCCGCTGCCCGGACCCGTTAACGAATCCGGCCAAATCGCCCCAACCACGAAGCGGTTTATTAACTGAAATCAACCTCGATTTTGCGGTGCAAACAAGCGTGCTCTCCCCCCACGCGAACTCGATGTTGCCGGTACATTTCACAGGATATACCCCATTAACCTTTGGTCACACGCTCAGTATTTGCTGCAACGCACAATGTCATTCGCCCGTTAGGCGAGCTGTTACAAACCGGGTCATCCGGGGGCGTGTGTTAACCTATTGGGGCAGCCTTCCGGCCTCTCCCCTCACCTTCCCTTGCGCGCGTCAGGGGCGCTCGCTAGAGCACACAGACCGCCGTCTCATGACACCGGCGGACGCCGGCGCCGCCTGTGCCAATTGGGCGGAGAAGCCCCGGCGTGATTTTCAGAAGGCCCAGGAGGCAGACCCCCAATGGCGGCGCATTTTACGCCCGAATCTCCCCTGGTCACCGCTGACTGGCTGAAATCCCACCTGTCCGCCCCGGACGTCCGGGTGCTGGACGCGACCTGGTTCATGCCCGGCGGCCCGAAAACCGGCAAACAAGCCTATGACGCCCACCACATCCCGGGCGCACGGCATTTCGACATCGACGAGATCGCCAACACCGGCAGCCCTTTCCCCCACATGCTCCCGCAGCCGGAGAAATTCGCGTCACGCGCTCGCCGGCTCGGGCTGGGCGATGGCCACCGGGTCATCATCTACGACCAGAACCGTTTCTGCGCGTCCGCCCGCGTATGGTGGATGTTCCGCTCCATGGGCCATGGCGACGTCGCCGTTCTCGATGGCGGGCTTGACGCCTGGAAAGCCGCCGGCGGCGAGATCGAGGATCTGCCGCCCTCCTCGCATGCCGACCGTCATTTCACCTGCCGTCCGCGCCGCGACCTCGTGCGCGATCTCGACCAGATGCAGCAGGCCTCCGCGACGGGCGCCCAGATCGTCGATGCGCGATCCGCCGTCCGTTTCCGTGGCGAAGCCGAAGAACCGCGTCCCGGCCTGCGCCGCGGACGCATACCGGGCTCGTTGAACCTTCCCTACGACCAGCTGCTCACGCCCGACGGACACATGAAATCCTCCGAAGCGTTGCAGACGCTGTTCGCGCAGGCTGGCGTCGATCTCGATAAGCCCATCGTGAACACCTGCGGTTCGGGCGTCACCGCCGCCGTCCTCGCGCTGGCCGAAGCTGTCGCTGGCCATGACGACGGCGCGGTCTATGACGCGTCGTGGAGCGAATGGGGGGCGCCTGCATCGGGCGCGCCTGTCCAGACCGGTTGATCCCATGAGCAGGCGCCGCGGCCGTCCAGATACCCGCATCGTCCATTCCGGCCGCGACCGGAAGCTGACGGCCGGCGGCGTGAACCCGGTGGTGCAGCGCGCCTCCACGGTCATCGTTGAAAAATCCGAAGCCCTCTATGCGCCCGGCGCGTGGACCTATGGCCGTCATGGCACGGCGACGCACGCTGCGCTGAACGAGGCGTTGTGCGATCTCGAAGACGCGAAGCATTGCGCGCTTGTACCCTCCGGTCTTCTCGCCTGCACCATTCCCTTCTTCGCGTTGGCGCGCGCGGGCGGGCACGTTCTCACCACCGACGCCGCCTATGGCCCCACGCGCCGCTTCTGCGATCGCTCGCTGAAACGCTGGAATTGCGAGGTCGAATATTTCGATCCGCACATCGGCGCAGGCATCGCGTCAAAGCTCCGCCCGGAGACTTGCCTGGTCTTCATCGAAAGTCCGGGCTCGCTGACGTTTGAGATCAGCGACATTCCCGCCATCTCCGGGGCCGCGCGCAAGGCTGGCGTGCCTGTCGCCGTCGACAACACATGGAGCGGCGGCGTGTTCTGCAAGCCGCTGGCGCTCGGCGCGGACATCTCGGTGCAGGCCAACACCAAATATGTGAGCGGCGGCGCCGACGCGATCAACGGCTCCATCCTCACCAATCGCGACGACCTCGCGCGCGGTATTGCGGACGGCATCGCCGACCTTGGCCTCAACGTGTCGCCGGATGACGCCTGGCTGGTGATGCGCGGCGTGCGCAGCCTGCATCTGCGGATGCAGCGTCATGAACAGGCCGCGCTGAAAATCGCCCGCTGGCTCGCCGCCCGCCCGGAGATCGCGCGCGTCATCCATCCGGCGCTGGATAATCATCCCGGCCACGCGATCTGGAAGCGCGACTTTACCGGCTCGTCGGGTCTGTTTGGGATCGTGCTCCGCTCCGCTTCGACGAAGCAGGTGAACGCCTTCCTCGACGCGCTGAAACTCTTCGGTCTCGGGTTTTCCTATGGCGGCTTTGAAAGCCTCGCCATTCACTGCGACCCGCAGCTGAAGCGCGCTCTGGACAAACCGGCTCTGGAAGGCCCGCTGGTCCGGCTCAGCATCGGCCTCGAAGACCCCGCCGACCTCATCGCCGACATCGAACAGGCGCTGCCCGCTCTCTCGGCCTGAAAGCTGTCGGATGATGATGCGGCAGGGGCGCCCGCATCATCACCACGACGCGATCAGTCGTTGCGGTAGTACTTCGCATAGGCTTTGTAGTTCGCGGCCGAATACGTGTACTGTGATCGCTTGCGCAGATCGACAAAGGTCAGCACCACGCCCACCACATTGGCGTTGAAATCGCGCAGGATCTTCATGGTTTCGCGCAGGGCGCTGCGGTTTGTCTTGCGCCACCGCGCCGCGACGACCACCTGGTCCACCTTCCGCGTGACAACCCGCGTCTCCGCCATCAGCAGGATTGGCCCCGTGTCGATGATGATCAGGTCGTAGGTCTGCTGAAGCATGTTCAACAAGGCGTCAAACGCCCTGCTGCCAAACACGTCGCGCGGCGTGTGCTTGCGATCCGACAGCGGCAGGATGTGC
>CAZJZQ010000032.1:9792-23416 GCA_964550535.1 uncultured Rhizobium sp.
GTTTTCTCGTCCGTGGAGACAGCGTCGGCCAGACGCGCTTCGCCGAACAGATATTCCAGCAGACCCATTTCAGAATTGACGCCCGACACTTCCGTCAGCTGGCGGCGGCGGATATCGCCGTCGATCACGATCGTCTTCGTACCCGACATCGCAGCCATGCGGCCGAGGCAGTATGTCATGCTCGTCTTGCCTTCGTCAGGCAGCGAGGAGACGACCGCCACGGTTTTCGCCGCTTTGTCGAGATCGGCGAACATGATCGACGCGCGCAGGTGGCGGAAAGCCTCCGCAAAGCCGGAGTGCGGTTTCTCCACGAGATACTCTGCGGGCAATATCCGCGACTTCGTGAAGTTGCCTTGCGACGGCAGCAGCGGCACCTGACCGATATACGGCGCACCGGCGACCTGCTCCACTTCCTCGGGCGAAGACAGATAACTGTCGAGCAGTTCGGTCAAAAGACCAACGAACGCCGCCAGTGCAATTCCCATCGCGAACGCCAGCACCAGGTTAAGGCGCGTGTTCGGGAAGCTGGGCGAGCGCGGGATCGGGGCCAGGGCGCTGATCGTGGCGTCGGGCTCGGTGATGCCGTCGAGCTGGTTGGTTTCCTTGAAGCGGTTCAGGAACTCCTGATACAGCGTGCGGCTGGCCTCGGCGTCACGCTGAAGCTCGTTCATTTCCACCGATGCGCTGTTGTTGCTGGCCAGTTCGCCCTTCTGCTGGTTCAGGCGGCCTTGCAGCACGTTCACACGCTCGCGCGCCACCAGCATTTCCTGCTGTAGCGACGAGACGATGCGGCGCAGCTCGGCGTCGATCTGGCGGCGGTTGTCGGCCTCTTCGCTTTTCACGCGGACGACGTCCGGGTGGCCATCGAAATAGCGCGCTTGCAGTTCGGCCATGCGGCGGGCGATGTCCGTCTGCTGGCTGCGCAGGGCCATGATGTTCGGCGAGTTCAGAACTTCCGCGACTGTCTCGATGTCGCCGCCCTGCTGGATCTGGCGGTTGACGTTCTCGAAGCGCAGGCGCTTGCCCGACAGATCGGCCAGCGCGGCGGAAACCTCGTTGTTCAGATCGCGGATGGTCTGCTCGGTCAGCGTCGATCCGCCAGCGGACAGCAGACCTTCACGGGCGCGGTGCGCCTCAACGCGGCTCTCGGCTTCGCGAACCTCATCACGCAGTTCGCCAATGCGCGCATCCAGCCATTCCTGTGCCCGGCGCGTCGCTTCGAACTTCTTGTCAAGCTGGTTGTCGAGATAGACGTCGGCCAGCGTGTTGGCGATTTCAGCCGCCATCGCGGGATCGCCGTTCTTGGCGTTGATCTCGATGATGTAGGTAGAACCCACGCGGTTGATGGAGATCGATCCACGCACGGCGTCGATCACGGAATGCAGAAGCCGCTGTTCAGCTGCCAGGTCCGGAGCGGCCGACTCCGCTGGGACTTCCGGCGCGGCCGGCTTCCCGAAAGGCGACAGACTGGTGATGAAGTTGCGGATCGCCGCGATACGTTTTTCGTTCTCGCTGGGCTCACGCAGGCTCCAGTTGAAGTCCGGGTGATTGGTGAGATCGAGCCGCGCAACCACTTTCTCGATAATCGAGCGGCTGCGCAGGATTTCGACTTCCGTATCGATCACCCCCGCATCCGCAGGCAGACCGGAGAGCATCGCGCCCACGTCGATGAACGACTGGTTGCGCGTGTTCACGATCACGCTGGCGGTCGCGGTATAGACTGACTTGAGCTGGTAGGTGTGCACCGCCATGGCGGCGAAGGTGAGCAGGAACACCGCCACCATAAGGCTCAACCGGCGGCGTAGCGCGCGCATGACGCGCTGAACCGTGACGATCCCCTCGCCCACGCCCGGATCGGCGGAGGGCGAGCCCTGCATCGGCGGATAGCCGGCAGCAGCGTCGAGTGGATAAACCTTGCTCACCCGGGGATCTCCAAAAGCCGGTTTGGCCGAATAGTGACTGTTCACGTCACGGGGTCAGTCGCAGGCTGAGACCCACGATGTTCTGATCCATCTCGTCCGGGTCGCCGGCGACGAACGCGTAGCCGTCACGGTTATAGTGAGAAAGCGAAAGGTCGAGACGGACGTGACGGTTCACGCGATAGCCCGCTCCAATGCGTAGATCGAGGCGGTTCACGTCTTCCTGCCCCGCCGGGGCGTCCTCAAATTCGATCTTGCCAACTGTCGCTTCGCCGAACAGCAGCAGGTTGCGCAGCAACTCGTGATCGACGCGCACCCCGCCCCATGTATCGAAAGCGGTGGCGATATTCGGCAGCCCCGGATCGAAAATCGACCGGTTGGCGTTGAAGGTCACCGTGGTCAGCTGCGTCGGCATCCACAGAAGCCGGCCATTGACGCTCAGGCCCGAGGTATCGGCGCGCAGGTCGTCGTCCTTGTCTTCTTCTGTATGTCCGACGGAGAACTCACCACGGAACGGCGCCTGGAGTTCAAAATTCACCCCGGCGCGGATATCCGCACGTGTGGCGTCGCGGTTGTCGGCCCCAACCTGAAAATAATCGAGGGCGGCCAGACGGCCCTCCACGAAAACCGCCAGATCCGGCGACACGGCGAGGCTTCCGCGCGTCGTGTAGAAAACTTCGTTCACATTGCGGAACTCCTGGTCGACCCGGTCAAATTCCGTTTCCTGTACGCCGATCCCCGCGCTGACCTGATAGCGGTCGCGCTGGAAAATTCCCGAGATCTCGGCGCGCTCGACATCATAACGAACCGGCTCTCCGCCAAGATTCTGCGACGCCAGTTCATACCGCGGTTCAGTGATGCGCGCCGTGCTGAGCGCTCCGTTGATGCGCAGGCTGCGTATGACGTCCACCCCGCCCCGTAGATAGGCGCTGTAGTCGGTCGCGGTTTCGTTGTCTTCTTCCTGATATTCGCGATGGTTCACCTGTCCGCCCACGGACAAGTAGTGCCGCGACCAGTTAGAGCTGAGATCAACCTGTGGAATGAGGCGCACCAGTACGTCGTCCACTTCATTGGCCGGCGTGGCGAGCACGTTGCTGTTGTGCTCGACGGAGGCGGTCAGGCTGGAGTTCAGCATGAAGGCGCCGACCCGCTTGGGTTCAGGGTCGAAACCCGGCTGAGGCCGCTCGCCGACCGGCACATGCCGCCCACGTAGGAAGGGGTTCCCGGCGGACTGGCCAAAGGCCGCCGGAGCCAGAAGTCCGACAGCTGCAGTCGCGAGAACAAGACGGGAGATACCGGTTTTCATGTCTTCACCTTTGCGGGCGCAATTCGTCTGAGACGGGTACGAGCAAGAACGGGGCCGTCGCGTGTATCCGCGCACACCGTGGTAAACGCCGGCTTGAGCGAGCCAAAGAAAGTGCCGGCAAGAGCGTCCGCGCTGCGGAATCAGAACCGGGAAACCCGGCCCTTGGTAATATTTCGCGGGGGCGGCCCCACTTCGAAGGAAAGCCGGGCGGCGCGCCGATCAGCTTCGGCATAAGCCTCCGCCACGATCGCTGCGCTAGCGGAGACATTGCTGCGCTCCGAATCGAGACCCGCCGTGGCGTCAGATCTTACCAGCGCAATAACCATTGCGGCCTCGCGCGCGGCCAGACAGACATCCGGATCGGCGCTGACCTGCTCCAACGCCGCGTTCTGGACGGCGTCCGAAGCCTCCGTCGAGGCCAGAAGCCTGCGGATCATCGCCTCCGCCGCAACGGTTTCACATGGCGCAGCCGCCAATGCGCGAGCCAGGGTTGCTGTTTCGGCGGGCGCCTGCGCGATGGCGGGCGCGGTGAGGAGCAAGGCTCCGGCAACAGACAATGCGGTCCGCAACGCCGTCACGAGATATTCTCCATGAGGCCGGCCGCAACCGGGCCAGCCAGTGGCCGCTTCCGTTGCGGCCAACCTTCATTCTTCGCCTGCCTGGTCAATGGAATTCGCGCGGCAGCAGGTGTAATTCCACTGTCGGGTATCAGAAGAACCGCTCGCGGATGCGGATCGTATCTCCGGGCTGAACCGTCGTCGTCGGCGAGAGTTGGATGACGCGCTCTTCCACGCCATCCTTGCTCTTCACCGCAATACGCCTGCGGTCGGCGCGATAGGTGAAATCACCCGCGCTCGCGATCGCGTTCATCACGGTGAGGCCTGACTGGTAAGGATATTCGCCAGGGCGGTTAACTTCGCCAAGGATGTAGTAGGGCCGGAAATTCGCGACTTCGGCGCTCACCTGCGGTTCACGCAGGTAACCATTGCGAAGCTTGGTTTCGATCTCGCGTTGCAGTTCGCGCACGGTCAGGTTCTTCGCGGTCACTTCACCGATCAGCGACATCGATATCACGCCCTGCCCGTCCACGGCGAATAGGCCGGACAGCGAGGGTTCGTTGAACACTGTCACCTTCACCTGATCGCCTGAACCAAGCCGGTATTCATTCGCGGCGCCGGCCATCGCCTGTCCTGCCGATGGTGTCTGTCCTGCCGATGGCGTCTGGCCTGCCGATGGTGTCTGTCCTGCCGATGGCGTCTGGCCTGCCGATGGCGTCTGGCCTGCCGATGGTGTCTGGCCGGATGCACATCCCGCCACCCCGGCAGCAATCAGGCCGATCGCCGCGAACGTCATGACCCTCAAGAGTTTCATCGTTGCTTCCCTTGCCCGTTCTGGACCTTGTCCTGCGCGTTCATCCCGTCACCCTGCCTGTTTCGCTCCGGCGGAGGCGCCGCCCCGGCCGGGGCTGGTGGAGATGAACTCAACCCTGTCATGCTCAAATCGGGCCGCGGTAAGACGGCCGCTGATATATGCGCCCGTGTCGATCCCGATCCGGCGGCTATCACGATAGGGCGCATGCTCAGGCGTATGCCCGTGAACGATCAGCGCGCCAGTCCAGCGCGAGTCATGCAGGAAGTCGTCGCGGATCCACAACAGGTCATGCTCCGCCTGCTGGTCCAGCGGCACGCCCGGCCGCACGCCGGCATGCACAAACACATAATCCCCAATGCGGACGCTGAGATCGAGATTATTGAGGAAGGCGACATGGTTCGCCGGCAGGGCGATCCGCAGATCCTGCGACGCCTGCTCCCACTCCTCCTTGCTGGTACGCGTCCGCGGCGGACGCACGCCGTAGGAAACCAGCGTTTCGACGCCGCCATACTCCGCCCAGCGCGGGCCGATGCCGGGATCGGACAGAAACTGCAACATCGCCGCCTCGTGGTTCCCTTTCAGGAAATACGTCTCGAAAGGAGACAGGCGCTCGCTCAAAA
The DNA here is from genome assembly GCA_964550535.1 of uncultured Rhizobium sp. Lineage (GTDB taxonomy): Bacteria > Pseudomonadota > Alphaproteobacteria > Caulobacterales > Hyphomonadaceae > UBA7672. Next base: position 15,009 of record CAZJZQ010000032.1, read on the forward strand.
GGAGATCGATCACGTCCCGCGACCGGACGCCCCGGTCCACATAATCGCCAAGGAAAACCAGGATCGGCGGCGCGCGGAACCCGCCCGCCGCAATGTCCGCGAGCAGATCGTCAATGAGTTGTTCCAGCAGATCGGCACGGCCATGAATGTCGCCCACAGCATAGACGCGGCGCCCCTCCGGCACCTTCGCGTTAACCGGAGAAAGCGTTTCGTTTGCGGCGAGCGCCTCGCCTGAATTTCTCCCGACAAGCGAAGCTGCGCCGCCGCCGGCGGCGCGCACGGCTCCGCCCAGCGCCCTGGCCAGGCCGGCGCCAGCTCCCCAGATCCGAGAAATTCCGTTCTTCAACCAGCGCTCCTGGTTCATGCACATAGTCCGCAACGTCTCATGTCCGGATCACCCCGGACGCGAGCGCCGCTCCCGTCCTCCAAGCAATGGTGAAGCCAAGTCCCGGCGCTACAACGGCCAGCGATCCGTACAGCAGCCTATCCACCCTCGATATTAACGAACAAACGCAGCGAATATAGCGATCTTCGCAGCCTGCTTTAACCATACATCGCCAATTCCCGCGGGGGCGGCTTCTCCCTCGCTCGCGTGCGCCCCCGCGGCCCGCGCCTTGCACCCACGGATGGCATGATCCGCATCGCTTTCTTCGGTCACGACGCAGGGGACGCCGCCGTCCGCCGCCGGGTCCAGAGTTTTCTGGACGACGGGCTGGCGGTGACGGGTTTCATGATGCGCCGCCGCGACGACGCGACGACGGACTGGGAAAATATCGACCTTGGCCGCACCTACGACGCCGCCCTGCTCCAGCGGGTACGATCCATCGTGACCGGGGCCCGCAAGGCGGCGGGGCATCGCGACAAGCTGGCGGCCGCCGATGTCATCTACGCCCGCAATCTCGACATGTTGGCCACCGCCTTCCTGGCGCGCCGCCTCGCCGGTCTGCACACGCCCGTCATTTATGAATGCCTCGACGTGCATCGCCTGCTCACCCGCGAGGACGCGATCGGCTTTGTCTTCCGTCGCATCGAGGGCGCCCTCCTTCGCCGCAGCCGCCGGCTGGTCGTTTCCTCGCCCGCCTTCATCCGCAACCATTTTGAACGGCGGCACGCCGGCCTCTTCCAGGCCGAATTGGTGGAGAACCGCCTGGCCGCTGGCGCCGAAGCCGGTCCCCGGCCCGCCATGCTCCCCGCATACACAGCCGATACGCCGTTGCGCATCGGCTGGTTCGGCGTCCTGCGCTGCCGCCGCAGCCTTGGCCTCCTGCTTACCGTCGCGCGCACCTTCGGCGACCGCGTTCGCATCGTGATGCACGGCCGTCCGGCCCTGTCGGAAATCCCCGGCTTCCACGAACAGATCAGCGGGCTCGCCAATGTCAGCTTCAATGGCCCCTACAAAGCGCCTGAGGATCTCAGGCGCCTCTATTCGGGCGTCGATGTCGTCTGGGCCGGTGACTTCATGGAGGCGGGCTATAACTCGCTCTGGCTTCTGCCTAACCGCCTGTACGAAGGCGGCTACCACGCCGCTCCGCCCATTGCGCCCGCCGGAACCGAAACCGCACGCTGGAGCACGGACCGCGACGCCGGATTCGCGGTGGAGGAGAACCTCGCCGGCACCCTGCCCGCTCTTGTCCGCCGTCTGATCGCCGACCGCAGCCTCGTGGCGGCGAAACGCCAACGTCTGCTCGACCTGCCCGACTCCACTTTCATCCAGCCGCGCGGCGTGTTCCGGTCGATGATGGAAAGCGTCCTGGCCGAAAGCGGCGATCCCCGCCGCGCGGGCGCAGGGAAAGCTTCATCCTTCAGCTCCAGTCTGAAACCTGCCGCCTTGCCCGCCCGCGAGGACTGACATGACGGCGACGACGCAGATGAATGGACAGGCCGCCCCGTGCGGCTATGTTGCCGCGCCAAAGGGCGAACCAGCATGATCCGGCCGATGACGACGACAGCCGAACGCGGCAAGCAGAGCGCTCGCAGGCGCGTGCACCGCCGCGATATCGTCCCCGTGGTCATGGCCGCCGTCAGCCTGCTCGCGGGACACCTGCTGTTTGGCGCTAGCGAGCCGAAATCGGAATACTTCGTCGCTGGCTGCCTCATCATCACCGCCACCGTCGCAGCGGGTCTTGCCGGGCCGCGCCATGTTCACTGGGTGATGATCGTGCTCGCCGCCAGCCTCATCGCCTACGCCGCGATCGGTCTCGCCGGAGACCTCGACCGCGCAATGCCGCACCTCGCCGGCCTGTTCGCCGCCGGCGCAGCGGGCGTATCGGGATACGTCGCCGCGCGCCGCCGCACCGATATCCGTATCCTGCTGGTCGCGCTGGTCTGGTCGTCCCTCGTCTTCTGCGTCTGGTACTTCTTCAACAAGGTGTCGACAGGCGCCTTCCTCGACGCGACGACGGCAAAACCGGAATCGCTGATGTTCGGCATGCTGGCCCTGCTCGGGCAGGCGCGCGTGCTCCACGTCGTGAAACAGATGGACGCCGAAGCGCTGTCGCGTTCGGAAATGATCGAACGCCTGCTGCGCGACGGCCTCGGCGGCCTCATGCTTTTCGGGTTCGCCGTCACCTGCCTGCTGTTGACAGGATACCGCACCGGCGCGCTGCTGACCGCCGCCGCGCTTATCTTCCATGCTTGGTGGGACATGCGCGGCATCCTGCGCCGCGATCACCGCAGCCTGTGGCTGCGCTGGCTCAGCGCCGCCACGCCGGTCATCGCGCTGGCCCTCGCCATCCTCGGCGGCGTCCTCGCTTTCATGGCGGATTACTCCGCCGCCCGTCCGCTCGACACTGACCGCCCGCTGCACGTGGAACGTCTGTCCGCCTATTTCGAGGCCTGGCTGGACAGCCCGGTTCTCGGCTACGGTCTCGGCTCGATCGACAGCGTGCGCGACCGTGTGATGACGCTGTGGAACGCCGACGCCCTGATGGCCGATGGCGGCGCACAAAATCTCTTCCTGCACTGGCTGGTTGAAGCCGGCCTGATCGGAACGGCTGCGCTGCTGCTCTTCATTGGCGGCATGCATGTGCGTATTCTGGCTGGCGTGAAGGATACGCGCGCGCCGCGCACCATGCTGCGCCTCGCGACGTCCGCCACATTGCTGCTTCTGCTTTACGGCATGTTCGTCTCGTCGCTTGATGTGCCCAGCGTGGGCTGGCTCTACGCCATGCTGCTGGGCGCGGCGTGCGGCGTCGCGGTCGGCGACAGGGACAAGGACAAGAACGCCGCGTCCGGCGCCGCCTCGGCCTGATGCTGAAAACTCTGGAATATAACGGCTAGACGCGTTTCTGCCCGGCCATCATCTGGCGGAAGAAACCTGCGGCCCAGGACATGTGCATGATGGCTGACGCAGGTCCCGCCAGCAGGCCGCACAGCGATCTCATCTTCACCGTCACGGCAAGCGACGCCAGCGCCAGGATCGACAGATAACCAGCGGGCGCAAGCAGCGTCCAGTTCCACAGCGGCGCCAGCACAACACCGGACACACAGGCGGCAAGCGTCGCCTGCGGGATCATCTGGCGCGGCCGGGGCCGGTCGCCATGCTTCATCAGGTTGCGCGCCCGGCCCTTGCCATAGTTGAAATACTGCCGCGCCAGCGCGCCCGGCGTCGCGCGCGGTTTATAGCTCACGCGGATATCGGCATCGAGGAAGATGCGCCCCCCCGCGCCGCGCAACCGCCTGTCAAGTTCCGCATCTTCATTGTGCGAGAACGTCTCGTCATAACCCTGCACGCCGAGAAAAGCCGTCAGATCGAAACCGGCATGGTGGCCGTGATCCACAAACCCCGACACCCGTCCACCGCGATGCGCCGATCCGCCCGAACCCAGCGGGGTATCGACGATAAACGCATTGGCGCGCTGGAAGCATGTATCGCCCACCGCATCCATGGGCGTGACAATCGACGCCACGCCGCGCCGCACCAACGCATCGGCCACCAGCATCACATAATTCTCGGGATAGATCGCATGCGCATCGCACCGCACCAGAATGCGGCGGCCCGCGCCAGCCTCCCGCGCGACAAGGTTCACCGCCGCCGACTGCAACCGCAGCGGGTTCTCCAGCAGGGACAGATTGGGAAATTCCGCAGACAGGGTTCGCACGATTTCGCGTGTCGCGTCCTTGCTTCCCCCATCCGCAACGACGAAGGACGCATCCCGCAGCCGGGCATCGCCACGCATCAGCGACCGCACGCACGCCTCGATATGCTTCGCTTCGTTCAGCGCCGGGATCGCCACGACGACCTCGCCGCCCGTCGCGTCATTGGCGACGGCCGCGGCCGGACGGATGGTTTCAATTACCTGCTTCATCGGGCGCCGGGCCAATATCCCACGAACGCACCGGCGTATTCACCGCAGCGCGATACTCATCGAACGGCACATCCGCCTGAATCGCCTTGATCCGCATCTCGGCCAGAAATTCACCGCTGTCGCCGCTCCAACGCAGCAGGTCCGCATGCTCGAACGCCTTGCGGCGCAACGCTTCAGGCGCCGTGCTCCAGTTGGTGAGCACAAAGTTCAGCCGCCACCGGATCAGTTCCGCGCTGCACACCGGGCACGCATCCATGGATTTTTCCAGCGCCTCGAACGCCGCTGGCGTCGCCTTGCCGTCCCGGCTTTCCAGAAACGCGATGGTGGCCCACGCATAGGGGCGGCCGGGGTCTTTCTCCACCGCACGGCGCGCGGCGAGCAACGCCCGTTCTGCATTGCCCTCACCCGCCGCGAGATGCAGCTCGCTCAAGCCCTCAAGATAAGCCGCCGAAGCAGACGCCGGCACGTCCTGCTCCAGGCGCTGCGTGATCGACACATTGTCCGCTGTCGACAGCGAGTAAACGCTCAACTCACGGCCAGCCGCAAAAATCACCGGCACCAACGCACCACCGCCAATCACCAGCAACAGAATCCAGATCGCGATCGAACGGGTGCGGGCGTCACGATCCGCCTGCGTCTCCGGCGCCTGACGCGGACCGCTGGCGACACGCGTGCGCGACACCTCCTGCCCGGCGGCGGCCTCGATTGGCGGTGTCTGGGCGCCCTGTTCGTCCATCAGCCGTACAGCTCCAGAGGTTGTTTGCCGAAAGCGGCGGCCAGAACGCCAGCGTGCAGCGAACCGCGCACCACCGCCTTCCGCCATTTCGGCGCGGACCACAGGCCCGCAACGGTCATTAGTCCGCAAGCGACCATCTTGAAAGCCGCCGCCGCGCCAATCATCGCCCGGCTACGGTTCTTGCGCACCAGCATCAGACCGTGCGTCTGCCCGTTGCGGAATGCGCGCTTCTTCAGCCATGCCATGCTGCTGCGCGCCGCCGGCACCGGCTCGTCAATCACCGCCGCCGAAGCATAGGCCAGTGCCGCCCCCCCGAGCGCGAGTTCGGTGAAGAAGGTTGTGTCCTCCCCCCCGCTGCGCCCCATGGCCGGATCGAAGCGCAGCTCGCCGACCGCCTCGGTTCTCAGAAGCACGTTGCAGGTATAGCCGCCCTCGATGGCGCCCTTGCGGAAAACCGGACGCGTCGAATGCATGTCCGCAGCGCGGATCCAGGCCGGTCCGTCCTTGGGATAAACCGCGTCCACCGGACCGAACACCACGTCCGCTCCGCTCTCCGCCTGCCGCTCCAGCAGAGCCGCCAGCCAGCCGGGGCGGGCGACTTCATCATCATCAATGAAAACTGCAAGCGGCGCTTTCACCGCGTCGAGACAGGCGTTACGGGCGATGGAAATGTTGCGCTCCGGCGCATGAACATAGACGCCGTTCAGCCCTGTTTTGGCGAACACGCCGCTGATCATCATCATTGCGGACGGGTGCGTGTCATTATCGGCCACGATCACGCGGACGCTCACGCCGGCGGGCAATATCTGCGCGGCGATGGATTCAAGGGTCGCGGCGACGGATGGCCGGCGGAACGTGCAGACGCACACATCCACCGCCGTCCGGGGCCCGGCCTGGCTCTCCTGCAGCCTGTCCACGCCTTCTGGCATCCGCTTCCGGGTCTCCAGCCCCAATTACGGGCTGAAGATCACCCGGGGAGCTTAACCATTCTCTCCCCGGAAAGGTGCAAGCAGCGAGCCAGCACCGGATTTCGGTCATCCGGAAGGTTACTTGGAGGCCTCAGCCGCAGGCGCTTCAGCCTTGTCATTCCACTCATGGATGCGGCGGATTGAGCACGGACCGGCGTTGAAGCGGGCGTCGGTCACCAGCTGGTCGCCTCTGGACAGGCACGATCCGCCGCCCACGCGCGACACCAGCCCGATATTGATGAAGGCGTCTTCCGGATCGCAGGTGCCGATCAGGTCCAGCTTGAAGTGCTCGTTGATGCCCTTCTCGACGATGACGGCGCGCTGGCCTTCGAGCGGTTTCCAGCTCCGGATCTGCTGGCTGAAGCAGATCTGGCTGACCTCCGCGCCCTGACGCGCATCCGGCTTGGCGCCGGCGGTTTCTTCCGTCTGGGTCTGGCACGCAGCCACCAGAAGCGCCGCAAGACCTGCAATGATCACGTTTTTCATGGTCGTCTCCTGGGATTCTGGCAGTTTCAAGTCTCGGAATGAACGCAGGCTGAATGAGATAGTGCCGCAGATGAGATAATCCCTCAGGCCTGTTTGGCGCAATTCCGTCCGGGCTCGCCCCAAGGTTGCTTGACGGCCGCCAGAACCGGCCCGACACGCTGGAGAATGCACCTCTGGATAGATTACCGCAGTAAACGCGTGATCTCCCCTCTTACCCCTTGGGTCCACAAGGGCGTGGACGCTTCATGGTGGAAAGCCACGGTCTTCGACCCGCCCATGCCCCATCCCGCGCCCGGCAAGGGCTGGCCGGTGTGGGTGATCGAGCATCGCGGCCGCGAGATCATTTTCGCTTCCCCGGAAGAAATCGCGCACGCCATCGACATACTGGGCCGCCGCATCCTGCCGGTGACCCGCGACCTCGGAAAACCCTATCGCGCGGTCAACTCGCACTGGCTCTCGCGCCTGCACTCAACATGGAAGCCGTGGAAGGTGCGGCAGGAATTGGTGAAACGTCTGGCCAGGGCGCCCGGCGCCGGCGAAATTGCGGCCTGAATCGCAGAGCCGGTCAGTCGCCCTCGTCCTCGATACAGATACGCGTCCCGCACGCCTTGCAGTGGACCGCGTCCTGATCGTGCCGCTGCAAACCGCAGGCGGGGCACGGATACCTCACCTTGTGCGGACGGAAGGCCACCTGCACCAGACGGAAGAACAACGTCACCCCGCCGATCATCGCGAAGATCGACACCAGCCTGCCCCAGAATCCCGGCAGCGTGATATCGCCATAGCCCGTCGTGCTCAGCGACGTGATCGTGAAGTAGAGCGAGTCCATATAGGAGTTCAGCCCTTCCGTCCGCGCCGCGAAGCCGGTGTGGACCAGAGCCGTCACCATGAAGATGAATACGATAAGGTTGGCCACCGCGCGCGTCGTGTCCGCGATATGCGTGTCGAGCCATTTGCCGTTGTTCAGCACGCGCCAAAGCGCCTGCCCGTTGATCATCGAATAAGCACGAAGGATCCGCAGAAAGCCGAGATTGGCCGCATAGACCGGCACGATCAGCGAAGCGAGCACCGCAAGATCCGCCCACACGATCGGCCGCGACAGCCATTTGCGGAAATCGCCATACGCCCAGGCGCGGAAATACAGATCCACGACAACCAGCACCGCGATGGAATAATCCACCAGCAGATACCACGGCCCCTTGTCGAAAAATGGCGAGGCCATGAAGAAGGCGATCAACGCCACGTCCAGCACCAGCATCACGGACTGGAACCGGATCGCTGCGGGGGTGGAGCCGAAGTAAAGCCGGTGAAGCTTCTTCTGGACGGGGTGCAGCGCCAAGCAGTTCTACCCTTGTGTATCCGGCGGCCCGCACCGGCGCGCGACCCTAGCTGGTATGGGTCCGAAGTCCATGGCGGCCAGATCCGGGATGAAAGACTGTTTCCAGAACGAAATCACCCCGTCCAGCGCTCCGCGATCAGCAGCGTCAGGGGAATTGTGACAAGGCTCAGAAGGGTGGTGACGGTGATAATGTTCGCCATCAACGTCGCATCCCCGCCCAGTTGCCGCGCCAGGATATAGGCCGAGGTCGCCACCGGAGCAGCGACACAGATGATGGCGACGGAAAATGCGAAACCGTTCAGCCCGAACAGCATGCACATCCCTGCCGCCACCAGGGGCATAAACATCAGCCGCAGCACCGCCCCCACCGCAACCGGCATCTTCGCCGTCCGCATCGAGGAAAAGTCCAGCGCCGCCCCGACGCAGATCAGCCCCAGCGCAATCGTCGCGTCGCCGAGAAGGTTCAGCGTTGAGGCTACGGGCGCCGATATCCGCACCCCCATCGCCACCAGCAGGCTGGCGAGAACGGTTGAGATGATCAGCGGATTGGCCGCCACCGACCGCGCGACCTT
>CAZJZQ010000032.1:23426-28092 GCA_964550535.1 uncultured Rhizobium sp.
CCAGCACGCTCATGACATTGTTGATCGGCACCAGAACGGCGAAGCCCACAGCAGCAAGCCCCACCCCCGCCTCGCCATGCAGCCCGGCAATCACGCCCAGCGCCACATAGCCGTTCCAGCGCACGCCCGCCTGAAAGATCGACGAAAACTGCGCCCCGGACACCTTCAGCGCGGGCCGCGCCAGCAGCATCAACGCCGCCATCGCCAGCACCGTACAGGCAAGCGCCGCCCCGAGCCGGAGCGCGACGCCGCCCGCAAACGTGCCCCCCATGATGCTCATGAACATCAGCGGCGGGAACAGGACGAAATAGGTCAGACGCTCCAGCGCCGCCCATCCCTCACCCCCCAGAAGCTGGGCGCGCCGCAGCACGCCGCCAAGGGCGATCAATGAAAACACCGGAACCAGCGAAAGCACCACGTCGAGCATGGCGTGTTCCTGCCGGACTCCTGCCCCGCCGTCGAGATGGCGTTCTGACCGCGCTACGCCCATGAAACCGGGCGACCGGCAGATCTCCACATCATATCTCAGTCTTCGGCGGGAACCGGGCGACGTGACGGGAATTGTGGTTGCGTAACCTTAGCCGGGGGTCGCCCAATGCCGCCACGCGCCTTCATTCCGGCTTTGGGACTGCTGGCGACGGCCGTGGTGACCGGCTGTTTCGGCAATAACAACGTCTCCAACCCCGGACCATGGGTCCTCAACTCCTCCCCGTCGAACATCGAAATCCGGTATGACAGCGGCGACAGCCGGCAGGCCGAACGGCGCGCGACAGAGCATTGCGCCCTCCACCAACGCACCCCGGTCCTGCGCAGCCGCGCCGAAGTGAAGGACGAACCCGTCGCGATCTACGACTGCCAGTAAAAGCGTCAGGCCGCGCGGCCGGTTTCAGCCGCCAGCGTGCAGTTTTTCCAACCGCTCGATTTCCTCGCTGGACCCCAGCATCACCGCCACCCGCTGGTGCAGATTTTCCGGCTGCACATCCAGGATGGCGCGCGTCCCTTCAAAGGCCCGGCCGCCCGCCTGCTCCACCAGCAGGCTCATCGGATTGCCTTCGTACATCAGACGCAGCTTGCCCGGCTTGCCCGGCTCGCGCCTGTCCCACGGATACATGAACACGCCGCCCCGGCTCAGCACCCGGTGCACGTCCGCCACCATGGAGGCGATCCAGCGCATGTTGAAATCCTTGCCGCGCACGCCGGTTTTGCCCGCAAGGCATTCGTCGACATAGGCGCGGACCGGATCGGCCCAGTGGCGCATGTTCGACATGTTGATCGCGAACTCTTTCGTCGCCGCGGGAATGCTGACGCCAGCGCTCGTCTGCACCCACTGGCCTGTCGGCGGGTCCATCGTGAACGCCACGACGCCCGCGCCCAGCGTCAACACCAGCGTGCTCTGCGGACCATAAACGCAATACCCCGCCGCGACCTGCTTGCGCCCCGGCTGCAGGAAAGGCGCGACGCCTTCCGCGCCCTCCGCGTTCAACACCGAGAAGATCGTCCCGATCGACACGTTGACGTCGACATTGCTCGACCCGTCCAGCGGATCGAACAGCAGGAGATAGGGGGCGCCGGGACGGATCCAGCGCGGATCCTCCTCTTCCTCCGAAGCCGCACCGGCGACGACGCCGCAGGCCGTCGCCATGGCCATCATCTCGTCATTGGCGAGCACGTCGAGTTGCTTCTGTTCCTCGCCCTGCACATTGCCCGTGCCTGCACTGCCAAGAATGTCGGCCAGGGCGCCCCGGGACACGAGATAGGCGATTGTCCGGCACGAATCCGAGATGGCCTCGATCAGCACGGCGAGATCGCGCGGCGCGGGAGCCCCGTCTCCCTTTGGATCAGCCAGGAATTCGCGGAGCGTGCGGGCGGTCATGGGTTAGCCTCGTGACTGCGGACAGGACGGGCTTGGGTGGCCCGGAATAACGCGCCCGGCATAGCGAGAAAGGCGCCATTTGGACAGGGCGCGCCCCCGCCGCCCGCCCGGCGCCGGATTGACAGGTGTTTTGGCGAGGGCTCAATTGCCGCAAAACATACAAATCGGGGAAAGACATGCGCCTGGGTTACCTCATCGCCGGACTGGCGATCGCTCTCCTTCCGGCCTGCGCCAGCAACAGCAAGCAGGCTGAAAAGCCGGCCGCGGCGCAAATCGCCCAACAACTCAAAGACGCTGGTCATGTCTGCCGGCGCACCGATGTGATGGGCCAGATCAAACCCGTCCGCATCTGCATGTCCCCTGCGGAGTGGGAGGCGCAGGCTGCTGCGAACGCCGGCAATGTGCGCGACAATGGCAGGGACATCCGGCAACGCGCCAACCAGTCCAACTGAGATCTTGCAGCACGAACTGTCGCGCGCCGTCATGGCGCCCTCGCGCCTAAAGCCCCATCTCGTTGATCTTGATGAAGGCCGGTCCGAGGATCACGAGGAACAGCACTGGCAGGAAGAACACGATCATCGGAACGGTCAGCTTGGCCGGTAGTGCAGCCGCCTTCTTTTCCGCTTCTGTGATCCGCATCTCGCGGTTTTCCTTGGCCATCGTGCGCAACGCGTTCGACAGCGGCGTGCCGTATTTCTCCGCCTGCACCAGCGCCATCGCCACGCCCTTAACGCCGGGATGGTTGGTGCGCTCGGCGAGGTTGTAGTACGCCTGCCGCCGCTCCTGCAGATAGGACAGCTCGGCAGTGGTCAGCGCCAGCTCCTCGGCGAGTTCGGCGGAGGCGGTGCCGATCTCCTCAGCCACGCGCGCGAAACCCTGCTCGATCGACATGCCGCTCTCGACGCAGATCAGCATCATGTCGAGCGAGTCGGGGAAAGCGCGCATGATCGAGGTGCGGCGCTTGGAAATCAGGTTCTCGACATAAATGTTCGGGCCATAGAAGCCGGCGGCGAACGCGCCCACGACAATCGCGATCCGCATCTGAATCTTCAGATCGTGGTCATTGACGAGCCACAGATAGAAGAACGCCCCCACGCCAAAGATGATCGGCATGCTGAAGCGGAAGAAGTAGAACATCGAAATCGGCTTGGGGCCACGCAGGCCGGCCTGGGTCAGCTTCTTGGCGACGTTCGGATCTTCCAGCATTTTCTGGAGGTCCAGCATGTCGACGATCTTGCGCATCCGGCTGGTGTCCTGCCGGCGGATGGTCTTGCGCTCGCCTTCCAGCGCAGCACGGCTTTTGCGCCGCAGCTCCTCACGCCTGTTGGCCACCGCCTTGAGACGCGTGCCGAGCTTGTTGTTCGAGAAGGCCGGCGCGGCGATCGTGATGACCGTGGCGAAGCACGCAATTCCGGCCAGACCCGCCGCGAGGTTGTAGGGGTCGGTGAGAAGGGCGATCCAGTCCATGTCCCGTCCCCTCTAGAAGTCGAAGTTGATCATCTGGCGCATGATATAGATGCCCATCGACATCAGGGCCGCCGCCACCAGCAGGATGAAATTCCCCATCTGCGTTGTGAACAGCTCCATGATGTATGCAGGCGTGCTCACATAAACGAGCAGCATCACGATCACCGGCAGCGAACCAATAATCATCGCCGACGCCTTCGCCTCCGAAGACAGCGCCTTGATCTTTTCGCGCAACAACTTCCGCGAGCGCAGCACGGCCGACAGGTTGCCCAGCGCTTCGGAAAGGTTGCCCCCCGCCTTCTGCTGGATCGCCAGCACGATGTTGAAGAAGTTCACTTCCTGGATCGGCGTGCGGTGGTACATCTTCTCCAGCGCCTGATCCATCGACACGCCCATCGCGATCGAGTCGACCACCAGGGCAAACTCGCTGGCCAGCGGCTGGGGGCTTTCGCGCGCGATAATGCGCAGGCACTCGTTCAGCGGCAGACCTGATTTGACGCCGCGTACGATCATGTCGATGGCGTCGGCGAACTGGCCCATGAATTTCTTCTGGCGCATCTTGATCGCCGTGCCCAGAAACCAGCGCGGCAGACCGAGGCCCGCGACGAAAACGGCAGCCAGAGCGACCAGAAGCTTCCACTCGGAATTGAAGCCCGCGATATAAAGACCAACGCCCGCCACAACACCCGCGACGGCGGACACAATCCAGAAAGCCGAAACAGGAAAGTTCAGACCCGCGCGCTTGATCCGGTCTTCGATCGAATTGCCGACCGTGCGATGCTTGCGCGCCGCTTCCTCACGCTCGCGCAGCATGCGCATCGTGTCGGACATCTGCTTGCGGCGGCTGGCGCCGGCCTCGCTGGCGCGCGTCTTGCCGCCGCCGTCAGCGATAGCGCGCATGCGCTTGGACCGCGAACCGCTGCCGCCGCTCGCGAAGCTCAGTCCGACTGCGGCAACCGCCACGAAAGCGAGCGCGGCCGCGCCGTAGGTCATCAGTTCAGGGCTCATCGGCCGCCCTCCTCCAACGCATCCAGCGCGCGGGCGAGATCGGCTTCCATGTTGAAATACTTGGCGCGCTCCCAGAAGCGGGGGCGGCCGACGCCCGTGCCGCGATGCGAACCGGTCAGCTTGCCGTCCTTGTCTTCGCCAGTGATCTCGTAGCGCATGATGTCCTGAGTGACGATCACATCGCCTTCGAGGCCCATGACCTCGGTGATCGATACGATTTTCCGCGAGCCATCCCGCAGGCGCGAGGCCTGCACGATCACGTCGATCGAACCGACGATCATCTCGCGGATCGTGCGTTGCGGCAGGGTGAAGCCGCCC
>CAZJZQ010000033.1:0-1546 GCA_964550535.1 uncultured Rhizobium sp.
CCATCATGCCCGGCATCGACGCGCGCGAGCCCGACCGCACGGACACCAGCAGCGGATTTTTCGGATCGCCGAACTTCTTGCCCGTACGCCCTTCAAGCGCCAGCAGGGCGTCATCGACCTGCGCCTGCAACCCATCCGGATATTTCCGCTTCAGCTGATAGAAGACGGTGCAAACCTCGGTGGTGATGGTGAAGCCCGGCGGCACCGGCAGGCCCAGCTTGCTCATCTCGGCAAGGTTCGCGCCCTTGCCGCCCAGCAGGTTCTTCATCGACGCATCGCCATCCGAGGCGCCGCCGCCAAAGTCATAAACCCATTTCGTGGCGAGTTGGGACATCGTCTGCTTCCTGTTGAACAAACCCTCGTCCTTCGACGGTCGCCCGCTGACGCGGGCTGCTCAGGATAAGGGTTTTTATCGCTTGCCGTCTCACACCGGGGCTGGCGCCCCACTCAAAATCTCTCATAGCGCCTCATGGTGAGCAGCGCGGCTCCGCCGCGCGTCCGTCGAACCACGAGGCGTGGCTCCTGCTAACCCTCTACCCGGCCAAAATCCGCCACGCGGTGAAGTGCGTCGCGGATCTGTCCCAACAGCTTCAGCCTGTTCTCCCGCAGCACAGGATTTTCGGCGTTTACCGTAACCTTGTCGAAGAATGCATCCACCGGGCCACGCAGCGCAGCCAGAGCGGTCATCGCCCCGGCGAAGTCTTCCTTCTCCAGCGCAGCCGAAGCCGCCGGCGCCGCTTTGTCCAGCGCGGCGTGCAGCGCCTTCTCTTCCGGCAATTCCAGCTTCGCGGCGTCGGCGGCCCCAGCGAACACGTCGCCCTTCTTCTCTTCCGCCTTCAGAATATTCGCCGCCCGCTTATACCCCGCCAACAGGTTCTTCCCGTCATCCGTATCGAGGAAAGCGCCGAGAGCTTCGACCCGCTTCACGATCAGAACGAGGTCGTCCTCGCCGAGCGCGAAGACTGCATCGATCAGATCGTGGCGAGCGCCTTGTTCGCGGAGGTGGACTTTGAGACGGTCGGCGAAGAAGGAGAGCAACTCCAAATTCTTTGGTCCACCAACATGCCACCGCTGCAAGCCAGGGACTCCCATACCCGCCTGTTTGCTCGCTCGCTGTGATCGATCATCCGCGATCCGCTTTCCGGTAGATTGAAACGCTTGACCGAGGTGCAAATCAACAGACGCTTCGAGCAGAACCCGAATGACTCCAAGTGCGGCCCGACGCAGCCCGAAGGGGTCCTTCGATCCAGTCGGCTTTTCGTCGTACTCCCAGAACCCGACCAGCGTATCCAGCTTGTCCGCCAGCGCGACCGCCACGCTCACCGGATTGCTCGGAACCTCGTCCGAAGGCCCCTTCGGCTTGTAGTGATCGCGGATCGCGTCGGCGATTGCGCGGACCCGCTCCGGCGACAACGACGCGAGGCCCCCTCCGTCTCGCGATCCTGCGGATCGCGATCCACCTCCCCCGTCTTCGCCGGGGGAGGAAACCGGCGGCGGCTGTTTTCCTCCCCCAGTCGCAGACTGGGGGAGGTGGCTGGCGCGCTCT
>CAZJZQ010000033.1:1556-14108 GCA_964550535.1 uncultured Rhizobium sp.
CGAAACCAGATCGCACTTCGCCAGTTTCGCCGCGCGCGCCGCGTCCGCCGGATCGGCGCCCACCAGCGGCGCAAGCTCGGCGGCCAGCGCCGCCACACGCTCCGCCTTGTCCTTCACGCTGCCCAGCTTCTCATGGAACACGATCTGGCCGAGCTTCTCGAAGCGCGACTCCAGCGACACCTTCCGGTCATTGTCCCAGAAGAAGCGCGCATCGTTCAGGCGTGCGCTCAACACCCGCGCATTGCCCTCGGCGATCTTGCGGCCGCCATCCTTCGCTTCAAGGTTCGCGACCACGATGAATTTCGGCGCGAGGCCGCCATCCGCTTTCGCCGGATCACGCACCGCGAAATACTTCTGGTGCGTACGCATCGACAGCTTGATGACTTCCGGCGGCAGATCGAGGAAGGCCGGGTCCATCTGACCCATCAGCACAACCGGCCACTCGGCCAGCCCCGCCACTTCCTCCAGCAGACCGATATCGTCCACCAGCTCCAGATTTTGCGCCTGGCACAGCGTCTTCGCTTCGGTGAGGATGATCTCCTTCCGCTCCTCGCGGTCGAGGATCACGCGGCCCTTGTTCTTCAGCACGTCCTCATAATCATCGAACCGGCGCACCTTGAACGGGCCACGGCCCATCACGCGATGGCCTTCCGTCTCATTGCCGCTGGCGATGCCATCCACTTCAAACGGCACAACCTCGCCATCGAACGTGCAGAGGATGCGGCTGATCGGCCGCACCCAGCGCAGATCGCCAGAACCCCACCGCATCGACTTCGGCCAGTGGAACCCACGGATGATCGCGGGCACGAGCGCCGCGACAACATCCGTCGTCAGCCTGCCCGGCTTGCGAACATGCGCCACATACACGCGGCCCTTCTTCGGCACTTCGTGGACATGCGCTTGGCTGATATCGGAAAGGCCCGCTTTTTTCAGGAACCCCTGAATGGCGGCGTCCGGCGCGCCCTCCTTGGGGCCCACCACGTCCTCCACCACATCCGCCGATTTCACCGGCAGGCCTTCAACCACGGCCACAAGCCGCCGCGAGCCCGAAAATCCCTTGATTCCCTCGGGGATCAGCCCCGCCGCCGTCAGCCCGTCCATCAGGGCTTTTACAAGGTCCGCCTCGGCCTTCGCCTGCATGCGGGCCGGGATTTCTTCGGACAGGATTTCGAGCAGGAGCTGGGGCATGTCCGCCTTCGGA
This sequence comes from uncultured Rhizobium sp., assembly GCA_964550535.1. Lineage (GTDB taxonomy): Bacteria > Pseudomonadota > Alphaproteobacteria > Caulobacterales > Hyphomonadaceae > UBA7672. The sequence continues at coordinate 2,758 of CAZJZQ010000033.1, forward strand.
TTGAGTCCGGAGGGGAGTGCATGGGAACGGGGGGAAATTCAAGGGCGGGGCGAGCGCTCCAGAGACCAGAATCGGGTTTTGCAGCTTTCCCCGCCCCCTGCGCCAGCTAAGCTGCCCTCCTGAATGCGCCCACGCCAAGCGGATAATCGGCACGTTGCCCCCCATACCCGGAAGACCCGCCGATGGCCGATGACCCTTCAAACGGCTGGAACGCAATCGCAGATCAGTACATCGCCGCCCGCTCGAATACCGGGGCGGGCGTCGTCCGCACATGGGCGGCGCGACTTCCGCGGGGCGGCGCTGTCCTCGATATTGGCGCAGGATCGGGCGTTCCGTTGACACAGACCCTGCTGGACGCCGGCCTGACGGTTTCAGCGATTGACGCCTCATCCGCGCTTGTCCGCACCTTCCAGCGGCGCTTCCCCGGCACGGAGGTCGCCTGCGAACCCGCCGAACACAGCCGCTTCTTCGGCAAGACTTTCGATGGCGTCCTGGTTGTCGGCCTCTTTTTCCTGCTGTCGCCCGAAACCCAGCGCGGTCTCATCTCCCGCCTTGCCAACGCCATCAAACCGGAAGGCCGGCTCCTGTTCACGGCGCCGCAGCAAGTCTGCACCTGGACCGATGTCCTCACAGGCCGCGAGTCCCGGTCGCTCGGCGCCGATGAATACGTCCGTCTTCTCGCGGCCGCCAGCCTGACCCTTGTCGCCGAACATATCGACGAAGGCGAAAACCACTACTACGAAGCGGTGAAAGCTTCAGGCTAACGCTCTCTACTCCTCGCGCTGCGACGGCGGCGGGTTGGGCATTGGCGGGAACGCGATTTCCAATGGCGTGAACTCCGAAAACGGCTTGCCCGCTTCCGCCAGCTGCCCCACCGGCACGAACTCGCAGCACTCGGCGAAGCGCTCCCACATCGCCTGCACGCGCGGGTTGTCATGCGCCTCGTCGATGGCGGCGGGCGAGGCCCACTCGAATATTTCCACCACCGTGCCGTCCGCAGCCTGCATGATCACCGGCTCGCGCCCCGTGGCCAGCCCTTCGGAATACAGCATCGGATGATGGTCCCGCACCTCGGCCAGCATCACCTGTGATCGTCCCGGCTTGGGCCGGTAGGCGGCGATGACGATGCGGGGGATCAGGGGCTGGGCCATATCTACTCCGGGTTTTCTCCGAACAAAGACCGCATCATGTCGGCCTCGTCCGGCGGCATCACGTCCAGAAGCACACGGGTCGTATAATGCCCGATCAGCTCCTCGCCCCGGAAGAACGCCCAGTCGAGGATTGCGGTTTCCGGAAAGCTGACAGCATCGCCCCGTGAAAGTCCCGGCTGGCGCCGGGGCGTCACAGTCAGAAGGCCGTGGACACGCTCCGCATCGCGCGCGACGCCCTCCACCCAGACCAGTTCCTCGCCCGCCTGCCCGTCGCCGCGCGGCAGCGACGCTTTCAGCACGAAGTCATATTCATTGTCCGCCGGCGCCGCCTGCCGTTCCCAGAAATACCCCATCTTCGCCCGCGCCTGCGCGCTCGCCGCGCTCAACGCCGCCTCGCGCCGCTGCTCGTCCGATACTTCGCCCGCCGAACAGGCGGCCAGCATCACAAGGGCAAAGGCGGATATCCTCATGCGCGCAGCTTAGTGCGGCGAGAGATGCGGAGCCAGCGGTCAGCGCCTGAACCTACCGCGGCCCCGAAGGCGCGTGTTTCGGCAGGGCCGGCAGGGCGCCGACCATTCCGTCCGGCCGCGCCTTGGCCAGCATCCGCTGATAGGCCGGGCGCGCTTCGATTTTCGCCTTCCAGGCGTTGATGTTGGGGAACTGGTCCTTGTCGACGACGTTCAGCGCCATCCCGAAATTCAGCGGGAACACCATCATGATGTCAGCCGCCGAAAACTCCGCGCCGCCGAACCACGGATGCCTGGCGAGATAGTCCTCGGCGAACTGATATTCCGCCTCGCTATCCACCATGCGCGAGCGGGCTGTCGGCGGATTGGCCATCCACACGCGATAATCCGCGATCACGCGCCCGGCGAGCGAGCCTTCGGCGTGGTGCATCCACATCATATGGTTGGTGTAGTCGGTGCTGGCCAGCGCCGGCGTCAGCTTGCCCGGCGCATAGCGGTTGAGGATCGTCTCGATGATCGCGCCGCTCTCGGTCGTCACCTGTTCGCCGATCGTCACTGTCGGCGCCACCGGCATGCCGGGATTGACCGCGCGGATCGCCGCCATCGAGGCATTGAGATCGCCACGCGTGAAGACCAGCTTGTACGGCAGGCCGAGTTCCTCCATCAGCCACACGATCCGCTCCGACCGCCGGTTCTCCAGGTGATAGATCGTGATCTCCGGCATCGCCAGCGCGGCCTGAACCTGCGGCGCCGCTTGAGCCTGCGGCGCGGCGTTGCCTGCCGCCTGCGTCGCACAGGCGGCCGCCAGAGCCAGCGCGGAAGCGGCGAAAAGCATACGGATCATGGGGCGTCTTCCCTCGTCTGATTACGAAGACGTAGCATGCGCCCCAACGCCCAGCTAGGCAGGCAGGCGTTCACTCACAACGCCGTCATCGCGCATTGAAGCCGCGCCATCCGCTGCGTCAGTTCGCTAATAGCGTTGAACGCATCGGGGCCTTGCACGAGCAGGTGTGCGGGCGCCTTTGAAGGTTCATGCCCCCGGCGTCGCAGGCCCGGTTACGGCCACGCCCGCCGCCCCGGCAAGCATTCCGCCCATCGTCCCGCGACTTCAACCGGAACGCCCCCGCTGACGCCGTCCATGAAACCATCGCCGCGACGCAGCGTTTGTGCAGCATGAGCCCTCAATCGCCCCCGCCTCCGCCGCCGACCTCTCCACCGCCGCCCCCGCCGCCGGAGGTTCCCGTGCCGCCGGCGTCCGATCCGCCGCCCGGGCCGCCTCCACCGCCCCCGATCACGGCGTAATCAGGTCACGGCGTCATCAAGCTTCCCTAAAGGTAAGCGGATTCAAGGCCCCAAGAACCTGAGCCGTAATCCAATTTAAACCCAGCCCGCCCATCTTTTGGGCGGGGAGAAGATCATGAGATGGTCTGACATTTCTGTGCTCGTCGTAGCGCAGACCAAATCGCTGGCCGGCATGATCAGCGAGACGCTGTTCTCGCTCGGCGTCACCGATGTCAGCACCGCGACCAGCACCGACGAGGCGTTCAACCTCATCCGCCGTCTGGGCCATGACTGCGCCATCGTCGCCTTCGACCAGACCGGCTACGAATTCACCCGCACGCTGCGCCAGGGCGCGGCCTCCCCCAACCGCTACATGCCTGTCCTGGCCATCGTGGCCGGCGCGAAGGTGGAGCATGTCCGCCTCGCCCTCGACAGCGGCGTGCACGACCTCGCCGTGTGGCCCATCTCGGTCGACATGCTGCGCCAGCGGCTGGAGCGCGCAGTGATCGCAGGCCGCCCCTTCATCCAGGCCAAGGAATATTTCGGTCCCTGCCGCCGCCGCCGCAACGACCCGGGACGCGAAGGCCCCGAGCGCCGCTCCAACGCCATCGCAGACGCCGCGCGCCGCGCCGCCTCCGAAGCGCGCCTCGACGAGTTCTTCGCCAAGGAAAACACGCGCTGAACATTCAGCGTCGCCGCAACACCGCTTCCGCCGCGACGACCACCACCCCGCCCGCCGCATAGGCGACGAGATCGAGCACGCCGAAGCCCACAGTCCGCACCGCGCAGTAAACCAGCATCACCGCCAGCACATCGCCCAGATACGGCCGCACAAAATCATCCCGCACATACAACGCAATCACCACCTCGACCGCGAAGATAAACAGCGCCGCGATGAGATAGGCCGCGCGAGGATGCGAAACCCTGCCCACTCCGCGCCTATTTCTTCTGCGCAGGTTTCTTGAGCGGCTTTGCCTCAAGCGGTTTCTGCGCGGTTTTCTTCGCCACCACCTTCGCAGGCTTCGCCGCATTCAGCGCCACAGCGGCCCGGACAAGCGCCTTCAGCGCCTTCTCGTCCACCTTGGCGCCCTCGGCCACATCAATCGCCCGGCGCACACCCTCGCCCGCGTTGAACAGCCCTGCCGGATCAGGCAACGCCGAGCCCTTCGGAAAAGTCAGCTTCACCTTGTCCTTGTAGGTCTCGCCCGTGCAGATGATGCCGTCGCGCTCCCACACCGGAACGCCTGAAGGATTTGTTGGCTTCCGCCACTTCACTGTCTCGATGATCTGCGGATCAGCGCCAAGAATGACAGCACGCAACCGAGCGAGCATATCGCCTCGCCACCCGCCAAGGCGCGCGATCTTCTCGTCGATCAGTTTTGAATCCGGAGACGCCCCCGCCGCCATCACATCCTCACATCTTCTCGCCGGGCAGCTTGCTCGCCTGCTTCACCCAGGCGGTGAACTGCTTTTCGTCCAGGTCGCCGGCTTCGTGCAGATGGAAATAGCGCACCTCCTTCTGCCTGGAGCCGACCGGCGGCTCGGGATCAAGCTGCGCACCCTTGAAGAACGCCACCTTGATATACCGGTCGAAGACATGGAGACCGAGAAACCAGCGCCCCTCCTCCATGCCATACATGGGCGAGTTCCATTTCACCGCTTTATTCACCTTGGGCGCGGCGCGGGTGATGATCGCATCCAGTTTCTTCGCGGCCGCACTCTTCCATCCCGGCGACGCCGCGATCCACGCCTGCACCGGCGCATCGCCATAGCCCTTGGCGATCTGCGGATTGCCGCCGGACAGCAGCACGGGCTTGCCCGGCTCCGCCTTGGGCAAAGGCTTGCGCGCCGCCTTCGCCGGAGCCTTTTTGGCAGGCGCTTTCCTGGCGGCAGCCTTCTTCACGCCTGTCTTCTTTGCTGGCGTCTTGCTCGCCGCTTTCGCCGGGGCCTTGGCCATGTCTCACTCCGTTTTGGTTGTGTCGCCCATCGCCCTCAGCGCGGCGGCGGACGCGCTTCGTCCGGCAGGGGCGTGGGCGGGCCGATCATGCCGTTGGGCCGCGACCTTTCCACCATGCGCTTGTAGGCGGGGCGCTCATGCATACGGCCCAGCCAGCCATTGATGGCGGGATAGCGTTCGGTGTCGACGATATTGAGCAGCCACGTATAGCGCAGCGCGAACTCCATCATGATGTCCGCCGACGAGAACTCCGGCCCGCCGAAATACGGATGCCTGCTTAGCCAGTCCTCGGCGAACTTGATGACATTCTCGGAATCGACCAGAGGCGAGCGCCGCTCCGGCGGCTTGATCTGCCAGACGTTGTAATCCGTTCCCACGCGCGGCAGCAGCGAACCTTCCGCATATTGCGACCATATCTGGTGCCAGGGATAATCCTTGCTCTCCAGCGCGGGCATCAGCCGCCCGCCGCCATGCCGCCGCAGGATCACGTCGATGATGGCGCCGGACTCCATCAGCACCTGATCCTCGTACAGCACGGTGGGCGCCGTCGGCATGCCCGGATTCACCTTGCGGATCTCCGCCAGCGACGCGCCGAGATTGTTGTTCACGAACTTCAGCTCATACGGAAAGCCCAGTTCCTCCATCAGCCAGATCACCCGCTCGGACCTGCGCCCTTCGAGGTGATAGATGGTGATCGGCGGCATCGGCCTGCTCGCGACCGCTTCCGCGGCCCCTGTCTGGCTCGCGGTCTGGCTCGCAGGCGCACCCGCACAGGCCGGCACGGCCAGCGCAACGCACAGGACGGCGAACAATCTCATGGCGTCTCTCCCGTTATTTTCGGGAGAGCCTACACGCCGCAAAATCACATGGCGACCCGGCACCGATGCGTCAGCTTTGAGATTTCTCCCACGCCTCCGCGCTGCCCTTCGCCAGATCGCGCACGCGCGCGATGAAGCTCTGGCGTTCGGTAGGCGAGATCACGCCGCGCGCGTCCAGCAGGTTGAAGATATGCGAGGCTTTCAGCGCCTGCTCATAGGCCGGCAGCGGCAGCGGCGTCTCAAGCGCGAGCAGTTTCTTGCACGCCTTCTCGCAATCGCTGAACCAGCGTTGCAGCACTTCGGGGTCCGAGTGTTCGAAATTATAGGCCGACTGCTGCTGTTCGTTCGCCAGGAACACATCGCCGTATTTCAGCGGATAGTCCGACTTCGGATCGTTGAACGGCAGATCATAAACGCGATCGACGCCGAACACATACATGGCGAGACGCTCAAGACCATAGGTCAGCTCCCCCGACACCGGCCGCACGTCGAGACCGCCGACTTGCTGGAAATAGGTGAATTGCGAGACTTCCATCCCGTCGCACCACACCTCCCATCCAAGGCCCCACGCGCCGACGGTGGGGTTCTCCCAATCGTCCTCGACAAAGCGGATGTCATGCACCGTTGGATCGATGCCGATGCGATAGAGGCTTTCGAGATAGAGGTCCTGAATGTCCGGCGGGTTCGGCTTCAGGATCACCTGATACTGATAGTAGTGTTGAAGCCGGTTGGGGTTCTCACCATATCTGCCGTCCTTGGGACGGCGGCTCGGTTGAGGATAGGCGGCGTACCACGGCTTCGGTCCCAGCGCGCGCAGCGTGGTCGCCGGATGCAGCGTGCCCGCGCCGACCTCCATGTCGTAAGGCTGGAGGATGGCGCATCCCTTGGACGACCAGTAGCGCGACAGTTCGAGGATGATCTCCTGGAAGCAGGTCGGCTTGGAACTGGGGGCAGCGTTGGCCATGACGGTCCCGTGTGCGGTTGAACAGCGGCCTGATTAGGCAGGTTTCCCCGCCCTGTCATCCGTGGGCGGGACGCAACCGCATGCGCGTCTGCTACTAGACCATTTTTTACCCATGGTTAATCGACGCACAGTAATTTGTCAGTAGCATACAATGGAGCTTCTGCCATGCTGTCTGCTCTAAAGCCCACGCCGTCCCCGGCGAAATCGCCCGGCCGCGACCTCGATGTTGTGTTCAAGGCTTCCGCTTTCGAAGGTTCCGCCGGCGCCATGATGACCGTCGACCGGGATCTCAAAATCCTCCACGTCAACGAGGCGACCCGGCAGCTGCTTCGCAACAATACGGCTGCCTTCAGGGAAGTTTGGCCGAACTTCAACCCCGACACGATCATCGGCACGTGTATCGATATCTTCCACAAGAACCCTGCCCACCAGCGGCAGATTCTGGCCGATCCAAGCCGCCTGCCTTTCAAGACCGACATCACCATTGGCGAATTGAAGTTCACGCTGAATGTCAGCGCGGTGTTCGACAGCCAGCGCCGCTATGTCGGCAACCTGCTACAGTGGGACGACGTCACCAGCGCACGCCTGAATGCGGGCATGCTGGCCGCGCTCGACCGCTCGCAAGCGATCATCGAGTTCACCCTGGATGGCACGATCCTCAACGCCAACGACAACTTCCTGAAGGCGACAAACTACCGGCTCGACGAGATCAAGGGCCGCCACCACCGCATGTTCGTAGAACCCTCGAAAGTCTCGTCGGAGGAATACGCCCGCTTCTGGGACATGCTGCGCAAGGGCGAATACCAGGCGGGGGAGTACAAACGCATCGGCGCTGGCGGCAAGACGATCTGGATCCAGGCCAGTTACAACCCCATTCTCGACGGCAATGGCCGGCCGATGAAGGTCGTAAAGTTCGCCGCCGACATTACGGCGCAGGTCGAGAAACGCCTGCGCAACGAGAAACTTTCAACCGAGATCGAGCGCGAGCTGTCAGGAATTTCAGGCAATATCGAATCCGTCTCGCGTCAGGCGCAGGATGTCGGCCAGGCCGCCTCCGAAGCCAGCGCCACCATCCAGAGCGTCGCGGCGGCGGCGGAAGAATTGTCCGCCTCTGTCGCCGAGATCGCGGCGAGCGTCGCGGCGTCCAAAAAATCCGTCGATGAAGCGCAGTCGCTCACCGAAGGCGCCGACGCCTCCACCAGCGCGCTGACACGCACCGCGCAGCAGATGACCGGGATTGTCGAACTGATCGACGACATCGCCTCGCAGATCAACCTGCTCGCCCTGAACGCGACCATCGAGTCCGCACGCGCGGGCGAGGCCGGGCGCGGCTTCGCCGTCGTGGCGTCGGAGGTGAAGCAACTCGCGGCGCAGGTATCGTCGGCGACCAAAACCATCTCCACCGAAATTCAGGGCGTGCAGACTGTCTCCAGCGAGGTCGCCACGGCGCTCAAGACCATCCTTGGCGCCGTCAACCACATCTCGGGCGGCGTCGCCAGCGTCGCGGCGGCAGTGGGACAGCAGACATCGGCGACCGCCGAAATCTCCGCCACCATGCAGGCCGCATCCGGCGCGATGAACGACATCGACAAGGGCGTCAACGCGATGGCCGGAGCCATGGGCGAAGCCTCCAACTCCACCCTGCAAGTCCGCACCAACATGCAGACGCTGGTGGCTTAGGGGCTGGTCACCCGCCGGCAAACGGCCTTGCAGGCGGATGCGCCAGGCATCCCCTGCGGGGAAGTGGTGAGCATGGCCGGGTCAGTGACAAGTCGCGCGGTCCGTCAGCGTCCGTCCTTGTCGCCGGCATCGCTCTCATCGCTCCCCTGCTCCTCGCGCTGACGGCGGTGGTCGTCGAGGCGGCGGACGACGGCTTCGTGGACGGTGTCCTTGATCGCATCGCGGCGTTTGCGCTCACGCTCGCGCATCGCGGGCGTAATCAGGATCACCACGATCAGCGCGACGATGAAGATCAGAATGGCGACGCCCATCGGTCAGCTCCCTTCGTTCGTTCCGCCAGCGGGCCTAGGCCCAGTCCAGCACGCCGCCCGACAAGGCGGCTGCGGCGCGCGCTGACGACGGGCCGCCGGCCGCATCATGCAACGCCAGCCCATCATACAGCTTAACCGGCCCCCGCCGCAGCCCCTTGCGCGCCCGCACCAGCACGCGATGCGCGACAGCGCCCGGCGCGGGACGAATGGGCAGGACCTCGATCTCTCCCGTCCGGCGCGACAGCTCCTCCAGCAGATCCGCCAGAGCCGCCGCGCGGTGAATCATCGTGATACGCCCGCCCGGCTTCACCACATGCAGCAGGAACAGCACCCATTCGCGCAGCGGCGTTTCCGCCATGTAGGCCGCGCGCTTCCCCTCCGCCGGAAGCCGCGCGGCGCCAGGCTCGAAAAAGGGCGGGTTGGAGAAACCCTGGTCGAACCTGTTCTCCAGTTCAGGCAGCCGCTCCGCAATGTCATGCACCCGCGCCCGCGCGCGATCGCCAAAGCCGTTCAACGCCGCGCTGCGATCCAGCAGGGCCGCCATGCCCGCATTCTTCTCGAAGCCGGTGAAGCCGCACCCTGCCAGCCGCCCCGCCGCGCACAACAGCGCCCCGCCAGCCCCGCTGCCCGCCTCGGCCAGCGTCTCGCCCGCCTCCGCCGACAGGGCCGCCGCCAGCAGCACGGCGTCCATACCGGCGCGGTAACCATCCGCAGGCTGCAACACGATGACGCTGCCCGCCAGGAACCGGTCCTCGGTAATGACCGCGTCCGCCGTCACGCCCCGTCTCCAGACCCGTCCCCGGATGCATCAAGCGACTCCAGAACCGTCCGGGCGGCCGCCGCCTCTTCGTCCGGCACGAGAATTCGTCGCTGGACGGCTGAAATTCCGCCATCCACCGCCGCCGCGAACTGATCCGCCACGAACGGATGGCATCCTGCCTCTCGCAGCAGCGACACGGCGTAGCTGAGCCTCACGGGATCGTTTGTACGCAGAACTTCCTTCACCTGAAGGGCCTCCCTGCCCCGGAACGCGACAGTTTGACGCGAAGCGCCGGTTCGTGCGGGTTTCTATTTCTTGACCATGTTCTCACGCGCCGAATATCGTATGGAAGCGACGCCGCGGGAAGCGGAATGAAATCAAGCGACCAGAGGGGTTGCAGTTGACCCTCCACGCCGAACTCCAGACCGCCGCACCGCCATCCGCGTCCCCCATGGACCGGTTGTCGGACCTGCTGCGCCCGGAACTGAAGGCCGTCGAGGTCATCCTCGCCGAACGCGCCGCCAGTCCGGTCGCCACCATTCCCGATCTGTCCGGCTATCTGATCGCCGCCGGCGGCAAGCGGCTGCGCCCCGTCCTCACGCTGGCCGCCGCCAAGGCCGTGGGCGGCAAGGGCGGCAAGGACGCCCATCCCGCCTGCCTGCTCGCCGCTGCGGTCGAATTTATTCACACCGCCACGCTGCTCCACGACGACGTGATCGACGACAGTGAGCTTCGCCGCGGCAAGGCCGCCGCAAAGAACGTCTGGGGCGCTTCCGCCTCCATCCTCGTCGGCGACTTCCTGTTCGCGCGCGCCTTCACCCTGATGGTGGAGACGGGCGACATGCGCATTCTCGACATCCTCTCCCGCGCGTCCTGCGTGATCGCGGAGGGCGAGGTGCGCCAGCTCGCGGCGCTCAGCCGTCCCGATCTGTCGATGAACGAATACATGTCCATCGTGGAAGCCAAGACCGCCGCGCTGTTTGAAGCCGCGGCGAAGGCCGGCGCGCTCACCGCCAACAATGATGAAGAAGTCGCCGAAGCGATGGGCGAATATGGCCGCCGTCTCGGCCGCGCCTTCCAGCTTGTCGACGACCTGCTCGACTATGGCGGCCTCACCACGGTGATCGGCAAAGCTGTCGGCGACGATTTCCGGGAGGGCAAGCTGACTCTGCCCGTCCTCTACGCCCGCGAAGCCGCCGATGCGCGCGACCGCAAATTCTGGGACCGCGTGATGGGCCAGCGCGACCAGCACGAAGACGACCTCGCCCACGCTATCCACCTCATCCGCATGTCCGGCGCCGCTGAACGCACGCTGGAAACAGCGCGGATGGAAGCGGCCGCGGCCCAGGCCGCGTTGGCCCGCGCCGCGCGCGGCCCGGTGTCCGAGGAACTCGCCGCCTTGGCCGACTACTGCGTCGACCGCGCGAGCTGAAGCTTACGGAGTATCGGCGCCCACATGCCCCGCCCGCACGCCGGAGCGGCGCACCTTGAAGTGCACCCAGATGCTCGCGCCCAGCATCCCCAGGAAGCCAAGCGCCGGGAAATAGCCGCCCACGATCGCGGAGATCACCGCAATCGCCAGCGCGTTCACAGCAGCGACCGCATGGATCGCCGCCACCTGCCAGTGCTTCAGCCCTGCCTTCAGCGCGATCTGGTAGGCGTGATCGCGATGCGCCGAGAACAGCGGCTTGCGATGGCGCGCCCGCCACATCAGCGTCAGCAGCACGTCGGCCAGTATCGGCAACAACAACAGCGGCGGCAGCCACACCCAGTCCGGCCGCGCCTGCACCAGCAACAGCGACAGGGCGCCCAGCATCGCGCCGGTGAACAACGCCCCCGCGTCTCCCGCAAACAGCCGGCCGGGAATATTCCAGACCAGAAACCCGGCCAGCGCGCCGGTCAACGCAAAGCACATGATCGCGATATCCCACTCCCCCGCGATCATCCCCGCCACGCCAAGGC
>CAZJZQ010000033.1:14118-20372 GCA_964550535.1 uncultured Rhizobium sp.
CCAAGGCCCAGCGCGGCGATGGCGCACATGCCCATCGCCAGCCCGTTGGCGCCGTCCATGAAATTCACCGCGTTCATCACCACGACCATCCACAGCGCCGAACCCAGCGTGGCCCCGAACAGCGACAGCATCAGGATGGTTTCGGGCCAGATAACCAGCATCTCCGCGCGCACGCCGGAGATCGCGGCCCCGCCCGCAATGGCGATCATCGCCAGCAGCTTCCACCGCGCCCGCAGATTGTACCGGTCATCGAGAAAGCCAAGCAGCAGCGCCGCGACAGATCCGTACACGATGGGGTTCAGCCGCGAATGCTCGAACAGCACGCCGTCAAGGCCCGTGCCGATCACCCCCAGCGCCGCGGCAAGAATGGCGGCAGGGCCAAACCCCAACCCGCCCGCGGTGGGCACCGGCGACACCTGTAGCTTGCGCTTGCCATCGGGCGCGTCGGCCACGCCCAGCGTTTTCGCGAAACCGCACAGCATATAGGACAACAGCGCGGCCACGCCGGCCGAGGCGCCCAGAACAATCAGAAGATAGACGCCCAGCGCTTCACCCATACGGGCGGACTAGCCGATTTCAGCGCATCGCGAAACAGCTGGCGCTAAGCGCTGGCCGATCCGCGCAGCATGGTGGCGCGAACCCAGTATTTTTTCTTCTTCGCCGCGATGCGGTTGGCCGCTGCTTCTGCCGCAGCGCCGCTCTCGAAGACGCCGAAGCTTGTCGGCCCGGATCCGGACAGGCGCGCCAGCATGCAGCCGGGCTCCGCCTGCAACATCTTCAGCGCCCTGCCCGCCTCCGGGCACAGGGCAAGGGCGGCGGGTTCGAGATCGTTGTGATACCCGCGCAGCGTCGCCACAAACTCCGCCAGCGTGGAACTGGATGGGGGCTGCACTTCCTGGAAAACGCGCGGGGTCTTCATCTGGTCGAACCGCTCGAACACGCGTCGCGTTTCCAGCGGCGCGCCGGGATTGACCAGCACGATGGGAACATCCGGCGCCGCTGCATCGGTGAGCCGGTCGCCCGTGCCGCGCATGATGAGAGGGCGACAGCGCACGCACGCGGGCACATCCGACCCCAGTTGGTTGGCCAGCCGCTCCAGCGCAGCTTCACCGAAATTGACGCCCCACATCCCGTTCAGCACGTGCAGCGCCGCAGCAGCATCCGACGATCCGCCGCCCACGCCGCCAGCGACCGGCAACACCTTGTGCAGCGTCAGCGCAGCGCCCAGCCCGGTCCGGTCGCACGCCTCGCGAAGGGCCATGGCGGCTGCGAGCGCAAGGTTGTTGGGCGCGGATTTCAACGCCTTCGCGCCCGGTCCCTCCACCGACAGCGCCAGTTGCGGCGACACGCGCGCCGACAACCGGTCCGCCGCACGCGTATCCGCAAACATAACGAGGCTGTCGACAGGATGCAGCCCGCCAGGCCCCGGCGCGCCAACATGCAGATAGAGGTTCACCTTCGCCGGCGCCCACGCAGTCGAGAGATTGTGGCGCGACGTTTCCATCACTGGCGCGCCTGTGTGCTGGCGGTGGCGCTGGCCTGATCGCGACGCGTGGAAAGGCCGGACGTCAGCTTCTCGCGCAGCTCCGCCTCCAGCGTATCACCGGGCGAAAACGACAGCGCACGGCGCCACTGGAATTCCGCCTCGCGCTCGCGTCCCGTGCGCCAGTAGGCGTCGCCGAGGTGATCGATGATCTCCGCCTCGTCCGGGGAGAGTTCCGCCGCACGTTCGAGATACTGCACCGCCGCCTCGTACCGGCCGAGCCGGAAATGCGCCCAGCCGAGACTGTCGATGATGTTGCCGGAATCGGGCCGCGCCGCCGCCGCCTGTTCAATCAGTTTCAGGCCTTCCTCAACCCTCACACCGCGATCCACCCAGCCATAACCAAGGAAGTTCTGTAACTCGGGCCGGCCGGGCTCCTGCTGTAACGCAGCAAGCAGATCCGCCTCCGCGTCGGGCCAGCGATCCAGACGCTCGCGCGCCGACGCCCGCGCAAACAGCACGCGCCAGTCGGACCGCCCTTCGGCCGCATCTACCGCCGCAACGGCGCCATAGGCCGCCTCCGCTTCCGCGTATTTCTCAAGACTGCGATAGAGGTCGCCCGTCTGCAGCAGCACGTCGCGCTGGTGAGAACCCGAAGCCGCAGCCTGCACAGCCGCCAGCCCCTGCTCCATATCGCCGCCGTCGATGGCGATGCGCGCGCGCGCCAGTTGCGCATACGGTTTCAGCGCCGAAGCCGCCGGCACGCGGTCCAGCACCGCGAGCGCCGGCCCGGTCCGGTCCAGCTCCTCCAGCGCATCGGCCATCGCCAGCAACGCCGGCTCGAATTTCGGATCGATCTGCAACGACAGCGCATGCCGCATCACCGCGACTTCGGAACCCATGCGTCCGCCCCGGCCCGTCGCCGCGACATGCACCGCAGCCGCCGCGCCATCCTTCACGCCATACATTGGCGCCGTCACCGGCGCGCCTGACACCAGCCCCGCCGCCAGCATCGCCGCCATGGCGCCCGTTTGGGGACTGACGCCCGCCATCGCCGCATGTTGCTCCAGCAAAGCCCGCGCGCCCCTCACATCGCCGGACGCCGCCAGCAACCGCGCATGCAGCGCAATCTGGAACGGCGACGCCGAACGCACCGATGGCGCCTGCCCGATCGCGCTCAGCGCCTCCGCCGGGCGCCCCGCCGACGACAGGATCAGCGCGCGCATCACCTGCGTTTCGGCATTCGCCATGCGCCCGGCCACGACGCCGTCAAGCAGACGCAAGCCTGCCTCGACATCGTTCTGCGCCGTCAGCCAGGCCGAAAGATAGGACACGGTTTCGGCATGGAACGCGCCGAAACGGACCGAACGCAGCCGCTCCCGCGCATCATCAAACCTGCCCGCAGAAATGTCGTTGGCGACCAGCACGATCTGCGCGGTCGGCGATCCATCGGCCGCCGCCGTGTTGGCCCGCGCCGCCAGCCTTGCGGCGGCCGCGCTGTCGCCAACCACCAGATAGGCCAGCACCGCCGCCTCCAGCGCGCCCGCATCGTTCGGCGCGCGCGTGAAGGCGCGGTGATAATAGATCGCGGCGGCCTCCGTATCGCCGACCAGACCGGCATAGTGCGCCGACAGGTAATCGCCATAATCGCGGCCGTCCGCCGTCGCGGCAAACAGCATCTCAGGCGTCCACGCCGGACGCGACTGCGACGTGGCGCAGGCGGATAGCACGCTGGCGAGCAGAACGACGCCAAGGTTACGCATAACGGACCCCATAAGCCCTTCTTGCCCCAGCAGACGCCGCGCTTCAACTCGCTGCAAGCTGGGGCCGGAAGACTGCCGGCTGGCTAGATATCGCTCGACTGGCCACGGTTGCGGTTCAGCGGCACTTCCGGCGTGTCGCGGCGCACCGGCGCGGCTTCCTGCAGGCCGGACTTGATCTTGGCCTCGATCCGCTCCTTGTCATGAACCGGCGGCAGGGATTCCAGCGCATCGGACCACGCTTTCCGCGCTGCTTCCGGCTCCTCAAGGCGCCAGTGGATATCGCCCAGGTGGTCGAGAATTTCATAGTGATCGAACGGCTTGTACGCCTCGATCGCCATCCGGGTGAATCGCAGCGCCTCGCGGAAATCGCCATAGCGGTAATACGCCCAGCCAAGGCTATCGAGCAGGTTGGGCTCGTCCGGCGACAGGCGGCTCGCCTCCTTCAGCATGCGGAACCCGTCATCGAGTTCAGCATCGCTGGAGGCGCCATCGACCAGCGAATAGCCAAGATTGTTCATCAGGCCGACATTGCCGGGCGTTTCGGCCATCATGTCCCGCATGATCTGCAAGCCCTCGGGACGATCCGGCGACTTCACCAGCATCGAGGCAAGGAACTGGCGCGTGTTGTCCGTTGAATCCATCGCCACCGCCTCGCGCGCTTCACGCACGGCGCCCGCCACATCCCCGGCCTGATAATAAGCCTGCCCACGGCTCAGCACCGCGAACACGCGCTGCGGTTCCGGCAGGCCTTCACGCAACGCCTGGTCGATCAGTTTCAGCGCCCGCCCGGTATGGCCCGACTGGATCAGCGCGCCCGCCGCCGACAGCTTCGCGGACGGATCGGACTCGATCCTCAACGACCGCTCCGTCAGCGCCAGCAGGGTCTCCGGCGACCCAAGCTGCAACGCCGCCAGACCCGCCGTGGAGGCCAGTCCCGCACGTTCGATCCCCTGCGGATTGCCGAGCTGCGCGAAACGCAGGGCGGCCTCGAAATGTCCGTGCTGATAAAGCTGGTTCACTTCGGCCAGACGGATCGAACCATTGTCCGGATCGAGCAGCAGCGCCGCCTGGCGCATCGAGGCCAGCAGATGGTTGAACGGCGGCTCGGCGCCGCGTCCCACCATCATCGCCATGATGCTTTGGCGTTCTTCCACCACATCGGCCTCGTCGCTGATCGCCAGCGCCATGGCCTGCGGCAGCGTCCGCGGTTGCGTGCGGCCCTTGTTCTGCCGCGCATTGGCCAACTGGTTGGCGACGTAACGATCGTCCGGCGTCGCCGCCAGCAACCGGGTCAGCAATTCCACCGCCTCTGGATCGCGCTTCAGCGCGCGCAGCAGCTCCGCCTTGCGGATCGCCAGCAGACGCTGGCCATTGAAGGAGATCACGCGCGCCAGATAGCCCGGCGAGGCTGCATCTTCCGGCTTTGGCGGGTCGAACACGTCCGGCGCTTCGTCATAGATCGCCAGCGCCACGTCGTGCTGCCCCAGCCCTTCGGCCAGCAGCGCGCGATGCCCCAGCAGCGTTGGCGCAGGCATCAGCCGGCGCAGGCCGGTCATCGCCGACTGAGCGCCGGCGGCGTCGCCCGCGAACGCCAGAACCCACGGATTGAGATGTTTGGACGACAGCATTTCCGGATCGGAATGCTTGTCCATTTCAGCGATCACTTCAGCCGCCAACGCCGGATCGCTCGCCGCGAGCGCATCGATGACGACATACCCCCATGCGCCGGAATTGCGGTCGCCCGCATAATCCGACCGCACGCGCCGCATGAAAGCGGACATGTCGGCATTCTCCAGAATCTCGAAAACGCCGGGATAGGATTCGGGCGGATAGACGGGCTGGGTGTTTGCAGCAGCAGTGGAAACCGGCGTCACCTGACGGGACGGAGCCGCCTCCGCGGCTTCGGAGCCCTCACCGTCTTCAGTCGCCTCGTCTTCGTCACCCTCGCGTTCAGCGGAGGGCTGGCCCCGCTGCGGCCGTTCGCCGGATACAGGCGGCGCAGACACCGGCGCTGCATTCGCCAGCGCGCGCGCCTCAGCGGCGTCACGCGGAAGTTCGCCACAGCTCGACACCGGCAGGATGCCGCCTTCGCCGCCGCTCATGGCGGGGCGATGGACGTAGATCGTCCGGCACCCGGCCTGCCCGCCCGCGCCGGTCTGCGCACATCCCGCAAGCACGACCGCGAGCACGACGCCAGCGCCAAGCAGTTTCTGCCTAAGGGTCATGCCGACGCCCTTCCTGTTGCCAAGCCACCTTGCCGCCGCCCGCGCCGGGCCGCCGGCCTTGCGCTACATGTTCGGATAATTCGGTCCGCCGCCGCCTTCCGGCGTGGTCCAGGTAATGTTCTGGTTCGGATCCTTGATATCGCAAGTCTTGCAGTGCACGCAGTTCTGGGCGTTGATCTGGAAGCGTTTCGAGCCGTTGGGCTCGTCCACCCACTCATAGACGCCGGCCGGGCAGTAACGGTTCGACGGGCCGCCATAGACGCCCAGTTCGCTGGCCTTCTGCAACTCAATATCTTTCACCTTCAGGTGCGGAGGCTGTTCCTCGCCGTGATTGGTGAAGGAGAATGCGACACTGGTAAGGCGGTCAAACGACAGAACGCCGTCCGGCTTGGGATAGGCGATTTTCTTGTGTTTCGCGGCCGGTTCTAGCGAGCCGGCGTCCGTCTTGCCGTGCTTCATGGTGCCGAACAGGGGCGCACCAAACAGCGTCGCCCACCACAGGTCCAGCGCAGTCAGCGGGATGCCGATGGCCGTGCCCCATTTCGACCACAGCGGCTTGGCGTTGCGGACTTTCTTCAGCTCCTTCGCCACCCAGCTGTTCTCGAAGGCTTCGGCATAGGCGGTCAGTTCGTCGCCCTGACGGCCTGAAGTCACGGCGTCGAACGCGGCTTCAGCAGCCAGCATGCCGGACTTCATCGCGTTGTGGCTGCCCTTGATGCGCGGCAGGTTCACGAAACCCGCCGAGCATCCGATCAGCGCTCCGCCCGGGAAGGTCAGTTTCGG
>CAZJZQ010000033.1:20382-27789 GCA_964550535.1 uncultured Rhizobium sp.
ATTTCGACACATCCGGGTGGTGCTTGAAGCGCTGGAACTCCTCGAACGGCGAAAGCCAGGGGTTCTTGTAGTTGAGGTGCACCACCAGGCCGACGGCCACATAGTTGTCGCCGAAATGGTAGAGGAAGGTGCCGCCGCCCGTGCTGTTGCCCAGCGGCCAGCCGAAGGTGTGCTGCACCAGGCCGGATTTGAAGTTCTCCGGCTTGATCTGCCACAGTTCCTTGATGCCGATGCCGAACTTCTGCGGCTGCTTGCCTTTCGACAGATCGAACTTGGCGATCAGCTGCTTGGCCAGCGAACCGCGCACGCCTTCCGCGATCAGCACGTATTTGCCGTTCAGCTCCATGCCCGGCTGGTATTCAGCGGTCGGCTCGCCATCGCGGCCAATGCCCATCACGCCAGCGATCACGCCCTTCACCGAACCGTCCTCGCGCCATGTCAGGTCCGAGCACGCAAAGCCGGGATAGATTTCGACGCCCAGCTCTTCGGCCTTCGTCGCCAGCCAGCGGCACAGATTGCCCAGCGAGGCGATATACATGCCGTGGTTCTTCAGCATGGGCGGCATCGGGAAGACGGGCAGCGACACCGAGCCCTCAGGGCCCAGCACAAGGAACTTGTCCTCCTTCACCGGCGTCTCCAGCGGCGCGCCGAGTTCCTTCCAGTCCGGAAACAGCTCGTTCAGCGCCTTCGGGTCGATCACGGCGCCCGACAGGATGTGCGCGCCGACCTCGGAGCCCTTCTCCAGAACCACAACCGAGACGTCCTGACCCGTCTCGGCGGCCAGTTGCTTGATCCGGATCGCCGCCGACAGGCCCGCAGGCCCGCCGCCCACGATGACCACGTCGAAATCCATGGATTCGCGTTCGACCGCGTCTGCCGCCATAGTATAAGTCTCCGTAGCCCCCCTCGGCGGGGCGTTTTTTCTTGTAGCTCAGGCTACTTAGCCCACTGTGTGCGCCCGCAACAAGGTTTGGAGACGACGCACCGCCATGTCCGGTCCAGACGCTGCCTCCACCCTCAAATCCCTGGCCGATTTCTGGGCGGATATGGGTCTGGTGGAAGAGGCTGACTCATTGAATCCACCGCCTTTTCGCCGCGCCTCGCCCGCGCGGACGGGAGCGGACACAAGGGGCCGCCCGGGCCGGGAGAGCGATTCCGGAGCCCCGAGGCTCACCCCCGGCGGGCGGCCCGAACCCAAACGCATCGGCCAGAACCCTGTGGGCGAGGCCCGCGCCCGCGCGCTGGCGGCCCAGAATCTCCCCGCCCTGAAGACCGCCATCGAGGCGTTCGACCTCTGCCCGCTCAAAAAAGCTGCCCGTAGCACCGTGGTGTCCGACGGAGCGCTGGACGCTCCGATCATGCTGATCGGTGAAGCTCCCGGCGCCGAGGAAGACGCCCAGGGTCTGCCCTTCGTCGGCCGGTCGGGAAAACTGCTCGACCGGATGCTGGCCGCCATCGGCGTCGCCCGCACCAGCAACATCTACATCACCAACCTCGTCTATTGGCGTCCGCCCGGGAACCGCGATCCCTCGACCGAAGAATTGCAGATCTGCGCCCCCTTCCTCGCGCGCCAGATCGAACTCAAACAACCGAAGCTCCTGCTCACCGCCGGTAAGTTCGCGACGCACGCCATGCTGAAATCGGATGACGGCATCATGCGCCTGCGCGGCCGCCGGATGCGCTATGTGCACGATGGCCTCGGCCCCATCCCCTGCGTGCCGCTGCTCCACCCCAGCTATCTGCTGCGCCGTCCGCAGGACAAGGCGAAGGCGTGGGAAGACATGCTGACCATCGCCGCCGTATGCGATGAACTGGGCATCCGCCGCGACGGCGCTCTCTAGAGGCTGTTAGGGACTTGGGCCATGGCTGAGACGGCTTTGTTGAGCATGAGGCATGCGAAGGCGACGAAGTGGAGGCCTTTGACGGTTTCTGGCAGGCGCTCATAGTCGCGGACAAGCCTTCGGAAACGGGTGGCCCACGCCCGCCTTCAGCCAGCGCTGGGTCTGCTGATAGACGATCTCCCAGGGCGGCAGGTCGTTGGGAACCAGCCGCCAGGTGACCCCGCCCTTCACCACATAGCGCAGCCCGTTGAACACCTCGCGCAGATCGTGCCGCCGCTGCCCAGCCTCCTCGGGCAGCAGCGCCAGATAGGGCGCGACAAACGCCCGCTAAACCCATCCGCTTGATCGGTCCCTAACAGCCTCTAGGCTGCCCCGGCCATGCTTCCGTTGCTCGCAGTTTCACGCAAAGACGTGTTCAGCGCGAAGCGGCGATGTAAATCGACGCAAGCCCTTGCTTCCGCACATCGGGGGCGTCCTCTTTATAGGACATCTTGTCCGGTATAGTTGACATTGCCGAATGTCCGCTATATATGACATTGTGTCTGGTTTAAATGACGTATCGTGTGGGGAGAAATTGCATGCCATCCGCCGCTCCAAACGTGAAAAAACAATCGCTGCGCAATGTTGCGACGAAAACCGTCGTCGTCGTCGCCAGCCTCGCACTTGCCTACGTCTCGACCGCGCTTGCGCTGGTCTTTTGGCCTGAGCCTGTGTTCAAGGGCGCTCCGACCATCACCCCAGAGATGCAGGCGATGAGTGAGAAAGCCTCGGGGCTTGTCCGTGAACAGGTTTATCCCTTCACACCCAGAACTTTCACCACGCGCGACGGCGAGAAACTTTTCGCACGCGACTTCGGCGCATCCTCAAGGATTACCGTCGTTTTCATGCATGGCGTCGCCTCGGATAGCGAACCGTCGAATGTCTTCTCGGGCCTCCTCAACCAGCTGACAGGCGCGCGCGTCATCGCTTTTGATCATCGTGGCCACGGTCAGTCTGGCGGCAAGCCTTGGGCTGTCGATCATGCAGGGCAGTATGAGGAAGACGTTGCCGACATCATCGCTGAGATCCGCAAGCAAGATCCACAGACGCGTATCATCCTTGGCGGCCACTCGATGGGCGGCGGCATCGCCTTGCGCTACGCCTTACGAAACGACACCGCGAAGGTCGACGGCTATCTCCTCATGGCCCCGCTATTTGGAAGTGATTCGCCCAGCATGAAGCTGACTGGCTCACCCGCCGAAGCGAAGATCGCCGAGATGTTCGTGAAGTTCCGCGCGCCACGCCTCATCGGCGTCGTCATGCTCGACTCGATCGGCGTCACGGCCTTCAACGACGAGCCCATCCTTCTCTTCAATCGCCCCGGGATGCCTGCGTATGGCTATGCTGCGCTCCAAAGCATGCAACCCAATTCTCCTGACGACTACCGCGCCGCCCTTTCAGCCATCGACGCGCCCCTGCTGCTGGTTGCCGGAGATAAGGACGAGGCGTTCAACGCAGCCGCCTATGAGGGTATCATCCGCCAGTACAGCAAGGGCGAAACCGCGCTGATCGAAGGCGCCTCGCACAGCGGCGTCACCAGCGACCCGCGTACCGCTGAACGCATCGCGCAGTGGCTCTCCGCCTCCGAATCGCATCTTTCCAACCTTTCCAACGCGAGGTGATCCGCCATGAAACTCGAGATCATTGTTCCTGCCGCTGCCTGGCTTATGACCCTACTGTCGATCGCGGTAGTGCTGCATCTCACGTCGCGCCGCCTTGTCGATGTAGATGCGCCGCGCGCTCGCCGCCGCACGTGGCTTTCCAGTTCCGCTCTGGCTCTTGGTGCAGCCGTCGTCCCTACCACCATCCAGGCCATCGCGACGAATGGCGAAGCATACTGGGCAGGTATCCCGCTCGCTTTGGTGGCCGCCGGTCTCTTTCTTCAATCCTTCCGTGGCGAGCGTCCCGCGCGCCCGGCGGTTGCCAGCTTCCGCGAGAAAAGCACCGCGATAACCATCCTCGCCATCATCGGCGTCTATGGCTGGGCGACCTGGGCATTCCTTCAAGCGCCGCCCGACCTACCGGTTGTCTTTGGTTTCCTATTCATCACCAGTATGCTCATGGCGATCATCATGACAGTTTCCCACATCGTCCTCGCCATCGTCCGCCCGCCCGAAGCGTCGGACGAACGTGACCGCATCATCAGCTGGCGCTCCTCGCGCAACGGCTATGCCGTGATGGCGATCGCCGCCTGGGGCATTCTGATGCTGCTGTTCACAGGCGCAACGCCCGGGGTCGTCGCCTATGCCGTGCTGGGCGCGTTCGTTCTGGCGGAGTTGGTCCGACTCAGCTCGGAGCTCGCCTATTCCCGGCTCGACATATGACTCAACCCTCCTCGAAAGCCATCACCAACTCCATCCGCGTGCTTCGTTTTCAACATGGCGAGATGACCCAGCAAAGACTTGCCGACTTGGTCGGAGTAACGCGGCAGACAATCGTAGCGATCGAGCAGGGCCGCTATTCGCCCTCGCTCGAGATCGCCTTTCGCATCGCCGAGGTCTTCGGCGCAACGATGGAAAACGTCTTCCACTACGCCGGTAAGGTCAAAAAGAAGTAGCCGAGTCGTGCCCGCATCTTTGACGGACCGGTCAATGGCGAGGCTTTCCGCGCCTGGGTCGAACAGTTGCTCGCGCCCACGCTTCTACCCGGCGACATCGTCGTGATGGACAATCTCGGTTCCCACAAGGGCGGCTGCATCCGCCGCATGATCCGTGCGGCGGGCGCGAAGCTGTGGTTCCTGCCTGCCTACAGCCCCGATCTCAACCCGATCGAACAGACCTTCTCCAAGATCAAGCAGGCCATGCGCACCGCCCAGCAGCGAACAATCGAGGCCGTTATCCACGAAACAGGAAAGATCGTCACGGCGATCAACTCAACCGAATGTCGAAACTACATCCAACACGCCGGATACGCTTCCGCCAAAAAATGAAATGTTCTAGTTTCCGAAAATCAGGCGCTCCACCCGCCGTGCCATCCGCAGCGCCTTCATCCGCTCGGCGCGACGGCTGACCGCGCCGGGAAAACGCGTTTCGAGTTCCTTCAGCACCTCATTGGCGCGGGCATTCTCCCCGTTCAGGCGCCACGCCGCCGCCAGCGTGTACATCGCCATCGGCGATCCATCAGCGGAGAAGTTGCGCGCATATCGCAACGCTTCCTCGCGATTGCCATGTTCGAGGTGATAGATCGCCAGCCCGCCGAAATACCATGCCGGATGCCCCGGATTCAGCTCGATCGCCCGCTCCACCAGTTGCTTGCCGCGCTCCGAGCCATCGACAAGGATCAACTGCTGCCCGAGGTCCGCAAGAATTTCTGAATTGTTGGGATTGAGCAGCAGCGCCTTCTCCCCCGCCGCACGGAAACCTTGATCGTCACCAAGATTGAACAATGCAATCGACAGATACTGATGCCCCATCGCGG
This sequence comes from uncultured Rhizobium sp., assembly GCA_964550535.1. Lineage (GTDB taxonomy): Bacteria > Pseudomonadota > Alphaproteobacteria > Caulobacterales > Hyphomonadaceae > UBA7672. The sequence goes on from CAZJZQ010000033.1 coordinate 25,680, forward strand.
TGGATGGATCGGCTTCCACCGCGCGCATCGCCGCCTCGCGGGCCCGTTCAAACGGAGGCGCCTCGCCGGTCTTCACGTTGAAGCCGAAACGGTCCTCATCGCCATACATCCATGACAGCTTCGCCCACGCCGGCGCGTAATGCGGCGAGCGCGCCACGGCCGCCTCCAGACAATCGCGCACCTCCAGATGCCGCGCCGCCGACTTGTTCCGGGAATAGATATTGGCGCTCACCACGCACAGATAATCCTGCAACGCCAGAGAACGGACATGATCGGCGCCGAGGTTGAGCTTCTCCTGGATCACGCCATAGGGCTGGCCCAGTTGCGCCGCCACCTCGCCCGCAATATCGGACTGCACATCGAGCAGATCATATGCGTCGGAGAGTTCGCTGGAAAAGCTGCGCGACCAGACGATGGTGTTGTCCGACGTGCGCACCAGTTGGTTGGTGACCTGCATGACCGTCGCCGTGGGCTGCACCGATCCGCTGAGAATGAAATCGGCGCCGCGCGGATCAAGGCGCGCCGCATCGCCGCCGGAACCATATACCGTGTCGATTCCCAGCACCGACAATTCCGGAAACCGGCTGAGCCGGTCGATCAGTTCATACTGCAAACCGTCGCGCACCTGCCGGCCGACAGGTTCGTCATCGATCAGATTGTATCGCGCGACGAATATCGTAGGCCCGGATGGATCGGCCAGCGGCCGCTCGCCGCCGCGCATCATCACGGCGGCCGCCACCAGCGCCACGAGAACCAGCGTCGCCACGCCCAGCAGCGCAAAGACATACCGCTTGCGCTCCCCCTCGTCGGCGGCCACGGCCGCAACCGGCGCGCCGCGCGAACCAGAAGCTTCGCCTATCCCGGCGGCCGGTGACGCCGCCCCCGCTGGAACAAACGCAGTCTCCCGCGCCGCCGGCCGTGAAATCCGCGTGAAGGTGGCGGAATACCCGCCCGCAGGCACATCGATCCGGACTGTCTCCCCGGCGCCGGCTTTGCGGTAATAATCGGCCAGTTGCTTACGCAACCGGCTCGCCTGAACCCGGACGATGGAATCGAGGCGCGGATCGAACGCCGCTGGCCGTTTGAAGACATCAACCGCGACCGAATACTCCTTCAGCCGCTCCGCATCCCCATCCAGCGTCGCCGCGACCACAAAGCCCAGCAACTCCTGCAGGCGCGGTGACGCGGCGAACCCTTGCGACCCCAGAACCCGTCCCAACGCCTGCTCGACCTCGCCCCGCGACGGCGCAGACTCGCCCTCGAAAACGCCATCACCGGCGCCCCCTGACCGGCCAGCCTGTGGGGTAAATTCCATATGTGCGCCCGTCCGCGACCCGATATCAGTGTCTCGCGGAGCACCATGTCTTGTAAAGCGCACGCGCGCGGCATGTAACATCGCCGGGAAATACCCTCCTATTCAGAGCAGTACGGCGCGTAACACCGGTTTAGCGGTTAAGCCGTGGCTAAGCTGCTGATTTAGCCTTTTGCTGGCGGGCTAATCCCGTCATCTGCACCCACGCAGCGCGACGCTTTCCGTCCCCCCCCAACTTGGATGGCGTTGCGCAAGTGCTGTGTCCGGGCATCGGAGTCTCTCCGGGTCCGGACACTTCCCTGCCTCCCCGGGAGCCCAGCCGTTATGTCCGCGAACGCCACAAACGACGGGCGGCGCATTCTTGTTGTCGATGACAACCCCGCCGCCGCCGAAATCACCGCCAGCCTCCTTTCCGCCGCCGGAACCCAGTTCGACCTCGCCCGCGACGGATTCGAAGCGATCATGCGCCTCCAGTCGCAAACCTACGCCACCGTCCTGCTGGACTATGTGATGCCGGGGATGGACGGCGCCGAAGTCATGGGCTGGATCAGCCGCCGCATCGCCACCCCGCCGCGCGTCTATGTCGTGTCCTCGGAGGACCCCGACGTCCTGCAACGCCGCTTTCGTGGCCTGGGCGTGGCGGGCTTCATGGCCAAACCGCTCTCGGCGGCCACCCTCTCCCGCGCCCTCGCCGCCTGACCCGCCTTCCGGCCGGATACATTTGCGCTGCGGCAAAGGATGCGGCGAATCTCCCGCAAAACAACGTGCCTCGGGAGGCCGCCCCCCGCTCATCCCGCC
>CAZJZQ010000034.1:0-6272 GCA_964550535.1 uncultured Rhizobium sp.
GTCGTTGCAGACGATGACGCATTCGCGGCCCGACACGCGGCCGATGCCGGTGATGACGCCGGCCGCCGGGGCCTCGCCGTCATACATGCCCTCCGCCGCCAGCGGCGACAGTTCCAGAAAAGCCGAGCCGGGATCGAGCAGGTGCTCCACCCGTTCGCGCGGGAGCAGCTTGCCGCGCGACGTATGCCGCACCCGCGAAGGCTCCGGCCCGCCCAGCGCGGCGGCGGCTGTCTTCTCCCGCAACTGGCTCACCAGCCGGGCCATCGCCGCAGCGTTGCCTTGAAAGCGCTCCGATGAAGGACTTACTTGAGAACTAAGTCTGGCCATTAGGTGTCGCCCTGCCGATTCATGGCATTAGCGGATGGCGGACGGGCGATGGCAAGCGGAGTATGGATCGGAGCCGTGCCTCTCTCACGTTTCATTCAGGGATTTGGGATATATCGGTTACTGGAGCGGGAAACCCGTCACTCCTGGGCCTCGGCATGGCTTTGAAACTCAAGACAAGAAACGAGCCGCCAGCGCCCCTCACGCCGACGCTGAAGGCCGTGCCGTTCCTGCGCGACGCTCCGGCGAAGGCGCTGAAGCAGGCCGAGGCGGGCATCCGCAATTTCTGCCTGCCCGCCGGCTGGAAGCTGTTCGAGATCGGCGAACCCTCCGACACGATCTATTTCGTCATCTCCGGCTCGCTGGGCGCCTTCCGCATGGGAGCGGACAACAAGCTGGAGCTGATGGGCCACATCCGCGCCGGGGAGCCCGTGGGCGAGATGTCGATGATCGCGGGAGAGCCGCACGAGCACGCGGTGTACGCCCTGCGCGATACGGAGCTGATCGCCATGTCGCGGCCGGGCTTCATGGAACTGGTGCGGTCGGACCCGGTAATCCTGGAGCGGCTGACGCGCGTCATCATGGTGCGGATGCGGCAGACGCGGAAGAAGTCGCCGCGGGCCGAGCCGCGTGTGTTCGGGCTGGTCGCGACCTCGCCCACCATCGACCTGCGCCTGCGGGCGCGAACGCTGGCCTCGGCGCTGAAGGCGATGGGGCTGCGGGTTGCTGTGGCGGGCGAAGAGGCCGCCGGGATGCCGGTGGGCTATTTCGACGAGTTGGAAGCGCGCAATGACATTGTGCTTCTGGTCGCGCAGATTGGCGATACGCCATGGTTCCGGCTGACGCAGAGACAATGCGACCGCCTGTGGCTGTTCGCACGGGCGGATGCGCGGCCTTCGATACCGCTGTTCCCGGAGGATATCTCGCCGGTGCACCAGTTCCGGCTGGTGGACGTGGTGCTGCTGCATCATCACGGCGAGCGGCAGGCTGCGGAACCTGCGGAATGGCGGGCGGCGGCGCAGTCGGCGCGGCTGTTCCACTGGCGCGCGATGGATGACGGCGATTGCAGGCGGTTGGCGCGGGTGATCTCCGGCCGGTCGGTCGGGCTGGTGATGTCGGGCGGCGGGGCGCGGGCGTATGCGCATATCGGCGCGATCCGCGCGCTGCGCGAAGCCAACTGCCCCATAGATTTTGTCGGCGGCGCCTCGATGGGCGCGATCATCGGCGCGGGCGTGGCGCTGGGCTGGCCGGACGAAGAGATCGACCGCCGCATCCGCAAGGCGTTCGTGGAGAGCAATCCCTTGTCCGACTACCGGCTGCCCGTCGTGGCGCTGGTGAAGGGGCACAAGGTGGATGCGCGGTTGCAGGAGCATTTCGGCGACCAGTGCATCGAGGACATGACGCTGCCTTTCTTCGCAGTGTCCACCAACCTCACGCAGGGCGCCTTCCGGGTGCATACGGAGGGGCTGCTGCGCGATGCGTTGCGGGCGACCATCGCGCTGCCGGGCATTCTCCCGCCTATCGTCGCGGAGAACCAGGTGCTGGTGGATGGCGCGGTGCTGAACAACTTCCCGGTGGACGTGATGCGCGACATGCATCGCGGCCGCATCATCGGCGTCGACGTGGCGCAGGCGCCGGAAGGGTTGTCCGCGGAGGAATTCCTGAACCCGCCGGGCTTCTTTGGCTGGACGGCGAGGAAGGGCTTCTCGTCCCCGCCGCCCATCGCCAACCTGCTGATGCGCGCGGCGACGGTGAGCGTGAACCCCAACATGCACCGCGACCTGACGGACCTGCTCGTCATTCCGGAGCTGGAAGGCATCGAGTTGCGCGACTGGAAGGACTATGAGCCCGCCGTCGAAGAGGGCCGCCGCTCCATGCAGGAAGCCCTCGCCAACCTGAAAGGCCCGCTGGCCGCGATCATCAAGGGCGCGAACGCGGCTTTGGTGGATTGAGCGTCTCGACGGTCGGGCGTCGCTTCCTCGTCGTTGTCCGCCTCGAACAGCGAACCATTGTACGCGCGCGGGACGGGATCGTTCGCGGCGGCGGACGGCTTAATATATCCGAGGCGCTATTGCGCGGCGCCTGCGGGCTTTGCGGTCATTTCGCGCCAGCCGCCGCCGGGGTCTTGCTGGAAATAGCGCGCGGCGGCGCCGGCGTCCGTCGCGGCCTTGTACTGGCGGCGCGCGATGGCGCGGGTTTCCTCGTCACCGCCGTCGAACACCACCATGCAGCGGTCGAACAGACCGGGCGGCGCGTCAGAGCCATCGAGCAGCAAAGCCACCTTCGCGCCGTTCACCGCATCGGCGGTGCGCGACAACAGGATGGGTTGCTTCGCCGCGTTACGGCCCGCGCGGCCGTGCGGCAGGAAGCTCTCATCACGCCAGGTCCACAGGAAGGTGTCGAGCCGCGCGAGGGTGTCGTCCTTGCCGACGACAACCACGCGCCACTTCCGCTCCAGACACTTGTCCAGCAGCGGGCCGACGGCAGCGTCCAGCGTGGTGTGTTCGATGTGATAGAACCACCACTCCGAAGCCATTGCGCCTAGTCCTCGTAATTGTCGGCGATCAGCCGGTCGAGCAGGCGCACGCCCCAGCCTGTCGCCCAGGTGGGCTCCAGCGGGTTGTCGTTGGACGGCTTCCACGCCGTGCCCGCGATATCGAGGTGCGCCCAGGCGCGGCCGTCATCCACGAAGCGTTGCAGGAATTGCGCGGCGGTGATCGAACCGCCAGCGGGTCCGCCGATATTTTTCATGTCGGCGACTTCGCTGTCGATCAGCTTGTCGTAGCCGGGGCCGAGCGGCAGGCGCCACACGGGTTCGCCCTCAGCCTTGCCCGCGGCGGCGAGTTTCCCGGACAGGTCGTCATTGTTCGAGAACAGGCCCGCGTGTTCATGGCCGAGCGAGGTGATGATCGCGCCGGTCAGAGTGGCGAGATCGACCATCAGCTTCGGATTGAACTTCTTCTGCGCGTACCAGAGCACGTCGACGAGAACGAGGCGGCCCTCGGCGTCGGTGTTCTGGATTTCGATGGTCTTGCCGGCCGCGGCTTTCACGATGTCGCCGGGACGTTGGGCCTTGCTGTCGGGCATGTTCTCGACAAGGCCGACGAGGCCGACGACGTTTGCTTTCGCCTTGCGCTTGGCCAGTGAGAGCATGGCGCCCACGACGGCCGCGGAACCGCCCATGTCGCCCTTCATGTCCTGCATGCCGAGGCCGGGCTTCAGGGAGATGCCGCCCGTGTCGAACGTCACGCCCTTGCCGATGAAGGCGACGGGCGCGGCTTTCTTGTCCTTCGAGCCGTTCCAGCGCAACACGCAGAGGCGCGAGCCATGCTCGCTGCCCAGACCGACGCCGAGCAGCGAGTGCATGCCCAGCTTCGCCATGGCGGGAACGTCGAGAATATCGACTTCCAGCCCCAGCTCTTGCAGTTCGGCGATGCGCGCGGCGTAGCTTTCCGGGTGCAGCACGTTCGGCGGTTCAGAGACGAGATCGCGCGCCATCTCCACACCCTCGGCCTTCGCGGCCAGCGGCGCGAAGTCGGAGCGGGCGCCCGCCGCCGAGTCGGTGACGACGGACACGGAGGTCAGCGTCGGCTTGCGCTCGGCCTTGAGGTTCAGGCGGTAGGTGTCGAAACGGTAACCCGCAAGACGCGCGCCGAGCGCGAGCTGGGCGGCGACGGCGCGATCCGGCGGACCGGCGATCGACAGCGACTTGGCGCCGGTGGTGAGCAGGCGCTTCACCAGCCCGGCCGCGAGCTTCTGCCAGCCGAGATCGTTGACCGAGGCGGCCTTGCCCGCGCCCGCGAGCAGCACGCGCGGGGCGTCGCTCCATTCCGGCGCGAGGATCTCGATCACCTGTCCCGCGGAGCCCTTGAAGCGTCCGGCGTCCATGGCGCGACGAAACGCCGCCTGGGCCTGCGCGTCCACGCCCGGCCCGAACTCGACGCCCTTGGCGCCCTCGTAGGCGATATAGGCGACAGCATCACCTGACGGCTCAGCTGAAAACTTGATCTGCATGGGAGATTTCCAGTCTAGCGGCTCTACACATCATCATCGACGAATGCCCCGGACGCCGCTAGCACTGGCCGGAAACCGGGTTTGGCGTCGGCGCCCAGGGTTATAAATGTCAGGGTTTCAGCGGTATCTCTTTCGGAACGTGTTGAGAACCCTCGTGGCGATCACGGGCGGTCTTGGCCTGATTGCGCTGCTGACACAGGGACTAAACCAGATCGACATCATCGTCGAGAACCGCCAGTCGATGCTGGTTTACCTACAGGTGTCCATTCTGGCGACGCCCCGCCTGATCTCCCTGCTCCTGCCGATCGCCCTGTTCATCGCCGCCGTGGGAGCGCTGAACGTCGCCCACCGGGAAAACGAGATCGTGGTGGCCCAGGCGGCCGGCATGTCGAACTGGCAGATCGCCTCGCCCGTGTTGCGCCTCGCGGTGATCGCCAGCCTGATCCATCTGGGCCTGAACCTGTGGATACAGCCTGCCGCCCTGCGGGAGCTGCGCGAATCGATCACCGCCGTCTCCACGGACATTGCGTCCTCCCTCGTGAGGGAGGGGACGTACATGACCAGCGCGGACGGTCTTACCACCTACGCCCACACCATCGACGGGCCGCAGATGTTCGACCTGCTGGTGGCGGACGCCCGCAACCCGGAGCAGACGGTCACCTACATCGCCAAGTCGGGCTACATCACCCAGATGGAAGGCGCGCCGGTCATCATCATGCGCGACGGCCACGTGCAGCAGCTCACCGAGAATGGCGGGCTGGAGATCCTGCGGTTCGAGCAGTCGCCCTTCGACCTCGCGCCGTTCACCAGCGACCAGCGGGCGATCATCCTGAAGGAGCCGGACCGGTATCTGCCGGAATTGTTCTATCCGGACATGACCAACTTCTTCGACAATCAGAACGCCGACCGTTTCCTCGCCGAAGGGCATTCGCGGATCGCCGCGCCGCTGCTGAACTTCGCGATGGCGCTGTTGGCGATCTACGCCGTGCTGGGCGGGGATTTCAGCCGCCGGGGATATGCGCAGCGCATCGCCATTGCGTCGGGCGTCGCGCTGACCGTGCGCCTGCTGGCCTTTGGCGCCGTTTCCGCAGCCGAGGATGATCCCGGCCTGAACTATGTGCAGTATGTCCTGCCGCTCGCGATCATCACGGTTATCTCGATGATGTTCTTCGTCATCCCCGGGCGCATCCGGCGCAGGAAAGCCCGCGCCCAGCAAGGCGGCGGCGTGCGGTTCGGGATGGCGCGATAATGCTGACAGGCCGCATCCAACGCTATGTCCTGCGCGAAGCGGCCATGTCGCTGCTGCTGACGTTTGGCGTCATCATCATGGCTATCCTGCTGATCGACGTGGTCGAGCAGATGCGCACCATCGGCAGCCGCACGGCCATAGGCCTGGACACGGCGATCCAGCTGACCCTGCTGCGCACGCCTGCTCTCGTGATGGATACATTGCCGTTCGCGATGCTGATCGGCGCCATCCTGACATTCGCGCAGCTGAACCGGCGCAGCGAGATTCCGGTGATCCGGGCGGCCGGCCTGTCGGCTTGGCGGTTCCTGTCGCCAGCCATGTTCCTCGCCTTCGTGCTGGGCGTGGTGATGGTGGCGGTGGTCGAGCCGCTGGCCGCCAGCCTCAACGAAGAGTTCCGCAACCGGCGCGACCAGCTGGTCAATCCGTCCCGCGCGGCGGCGATGGAGGGCGGCTCCGGCATCTGGCTGAGCCAGGGCGATGTGAACGCGGCGACAGGGGACGGCGGCACGGCGGGATCGTTCAACGTCGAGGGCCAGGCCATCATCCACGCCAGCCGCGTCGTGGGCCGCGCCGAGGCGCTGGAGGATGTCACCTTCTATTACTTCCGCCCGGGCCCCGGCGGACGGGAGTTCACCCACCGGATCGACGCTGGCCGGGCGCGGCTGCTGCAAGGCTTCTGGCAGCT
>CAZJZQ010000034.1:6282-11061 GCA_964550535.1 uncultured Rhizobium sp.
GCTCGACGGCGGGGTGATCGAGAACCGGACGTCCGGAGAAATTTTCCGGCAGGACTCGCTGGCCTTGCCCACCAATCTGGCGGCGGACCGGCTGCTGTCGCGATTCGCGTCGTCCAAGACCATTCCGTTCTGGGACCTGCCGTCCTTCATCCAGCAGAATCGCGCGGCGGGGATGGAGGTGGACGCCTACGTCCTGAAATTCCACACCCTGCTTGCGATCCCCGCCATGATGGTGGCGATGACGCTGATCGGCGCGGTCGTCTGCCTGCGGATGGCCCGGTCGGGGGGCCTCACAAAGCTGATTGGCGCGAGCGCCGCGGCGGGGTTCATCCTGTTCTTCTTCACCCGGATCGCGGCCAGCATGTCCGCCTCCGGAGCGGTTTCCCCCGAGGCCGCCGCCTGGTGCCCGCCGCTGCTGGCTCTTTTCTCCGTGCTGACCGTCCTGTCCCATGTCGAGGACGGCTGAGAAGCCCGCCCACATGGCGGTTCCGTCATTTTAGGCCGGATTGGCGGGATATTTTTGCCTGTGGTCCGGGCAGTTCCGCTGGCTCCCGCACTGGACGCCCCGCGAGGCTTTGCGTATCGATCAGCAGGCTGGGAGCCCGCCGACAAGTTGTGACGTGAGGGGAGAGTAACTGGTGCTGCGGCTTTCCTGCTTGGCGTCCGTCCTGCTTGCGCTCAGCGCAACAGCCGAGGCGCAGACCCCTCCGGCCTCTCCCGCTCCGGGCGCCCCCGCCAATCCCAACGAGGACCAGGACAACGACGTCCTGCTGCGGGCCAAGCTGATTACCGAGGACCAGAACGCCGGCACCCTGATCGCCGAGGGCGATGTCGAGGTGCGCGTCGGCCAGCGTTCGCTGTTCGCCGACCGGCTGGTCTGGGACCAGCAGAAACAGACCATGCGCGCGCAGGGCCGCGTGCAGATCGAGGGCGTCGACGGTTCAATCCAGTTCGCCGACGAGATCGAGGTGGACGAAGATTTCCAGAACGGCTTCGCCACCCGTTTCTCCGTTCGCTTGCCCCACAATGCGATGGCCACCGCATCGGCCGCGATCCGCACCGACGGCACGCGCAACACGCTGGAGCAGGTTGTCTATACCGGCTGCCCCGTCTGCGAGGACGACAAGAACGGGCCGACATGGTCGTTGCGTGCGCGCCGGGCGGTGCAGAACACCGAAACGCAGATGATCTCATACCAGGACGCGGTTCTGGAGATCAAAGGCGTCCCGCTTCTCTACATCCCCTATTTCGCGCACCCGGACCCGTCGTCTGAACGGCGCAGCGGACTTCTGACGCCGGATATCGGATCGAACTCCGCGCTCGGCGGATTTGTGGAAGTTCCCTACTTCCTCGCCCTGACGGAATATCAGGACCTCGTCCTCAGCCCGCTGGTCACCACCAACGTCAATCCGGTGCTGAAAGCCGAGTATCGCAAACGCTTCTTCTCCGGCGAGGTGAAGGGCGAAGGCTCCATCACCTATGAGAGCGACTTCGACAATGACGGCGACAGGTTCGGCGAGGAGAAGTGGCGCGGCCACCTCTATGGCAGCGGCCTGTTCAACATCAACGAAGACTGGAAATGGGGCTTCGGCGTCGAAACCCAGTCGGACGACCTTTATGACCGCCGCTATGAGATCCGTGGTGAAGATGAACTGCGCGGCCTGTATTCCAGCCAGCCGCGCCAGCTGCTGAACCAGGTCTATGCGACCGGCCAGCACCCTGACTTCTATTTCGAGGCAGGCCTGCTGAATTTCCACGGCCTGCGCGCAGGCGAGACTGATGAGATGCTGCCGCGCGTGGCGCCGTCAGTGTTCATGGAAAAGTTCTTCGACCTGGGCCAGGCCGGACAGGTCGCCGCCGCGTTCAGCTCGGTCGCGCTGTTCCGTGAAGAACAGGCCATCCTGCCCAATGGCGATCCCGTCATGGATACCGCGCGCGCCACCGCAGACGTGGACTGGAGCGCCCAGTACATCACTGGTCCCGGTCTTGTCCTGAAGCCGTTCGCCCAGGCCCGCGCGGACGTCTATCGCGTCGACGACGGCGGCGTTGAGGGCGCCGAGACGATCTCCCGCGTGCTCGGCCTTGGCGGCGCGCAGATCAGCATGCCCTTCATCCGGCGCGGCGAGAATGTCGACCTGATGATCGAACCAATCGCCATGGCCGCCTACGGCTCCAAGAGCGCCAACAACAACGACCTGCCCAACGAGGACTCGCTGCTGTTTGAACTCGACGAGTCGAACATCTTCGAGCCCAACGCCATTGCCGGCTACGATCTGTGGGAAGGCGGCGGACGCGCAGTGCTCGGCCTCAACGCCAAGGCCAGCTTCGGCAACGGCTTTGAACTGTCCAGCATGGTGGGCCGCCGGTGGCGCGAGGACGCCGATCCGGCATTCAGCCAGCTCAGCAATATGGGCGGCGAGGAATCGGACTATGTCGCCACCGCCCGCGCCGATTTCGGCCAGAACTTCTATGTCGGCACGCGCATGCGGCTGGACGACGATTTCAACCTTAGCCGCATCGACGTGGACGCCCGTGGCCAGCTCTGGCGGCTGAACGGGGCCGCCCGCTACTACCGGATCACCAGCAATTCGGCCGGGGCGGAGGATGAAGGCATCCTGGCCCGGGGCGGTTTGCGCCTTACGGACCGGTTTTCTGCTATTTTCGAGCAGCAGCGCAACATTACCGCCGACCGGGACATCCGCCTCGCCCTCGGACTCGCCTACCGGGACGAGTGTTCGTATTTCGCCATAACCTACGAGCGATCGGGGGCCCGGGACCGGACGCTGGGACCGCAGGATTCCATCCGGTTCCGCTTTGTTCTGACCGGCCTCGGGGGCAAGGCCAGCGAGGAACTGTTCTGATCCGGTTGCGCGCCGTTGCAGGATCGGCCAAGTGATCATTATCGTGACCGGGCGGAATCTCGTCCCGGCCGGCCTTTTTTTGGCCCAGCCCCGGTGCTGATGTTGTCCGGAAGTCTGAGGGTGCCCTGGATGAGGAAGACGCTCGCAACCTGTCTCGCCGCCGTTCTCGCGGGATCGCTGGCGGCTGCGCCGGTCGCCGGGGCCCAGCAGCAGGGCCAACCACCGGCTGGACAGCCACAGGCGGGCCAACCCCCGCTGGCCCGGCAAGCCGCGCCGCAGCGGCCGGGCGGCCAGGCTATCGAGGGCATCGTTGCTCTGGTGAATGACGAGGTCATTTCGCAGTCCGACCTGCGCAACCGCGCCCGCCTCATGCTGCTCAGCTTCACCCAGCAGCCGGACGATCAGGTTCTGGCCGAAGTGCAGGACCGCGCGCTCGAAGCCCTGATCGAGGAAAAGATCCAGCTCAAGGAATTCCGCAAGCTGGTGAAGGGCACGGAAATCTCGGACGCCGAGGTTAACCAGGACATCGCCCGCCTCGCCCAGCGCAACCGGATGACGCCTGAACAATTTGTCGGCGGCATCCAGCAAGCTGGCGTCAACCCGCAGACCCTGCGCGATCAGGTGCGCGCGGAGATCGCGTGGACGGCCCTGATCCGGGGCCGCTTCGCCCGCCAGATTCGCGTTTCCGAACTGCGCGTGTCGGAGATGATGGACCGCTTCCGCGACAGCATCGACGAGCCGCAATACCGCATCGCCGAAATCTATCTCTACGCGCCGGATACCGGCTCGCGCGCCAATGCGATGAACACGGCCCGCACGCTGGCCAACCAGATCCAGCAAGGCGCCTCGTTCGAGGCCGTGGCCCAGCAATTCTCCGCAGCCCCGTCCGCTTCGGCGGGCGGCGATCTCGGCTGGCTCTCGCAGGCGGACCTTCGCCCCGAGATCGCGGCAGCGATCAAGGACGTGACGGCGCCGGCGATGCTGGAGCCGCTGGAGTCCGAAGGCGGCGTCTATCTCATAGGCTATCTCGGCAAGCGCGAGGCGGCTGACGTCAACGATGTCACCATGGACCTGAAACAGCTTCAGGCCACCGGCGACGATGCGGCCGCCAAGCTCTCGCGCATCCGTTCCAGCGCCCGCACCTGCGACGCCGCGGCGGCCGCTGCGTCGAATGAACAGGGCGTCACCGCGACAGACATGAAGGCCGTGGCCGTGCCGCAGATGGCCGACAATTTCCGCACCGCGCTGGAGCCGCTGCAACAAGGCGGCTCGACCGAGGTGCTGGACCTGGCGCCTGACAGCAAGACCGTGCTGTTCGTCTGCTCGCGCACCATCACCGGCGCCAACATGCCGACGCGCGACCAGATCCGCGACCAGCTGTTCGACACCGAAATCTCGATGCTCGCGGACCGCTACCTGCGCGACCTGAAGCGCGAGGCGACGATCGTCGTCCGATAGCATGAACCGCCCTTCGCTCCCCCTCGCGGTGACGATGGGCGACCCCGCAGGCGTCGGCCCGCAGCTCACATGGAAAGCGTGGGGCCAGCGCAAGCCCGGCCAGCGTCCTTTCTACGCCATCGCCGCTCCCGAAGTGCTGCGCAGCGCGCAGACGCTGGCCGGTGTGGACGGCGCGCTGCGCGTCATCGGTGCGCCGGAAGATGCAGCGGACGTGTTCGGCGAGGCCCTGCCTGTCCTTCCCATTGCTTCGCCCGCGCCCACGCCCGGCGCGCCTGATCCGGAGACAGCGCCCGCGATCATCAACGCGATCCGCATGGCGGTGGAGGATGTGCAGGCGGGCCGCGCGGCGGCGGACTTGCCGTTGCCTTCCTCCTTGTGCGTCTTGTACTTGTCGAAGGCATAGGCCCGCATGAGAATTCCCGCGGCAAGGCCGGCCGCCTGCTCGGCCCCGATCTCCGTT
>CAZJZQ010000034.1:11071-19411 GCA_964550535.1 uncultured Rhizobium sp.
GCGGCGGTGCTTGCGCTGCTCTATGGCGCGGGATTCAAGTTTCCGGGACATACGGAATATCTCGCCGACCTCGCCACCGTGAACGGCGTGGCGCCGCGTCCGGTCATGATGCTGGCGGGCGGCGGCCTGCGCGTCAGCCTCGTCACCATCCATCGCCCGCTGGCCAGTGTGGCGCAGGCGCTGACGCAGGACCTCATCGTCGATATCGCGCGGATCACCGCAACCGCCCTGCGCCGCGACTTCGGACTCCCGGCGCCCCGCCTCGGTCTGTGCGGCCTCAACCCGCATGCCGGCGAGGATGGCGGGCTGGGGCGCGAGGAGATCGAGACGATCAATCCCGCCGCCGCCATTCTGCGCGCCGAGGGGATCGACATTTCCGACGCGCGGCCCGGCGACACCATTTTCCACGAGGCGCTGCCAAGAGACGGCAAACCCGGCCGCTTCGACGCAGTCGTCGCGATGTATCACGATCAGGGCCTCATCCCCGTGAAGACGCTGGACATATGGGGCGGCGTCAACATCACGCTGGGCCTGCCTTTCATCCGCACCTCTCCGGATCACGGCACGGCGTATGACGCGGCCGCCGCCGGCAAGGCGCGGCCCGACAGCCTGCTCGCCGCTCTCAGGCTGGCCGGCGAAATGGCGCTCGCCCGCGCACAGGCGGAGCCCCGCGCCGCATGACGCCGCTCACCCCCGGCGCGGCGAAAAAATCGCTCGGCCAGCATTTCCTGTTCGACAAGCCGCTGCTCGACCGCATCGCCCGCGCAGGCGGCGAGGTGAAGGGCCGCACGGTGATCGAGGTCGGCCCCGGCCCCGGCGGGCTTACCCGCGCGCTGCTGGATGCGGGCGCATCGCCGCTCATCGCTATCGAACTGGATGACCGCTTCGCGGAAGGTCTGCGCGGCTGGCCCGAGGCGCGGGACGGCCGGTTGCACGTCCATCACGGCGACGCCATGGCCGTGGACATGCCCGCGCTCATCGCGGCGGCGGGAGGCCAGCAGCCAGCGATGATCGTCGCCAACCTGCCCTACAATGTCGGCACGCCGTTGCTGGTCGAATGGCTCAAGGCAAGTTCGCAATGGCGCGGCACAATGGTGCTGATGTTCCAGAAGGAAGTGGGCCAGCGCATCTGCGCCGCGCCGGGCGAAGACCATTATGGCCGTCTCGCCGTGCTCACCCAGGCCGTGTGCCGCGCCCGCATCGCGATGATCGTCCCCCCCGGCGCCTTCCGCCCGCCGCCGAAAGTGGACAGCGCGGTGGTGGTTCTCGATCCCTTGCCCCCGAAACAGGCCTTCACCGACCTCGCCGCCCTCGAACGCCTCACCGCCACCGCCTTCGGCCAACGCCGCAAGATGCTCCGCGCAGCGCTGAAGAGCCTGCCGGGCGCCGTGGAAGCGTTGACCGCCGCAGCCATCGACCCAACACGAAGAGCGGAAACGCTGACACAAGCGGAGTTCAGGGCGCTGGCGGAGGCATGGCGCAACCCGTAGGGTGCATTTCGCTTCGCTCAATGCACCCTACGCTACTGACGTGCAGGCTCCGGCGAGCGCCGCCGTACTAATCAGCAAGATATAGATCAAAATGCCGGCCCTTACAGAACCGCTTCTTGGGCCTAAAAGCTTAGAACCCCGATCCAAGCCCCTACCCTGCCAGCCCGCTATCCTTCAGCAGCTGGTCCACCATGCCGCCCAGTGATGCGCGCTGGCGTTTGGTGCGTTCGGTCATCAGGATGGCGCGGAGTTCGGTGAAGGCGGTGTCGAGATTGTCGTTCACGATGGCGTAGTCGTATTCGCCCCAGCGCAGGATATCCTTGCCCGCGCCATTGAGACGGTGAGCGACCGACTTTGCATCCGCTCCCGGCCGCCCTTCGAGGCGGCGGCGCAGCTGCTCGATCGACGGCGGCAGGATGAACACCGACACCACATCGCCCGGACGGATGGTCTTCAGCGCGCGCGCGCCCTGCCAGTCCACGTCGAACACGACATCGACGCCGCTGACCAGCCGCGCCTCAACCTCGCTGCGCGGCGTGCCGTAGTAATTGTCGAACACCTGCGCCCATTCGAGGAACTCATCCTGATCGATACGGTCGCGGAAGTCTTCCTTGGTCGTGAAATGATAGTCGGCGCCATTGGCTTCGCCCGGCCGCATCGCGCGCGTGGTGGCCGAGATTGACAGCTGCACGCCCGGCACTTCCGTGATCAGGCGGCGGCACAGCGTTGTCTTCCCCGCGCCCGAAGGGCTGGAGATCACGAACATCACGCCGCGGCGCGCCCTTTCAGTGGACATGATGGTCACTCGACATTCTGGACCTGTTCCCGGAACTGGTCGTTGAGGGACTTTAGCGCCAATCCCGTGTTCGTCAGCTCCAGACTGGCCGATTTTGAACACAGCGTGTTGGTTTCGCGGTTCAGCTCCTGGCAGAGGAAGTCCAGCTTGCGGCCGGCCGCCTCGCCCTTTTTCAGGATATCGCGCGCCGTGGCGACGTGCGCGGTGAGGCGGTCCAGCTCCTCGCGCACATCGGCGCGGTTGGCCATCAACAGGGCCTCCTGCGCCACGCGCTCGGGGTCCACCGCCGCGTCCTGCGCCAGTTCGGCGAGACGCGCCTTCAGCCGCTCACGCACCAGAGCGGGTTGTCCCGCCGCCTGTTGTCCCGCCTGGATCACCAGACGGTCGAACTCGGTCAGCATCCCGTTGAACAGTTTGAGCAGGTCGTCGCCCTCACGCTTGCGCGCCGCGTCGAGCATGTCGAGCGCCTGATCGAGACCGGCGATCAACGTTTTCGCCATCGCCTCATCCACTGTTTGCGCCGTTCGCGACGCGCCGCGCACCACGCCAGGCAGGGATGCAAGTTGGGCCAGGCTCGACGGCGCAAGACCCGCCCCCTTCCAGCCGCGCGACAGGCGCGCCAAACGGGCAAGCTCGCGGCTATCCACACTCGATCCGCCCGCATCGCGCACCATGTCGACACGCAGCTGCATCTGGAAACTGCCGCGCGAGAAGCGCTCCTTGAGACGTTTGCGCGCTTCGAAATCCACGGCGTCGAAACCCGGCGGCGTGTTGGCGCGCACATCCACGGCCTTGCCGTTCACCGAGCGGATCTCCCACGTCCACGCGCCCCAGGGCGCCTGTCCCTGCGCCCGCCCGAATCCCGTCATGCCCCGGATCATCGTCGCCCCTTCGCGTCAGTCGGCCGCCTGCGGCGCAGCGCCGGTGCGCGCCGCCGCTTCGCGCTCGCGCAGCCTGCCTACGTGCTGCAAATGTTCGGCATAGGTGGCCGAGAAGGCGTGCCCGCCGCTGCCGTCCGTCACGAAGAACAGCGCGTCGGTGACCGGCGGATCGAGCACGGCGCGGATCGCATCCGCGCCGGGATTGCAGATCGGCGTCGGCGGCAGACCGTCGATGCGATAAGTGTTGTAGCCGGTATCGAGCGCAAGCTCGCTGGCGCGAATGCCGCGCGGGCGGCCTGCATTGTCCACCAGCTTCGCATCCATGCAGCTGTCCGGCCGTTGCAGGCAGACGCCGTAGATGATGGTGGGGTCAGTCTCCAGCCGCATGTTGCGGCGCATGCGGTTCACGAACACGCCGGCCACCAGCGGACGCTCGCCCGGAACGCCGGTTTCCTTCTCGACGATGGACGCCAGCTTCACCATGTCCTGCACCGTCTCGAACGGCAGGCCCGGCTGGCGCGTGGGCCACAGCTCGGAGATCAGCGTCTGCTGCGCCTGGATCATGCGGGCGATCACGGCTTCGCGCGTATCGCCACGATGAACCATGTAGGTGTCGGGCAGCAGCACGCCCTCGGCCGGCGTCACCTGCGGAAGTTCGCCGGAGAGAACATCGAACTGCTGCAACCGTTGCATGATCTGCGCGCTGGTAAGGCCTTCGGGAATGGTGATCGGGTGCAGCAGCGTGCGGCCGGAGACCAGAAGGGCGATCACCCGCTCAAGGCTCATGGCGGAGGCGAAGGCGTACTCGCCAGCTTTCAGGCGCGGCCCGGCGCCGGTGAAGCGCACGGCCATGCGGAAGGCCGTCTCGTCCTCGATCACGCCCGCTTCCTTCAGGCGTGCGCCAACGGTCTGCACGCTGGAGCCGGGGGAGATCATCACAATGCGGTCCGCGCCATCGGCCGATGCCGGGCCCTCCGCCGTATAGACATGCCGGGCATAGAACCATGCGCCGCCTGCGCCCGCAGCGGCGAGGATCACGATGGCGAACAGGAATCCAATAAGCGCTCCGAGGACGCCGCCGCTCTTTTTCCTAGGCGCCCCGGTCTTCTGCTTGTTGCTCACGTTCAGTCGACCTGCTTCAGCACCAAGGCTGCGTTTGTGCCCCCGAAGCCAAACGAATTGGAAAGCGCCGCGCGAACTGTCTTCTTCACCGCCTTGTGCGGCGTCAGGTTGATCCGCGCCTCGAAGCTTGGGTTGTCGAGGTTCAAGGTGGGCGGGATCACACCATCGCGGATGGCGAGCGTGCAGAAGATCGCCTCAACCGAACCGGCGGCGCCCAGAAGGTGGCCGATCGCGGACTTGGTGGATGACAGGTGCGTGGACGAAGCGGCGTTGCCCAGCACGCGCTCCACCGCCCGCACCTCGATCTCGTCGCCCGCCGGCGTCGAGGTGCCGTGCGCGTTGACGTAGTCGATCTCCGAAGCATCGAGGCCGGAGCGTTGCAGCGCCGTGCGCATCGCGCGCTCGCCGCCATCGCCGCTCTCGTCCGGCGAGGTGATGTGGAAGGCGTCGCCCGTCAGGCCATAGCCGATCACTTCAGCATAGATTTTCGCGCCGCGTTTTTTGGCGTGCTCATACTCTTCAAGCACGACAACGCCCGCGCCTTCGCCCATCACGAAGCCGTCGCGATCCTTGTCGTAGGGACGCGACGCCTTCTCCGGCGTTTCGTTGTACGAGGTCGACATGGCGCGGCAGGCGATGAAGCCGGCGTATCCGATCCGGCAGATCGACGCCTCGGCGCCACCCGCGACCATCACGTCCGCGTCGCCATACTGTATGAGGCGCACCGAGTCGCCGATGGCGTGCGCGCCCGTGGCGCAGGCCGTCACCACCGCGTGGTTCGGGCCCTTGAAACCGTATTTGATGGAAATCTGGCCGGAGGCGAGGTTGATCAACGCGCTCGGGATAAAGAAGGGCGAGACCTTGCGAGGGCCTTTCTCGTGCAGCTCCACCGCTGTCGCGGCGATGGTGGCGAGACCGCCAATGCCGGAGCCGAGCAGCACGCCCGTCCGCACCCGGTCTTCGTAGTTGTCCGGCTTCCATCCGGAATCAGCGATGGCCTCATCGGCCGCCGCCACGCCGTACAGGATGAACTCATCGACGCGGCGCTGTTCCTTCGCCGACATCGTGTGTTCAGGATTGAAGGAGGCCGGGTCGTCAGCGGAACCGCCGCCGCGGCCGCTCACCCACGGAACCTGCCCTCCGATCTGGCAGGCCAGATCGGAGGTATCGAACAGGTCGACTCTCTTGAGGCCTGACTTGCCGGCGATCAGGCGTTCCCACGAGGCCTCGCGCCCGTTGGCGAGCGGAGTGACAAGACCCATACCCGTGATGACGACGCGCCGCATTCCGTTCTCCCGCAGGCGCAAGGCGGTTAGACGCGTTCCTTGATGAACTTCACCGCGTCTCCGACGGTGCCGATCTGCTCTTGCACGTCATCGGGGATCTCGATGCCGAACTCTTCCTCGAACGCCATAACGAGTTCGACGAGGTCCAGGGAGTCAGCCCCCAGGTCGTCGATGAAGCTGGCGGTTTCGGTCACCTTCTCGGCGTCGACTTCCAGCCGCTCGACCACGATCTTTTTCACGCGCTCGATCACGTCGGACATGTAATTTCCTTCCAGACTCTGGACCGGGATTTAAATCCCCAAGTCACGTTGCGGCGCGGTAACACGCCGGAATTTCTTTGACCATAGGGCAGTTACGCCCCCGCCGCCTAGATCATCGCCATCCCGCCATTTACGTGCAGGGTCTGGCCAGTGACATAGGCGGCCTCATCAGACGCCAGATACGATACGGCGGCGGCGATGTCAGCACCCGAGCCCAGCCGTCCGGCCGGAATCCCCTTCAAAAGACCCTCTTTTTGGGCGTCGGCCAGCACATCGGTCATGGCGGTCGCGATAAAACCGGGCGCCACGCAGTTCACGGTGATGTTCCGGCTGGCGACTTCCTGCGCCAGAGCCTTGGAGAAGCCGATCATGCCCGCCTTGGACGCAGCGTAATTCGCCTGTCCGGGGTTTCCGGTGACGCCGACCACGGAGGTGATCCCGATGATCCGGCCGTGCCGCCGCTTCATCATGCCCCGCATCGCCGCGCGGGCCAGCCGGAAATAGGCGCCCAGATTGACGTCAATAACGGTCTGCCAGTCCTCGTCCTTCATGCGCATCAGCAGGCCGTCCCTGGTCAGGCCGGCGTTTGATACCAGAACGTCCAGACCGCCCAGCGCCTCCTCGGCCTTGCCCACCAGTTCGGCCGTCGCCACGGGGTCCGACAGGTTGCAGGGCAGGATCACGGGAGAACCGCCGATGTCCGCCGCCGTTTTCTCCAGCGCCTCGACCCGCGTGCCGGACAGAGCCACCCTCGCGCCCTGATCGCTCAACGCCTTGGCGATGGCCGCCCCAATGCCACCCGATGCGCCCGTCACCAGCGCGTAACGACCCGTCAGGTTGAACATCCATCTCTCCACTTCCGGGGAACCATACTCGGGCTTGTCCCGAGGGGCGCCGCAAAGGAACTTCCCGAGTTCCGCACATTTTCCAACCGGCATTCCCGGAATACGTTTCGCTTACTCGAGAATGCCCCAGCGCCTATGCTCCGGCGCTTATCCAATCGACTTCGCAAACGCTTCCAGATCGGCCGGCGTGTTCAGCGCCGCGGTCTCCGCCTCCGGCGCATTACGCTTCACCATGCCGGAGAGTTGCTTGCCCGCGCCGGTTTCCACGAACTTCTTCACGCCGCCTTCCGTGGCCATCCACTGCACGCACTCGCGCCAGCGCACGCGGCCGGTCACCTGCTCCACCAGCAGTTTGCGAATCTCGCCGGGGCTGTCCACCGGCCGCGCCGTGACGTTGGCGACAAGCGCGGGGGAAGGCTTCATCAGAGTCGCTTCCTCCAGCGCGCCTTTCATGACCACCGCCGCAGGCTGCATCAGCGGCGAGTGGAACGGCGCCGACACCGGCAGCGCGATCGCCCGCACCCCCATCGTCTTGGCCGCCGCAATCGCGGCCTCGACGCCCGTGCTGGAACCGGAGATCACGACGTTGCCGATATTGTTGTCATTCGCCACCGTGACCACGCCCGCCTTGGAGCCTTCCGCCGCAATGGTTTCCGCGATGGCCACATCCACCTTGCCGATCAGGGCGGCCATGGCGCCCGTGCCAGCCGGCGCCGCCGCCTGCATCGCCTCGCCCCGCTTGCGCAGCAGCTTCGCGGCGTCAGCCACCGAGATCGCCCCGGCCGCCGCCAGCGCGGAATACTCACCCAGCGAATGCCCGGCCACGAAGGCGGCCTGCGAAATCTTCACTCCGAAACCGGCCTCCAGGGCCCGCACCGCCGCGAGGCTGACGGCCATCAGCGCCGGCTGGGCGTTGGCGGTCAGGGTCAGCGTTTCGACCGGACCTTCCCAGATCAGGTTCGACAGGCTCTCGCCCAGGGCGGCGTCGACCTCGTCGAAAACCGCCTTCGCGGCCGGGAACGCATCCGCCAAGTCCTTGCCCATGCCGACAGCCTGACTGCCCTGGCCGGGAAAAATGAAAGCAAAGGACATGATAGCCTCGGAGGAATCGGGAAGATCAGCTTCCTAGAAACTAGCTCCCCCCGGCGCAAGGGACAGTGTCTGGGCGTGCGGGGAGAGGGCGCCCTCCAGAATTGAAGGCGGATGCCTCAACGGCCAAAGCAATCCTCCGTTTCACGGGAAAAGTGATCCGCCGCCACTCTCTATCGTGTCCATCCGCCTGAAACGGCGAAGCTAAGGGCATGATAGACAAGGACTTTCGCACAAATATCGCCCAACAGGCGAGTTGGCCCGCCCGGACGCCGTCTTCCGGTCCCTCGCGATAAAGCCCGGAAAGGCCATTCCAGCTTGATTCCCCCCCGTTTTCGCGTATAGCCCGCCACTTCCAGTGAGAGGCGGTCCTTCGGCCCATCCGGGCCCGGGGGATCCATCGTGACCGGTCCGCCCTTCGGACCGGATGCGCCGCCCCTCCAAGAAGGGATAAAAATGGCACTTTACGAACACGTGGTCGTCACGCGACCCGATATCTCTCCGCAACAGGTCGACGCCCTGGTGGAGGACATCACCCGCATCATCACCGAGCGCAACGGCAAGGTCAGCA
>CAZJZQ010000034.1:19421-26895 GCA_964550535.1 uncultured Rhizobium sp.
TCCGAATACTGGGGCCTGCGCAACCTCGCCTACCCGATCAAGAAATCGCGCAAGGCTCACTACTCGCTCCTGAACATCGACGCCCCCGGCGACGCGATTCATGAGCTTGAGCGCCGTCACCGCATCAACGAAGACGTGCTGCGTTTCCTGACCGTGAAGGTCGAGACGCTGAGCGACGAGCCCTCGCCCGTCATCGCCCGCAAAGACCGCGACGAACGCCGCAAGCGTGATGACGACGGCTTCGGCGGCGGTGGTTTCGGCGACCGTCCGCAACGCAGCTTCGGCGACCGCGACCGGGGCGACCGCCCCCCGCGCGGCCCGCGTCCTGATCGTGGCGACCGGTAGGAGCAACGAACATGGCACAACAGAAAATCAACATCGCCAACCTTCCCGCCCGCCGCCCGTTCGGCCGCCGGCGCAAGGTTTGCCCGTTCTCCGGCGCGAACGCTCCGGCGCTCGACTACAAGGACGTGAAGCTTCTACAGCGTTACGTCTCCGAGAAGGGCAAGATCGTCCCGGCCCGCATCACTGCGGTCTCGGCGAAAAAACAGCGCCTGCTGTCGCAGGCGATCAAGCGCGCTCGCCATCTGGCGCTGCTGCCTTACGTCGTGAAGTAGGAGGATCACCCTATGGAAATCATCCTTCTTGAACGCGTCGAAAAGCTCGGCGCCATTGGCGATGTGGTGAAAGTCCGCAACGGCTTCGCCCGCAACTTCCTGCTGCCGCAAGGCAAGGCGCTGCTCGCCACCGACGGCAACAAACAGCGCTTCGAGCGTGAGCGTGCGGCCATCGAGGCCCGCAACGCCAAGGCTCGCGCCGCTGCTGAAACCGACTCCAAGTCCATCGACGGCGCGGTTTACGTGCTGATCCGTCAGGCTGGCGAATCCGGCCAGCTTTACGGTTCGGTCGCGGCTCGCGACATCGCCGCCGCCGCTGCGGACGCCGGTCACGGCGTCGAGCGCCGTCACGTCGTGCTGAACAACCCGATCAAAACGATCGGCCTGCACGAAGTCGAAGTGCGCCTGCACCCGGAAGTGGCGGTGAAGGTCCAGGTCAACGTCGCCCGCTCGCCGGACGAAGCCGAGCGCCAGGCGCGCGGCGAAAACGTGATCGAGGCGACCCTCGCCGCCGATCGCGCTGCGGCCAACGAACAGGCGAAGGAACTCTCCGACGCCGCCGCGGCCGCTGCTGCGGAACGTGGTCCGGGCGAGGGCTGATAAGGCTCTTCACGGAAGCATAAGCAGGAGGGGCGCTGGCGACAGCGCCCCTTTCTGCTTTCAGGATACCGGTCTGCTTTCAGGATACCGGCGTTATGCGCCACGCCGCGACTCGAAATAGGTTCGCCGGGCGCGTACAGGCCCTGGAAACCATGCCAATCAGAAGCCTTTCCCTGAATGACCGTCTGCTCGTCGCCGCACTGGCCACGCTTGCTGGCTATGTCGATGGCGTGGGCTACATGGAGCTTGGCGGTTTTTTCGTCTCCTTCATGAGCGGCAACTCCACCCGGATGGGCGTCGGACTTGCCGGAAACATCGACGACGCCGTGATCGCAGCGGGCCTGATCGCGGCGTTTGTCGCAGGCGTAACCCTGGGCTCCCTGCTGGGCCATGCAGCCAAGAACCGCCGTCGCGCTGCGGTGCTCGCCTTTATCGCCGCCGCTCTGGTCATTGCGGTTTTGTTCGACAGCGCCGCGTGGCCCTTCGCGGCCGGCGCCGCGATGGCTACGGCTATGGGCGCAGAGAACACCATGTTCGAGGAACGCGGCGAAGTGCGCATCGGCCTGACCTACATGACCGGCGCGCTGGTGAAGCTCGGGCACAGCCTGGCGCTCGGTCTCAGGAGGCGTTCGCCCGGCGACTGGCCGGTCTATCTTGTGCAATGGCTCGGCCTGTTTGGCGGCGCCGCAGGGGGCGCATGGCTGCATGTCTCCTTCGGACTCAAGGCCTTGTGGGCCGCCATCGCGGCCGCCACGCTGCTTGGCGCCATGCAGGCTCTGCGCCCCGGTCCGCGCCCCGGGTTCTGACCGCCTGACCGGGTGCTCATGCACAGCGACAAGCAACCCGTG
Organism: uncultured Rhizobium sp.; assembly: GCA_964550535.1. GTDB lineage: Bacteria > Pseudomonadota > Alphaproteobacteria > Caulobacterales > Hyphomonadaceae > UBA7672. The sequence goes on from CAZJZQ010000034.1 coordinate 21,487, forward strand.
AGTATCTTAGAATCAAGCCGCGATTCGCAGTCCCGAAACGGGTAATAGAGACGTCATGCCCAAGGACCACGACCTTCCGCCAACCACCACCGCCGCGCCGCATAACCTGTCGGCGGAAATGGCCGTGCTTGGCGCGGTCCTGTTCGACAACAACGCGCACCAGCGCGTGTCCGACTTCCTGAAGGCGGGCGATTTCTACGCTGCTGCAAACTCCAAAATCTACGAAGTCCTCGACCGCATGATCTCGTCCGGCCGCGTCGCCGACGGCGTCACCCTGCGCGAACATTTCGAGCGTGACGGACAACTCGCCGAAATCGGCGGCGCCCGCTACCTCGCGGACCTTCTCGACAGCGCGGCCTTCGGACCGGAGGTGATGGACTATGCGCGCCTCATCCACGATCTCGGTCTGCGCCGCGAACTGATCCAGATCGGATCGGAGATCGTGCAGAAGGCCATCCGTCCCGAACTCGAAGAGACCGGCGAAGCGCAGATCGAATTCGCGGAGAAGAGCCTCTTCCGTCTCGCGGAAAAAGGCGTCGGCGCGCAGGGCTTCCAGACCTTCTCGAAAGCGCTGGCCCAGTCCATCGAAACCGCCACCCTCGCCTACAAGCGCGACGGCAAGATCGCCGGCGTGCCGACCGGCCTCGACGAACTCGACCGCATGCTCGGCGGTCTCCACAAATCCGACCTTCTGATCCTCGCCGCCCGCCCCTCGATGGGCAAAACCGCGCTGGCCGTGAACATCGCGTACAACGCCGCCAAGGCCTGCAAGCGTTCGCCCGGCCCCAACGGCACGTTGAAAACGGATGAAGGCGCCGTGGTCGGCGTATTCTCGCTCGAAATGTCGTCCGACCAGCTCGCCGGCCGGGTGCTGGCCGATATCTCCGGCGTGCCATCCGACAAGATGCGCCGCGGCGACCTGTCCCCGCGCGACTACGAAGCGATCCGCGAGGCCGCCGCGCAGATGGAGCAGCTTCCCATCTTCATCGACGACATGGGCGGCATCTCGATCTCCCAGCTCGCAGCCCGCGCGCGCCGTCTGCAACGCACCAACGGCCTCGACCTGCTGATCATCGATTATCTCCAGCTCATCACATCGTCCGGCGGCAACAAGAGCGACGGGCGCGTGCAGGAAGTGTCGATGATCACCAAAACGCTGAAGTCCCTTGCAAAGGAACTTCAGGTGCCGGTGATCGCCCTGTCCCAGCTCTCGCGTCAGGTGGAGATGCGCGAGGACAAGCGGCCCCAACTGTCGGACCTGCGCGAATCCGGCTCGATCGAGCAGGACGCGGACGTCGTGATGTTCATCTATCGCGAAGCCTACTACCTCGAACGGCAGGAACCGAACGAGGACGACCCGAAATTCCAGGAATGGCAGGAACGGGTGAACCTGAAGCGCAACGTCGCCGAGATCATTATCTCGAAACAGCGCCACGGCCCCATCGGCAAGGTGGATGTCGGCTTCGAGGCCGCGCGCGTCCGCTTCTCCAACCTCGACACCACCGGCCGCTACAACAGCCTTGATGACCGGGAGTAACTCTTCCCCCCGCTTGCGGAGGAAGAGTGAACCAGCCGCCCCATTCCGCCCCGCTTCCGGTTTCCGCCGAAACGCTCTAGCCATGAACTGAAGCAACTTCCTCAGGGCCAGACGTGACCGGACCAGTCGCCCATATCGATCTCGACGCCCTTGTCGCCAACTGGCGTATGCTGGCCCGCCGCGCCGAAGGCGCGCAGGCCGCCGCCGTGGTGAAAGCCGGCGCCTACGGCCTCGGCGTGGAGCCTGTCGCCAAAGCCCTCGCCCGCGCCGGTTGCCGCCGCTTCTATGTCGCCTGGCCGGACGAAGGCGCCGCCGTGCGCAAGGTATTGGGCGCCGGGCCGGAGATCGCCGTCTTCCACGGCCCGGGCGCGGACAGCCTGCCCGTCTTCAGCCGGCACGCGCTGGAGCCGGTGCTCAACTCGCCGGACCAGATCGCCCTGTGGCTCAGCGCGGGAATTGATGCGCCCGCCTCGCTGCATGTCGACACCGGCATGAACCGTCTCGGCGTTTCGCCCGCTGACTGGTCCGGGGCCGCGCAGGTGATGAAGACCCCGCACCGCCTCGTCAGCCACCTCGCCTGCGGCGACGATCCTGCGCACGAGATGAACAACCGCCAGCTCCAGTTGTTCGGCGAGGCTGCGCACCTCTGGCCCGGCGCGAAACGCAGCCTCTCGGCCACCGCCGGCGTCTATCTCGGCCCCGCCTACACGCTGGATGAAATCCGCCCGGGTATCGGCCTTTATGGCGGCGGTCCCCGGCCGGCCAGCGGCGAAGCCCCGCGCCCCGTCCTCCGCCTCGTCTCGCCCATCCTTCAGGTCCGCGACATCGGCGCGGGAGAGCCCGCAGGCTACGGCGCCTCGTGGACCGCCCCGCGCGCTTGCACGCTCGCCACAGTGGGCCTTGGATACGCCGACGGCTTCATCCGCGCCGCTTCCAATAAGGGGCACGGCGTCCTACATGGGTCGCGTCGCCCTATTGTGGGCCGGGTGTCGATGGATCTCGTCATCCTCGACGTCACGGGCGTCGATGCGAAGCCGGGCGACGAGGTGGAGTTTCTGGGGGCGGAGATGCCGCTCGGCGAACAGGCGGACGCGATGGGCACGATCGATTACGAAATCCTGACCCGTCTCTCCTCGCGCGCGCGCCGCGTCTGGACGGGGGCCGAATGACAACCGCCAACGCGACACCCAACGCGCACCGCGTTCCCGCCCTGCTGCGTCCGTTCCAGATGATCGGCCGCACCGTGCTCGGCGCGCTGCGCGAGGTTGGGCGCATCACAGCATTCGCGGGACAGGTGCTCGTCGCCTGCGTCACGCCGGTCATCTATGTGCGCGAAGTTCTGCGCCAGTGCGTGAAGATCGGGTTCTTCTCCCTGCCCGTCGTCGGCCTCACCGCCGTGTTCATCGGCGCGGCGCTGGCGCTCAACATCTACACCGGCGGTTCGCGCTTCAATGCGGAGCAGTTCGTTCCCAACATCGTGGTGCTCGGCATCACGCGCGAACTCGGCCCCGTCCTCGCCGGCCTCATGCTCGCCGGCCGCGTCAGCGCAGGTATAGCTGCGGAGATCGGCGCCATGCGCGTCACCGAACAGATCGACGCGCTGCTCACCCTCTCGGCCAAACCTGCCCGCTATCTCTATGCGCCGCGCGTGCTGGCCGCGATCTTCACCCTGCCCCTGCTGGTCATCGTCGCCGACATCATCGGCGTGATGGGCGGATACATGGTCGGCGTCGGCGCGCTGGATTTCAACGGCGCCACCTACCTGCGCAACACATGGCAGTTCGCCACCACGGGCGATGTTGTCTCCGGCCTCATCAAGGCGGGCGTGTTCGGCGCCATCATCGCGCTGATGGGCTGCTATCAGGGCGACCGCTCGAAAGGCGGCGCGGGCGGCGTGGGCCGTGCGGCGACGCTGGCTGTTGTGGGGGCTGCGGTGCTGATCCTCGCCTCCAACTACGTCCTCACCTCCATCTTCGTGGAGGCCGGGCTGTGAGCGCCATTCTCGAACTCCGGAACGTCCACAAAGCCTTCGGCGCCAAGCAGGTTCTACGCGGCGTGGACCTCTCCGTCGCGCCCGGCCAGTCTCTTGTCATCATCGGCGGATCGGGCACGGGCAAGTCCGTCACCATCAAGTGTGCGCAAGGCCTGATGAAACCCGGACAGGGCGAGATCCTGTTCGGCGGCAAACCCGCGACGGACGCAAAGACCATCGACGCCCTGCGCCGCCGCACCGGCATGTTGTTCCAGGGCGGCGCGCTGTTCGACAGCCTCACCGTCTGGGAAAACGTCGCCTTCGCCCTGATCTACCGCGACGGCGTCGGCCGCCGCGAAGCGAAGAAACGCGCCATCGACACGCTGGCGAAAGTCCGCCTCGGCGCATCCGTCGCCGATCTGCGTCCTGCCGAACTATCCGGCGGCATGCAGAAGCGCGTCGGCCTCGCCCGCGCGATCATCGCCAAGCCCGAGTTGATCTTCTTCGACGAACCCACCACCGGCCTCGACCCCATCACCGCCGACGCTGTGAACGACCTCATCCGCGAGCAAGTGAAGGCGCTCGGCGCCGCCGCCGTCACCATCACCCACGACATGGCATCCGTCCGCAAGATCGCGGACGAGGTGGCGATGCTTCACGATGGCCGTATCATCTGGCGCGGCCCCGTCTCGCAACTCGACGCCTCCGGCAGCCCCCACGTCGACCAATTCGTCCACGGCCGCGCCGAAGGCCCGATCCAGCCAGCGATCTGAGCCGCAGATGACAGACGCCGCCCGCATCGACGAACTCGAAATCCGCATCGCCCATCAGGACGCGATCATCGAGGAGTTGAACGCGACCGTCACCGAACAATGGAAAGTCATCGACCGGCTAACCCGCCAGCTCGACAAGCTGAACGACCGCGTCTCCACGGGCGAACACAGCGCCATCCGCGCCGGCGACGAACCACCCCCGCCGCATTACTGATCTGGGCTGATCCGCAGGTCTGGCGCTCCCACCCGCTTGGCCGTAAACTGACCCCATGAACCGTATTGTCCTGCCCCGGGAACTGGAGCGGCTGGTCGAAGCCGAGGTCGCCGCTGGCCGCGCGACGGACGCGTCCACACTCGTCGCCTCGGCGGTTCGTGGTCATCTCGAACAGATGGCGGCCCTGCGCCGCTCACTGGACGAGGCAGAGGCTGATTACCTCGCGAATGGGGGAACATCGTGGGGGAAGGTGCGCTCGGAACTGAACGCGCGTCTTGACCGGGATGCCGGCTAGGATCGAGCTGGCGCGGCGCGCTGAACAGGATCTGCTCGATATCGAACGCTGGCTGACCGCTGAGGCCAGCCCGGCCATCGCCCAGCGCATTCTGTACGCCATTCGCGACAAGATCGACACGCTTGAAGAACATCCAGAACTCGCTCAGGAGCGCGAAGAACTCGGGCCCGGACGCCGCGTGCTCGTCTGCCGCCCGTATGTGATTATCTACCGAATCTACGCTACGCAGACCGGAGAGGCCGTCGTGATCTTGCGCATCGCTCATGGCGCGCGGGACGCCATCGCCCTTCTGGAAGAAAGCTGAAGCCCGTACCCATGGCCAAACCCACCACCGCCTATGTTTGCCAGTCCTGCGGCACGGCCCATTCCAAATGGTCCGGGCGGTGCGAGGGATGCGGGGCGTGGAACACGCTGGTTGAGGAAACCGTAGGCGCCCCCGGCGGCCTCACCGTGCCGGCCGCCGGAACGAAATCCCGCTCAGGCGCCGTCGAGTTCCAGCCGCTCGACTCCAACGACCCGCCCCCGCCGCGCCTCTCCACGGGCATCGCCGAACTCGACCGCGTCTTCGGCGGCGGCATTGCGCAATCATCCGCCGTCCTCGTCGGCGGCGATCCCGGC
>CAZJZQ010000035.1:0-26424 GCA_964550535.1 uncultured Rhizobium sp.
TGCCCAACTTCAAGGGCACCCGCCTCACCAACGCGCACGAAACGCTGATCTGGGCGGCGCGCGGCAAGGAGCAGAAGAAGTACACCTTCAACTATGACGCGCTGAAAACCTCGAACGACGATCTGCAAATGCGCTCCGATTGGTGGACGCTTCCGATCTGCTCGGGCGGCGAGCGCATGAAGAATGACGACGGCAAGAAATCCCACCCGACGCAAAAGCCCGAAGCCCTGCTCCACCGCATCATCGTCGGCACGACCAACCCCGGCGACGTGATCCTCGATCCTTTCTTCGGCACCGGCACCACGGGCGCCGTCGCCAAGCTGCTCGGCCGCCGCTTCATCGGCTGCGAGCGCGACAAGGACTATATCAGCGTCGCTCAGCGCCGCATCGCCAACGTCCGCACCGTTGAAGGCGCCGACCTTGAAGTCCAGTCGTCAAAAAAGTCCGAACCGCGCGTGCCCTTTGGCGCGCTGGTGGAACACGGCCTCGTCCGCCCCGGCGACCGGCTGTACTGCCCGCAGAACCGCCACGTCGCGCGCGTGCGTGCGGACGGCTCGCTGGCCAATGGCGACGCGACAGGGTCGATCCATCGCATGGGCGCCTATGTGCAGAACGCTCCCGCCTGCAATGGCTGGACGTTCTGGCACTTCCGCTCCGACACCGGCCTCGCCCCCATCGACCTCCTGCGCCGGAAGTTCCGCACGCAGATGGGCCTCTGACGCCGTCAATTGAATTGACTGCACGGTGCGCGCCGCTCCAGTGTTTCCGCCTGTGTTGGGAGGAACACATGCGCTTCGCCGGTTTCATGTGCACCGCTTTTGTCGCGATCATGCCCGCCTCGGCCCAGACGCCTCAGTCCATGACAGGCGATTTCGATGGCGACGGGCGGGCGGACATCGTCGAAAGCAGACCTTATGGCGAGGGCCGCTGGGAGATCGTGGTCCGTCTCGCCGCCGCCCCGCAGACCGAGCACCGCCTCGTCTCCGGCCCCGCGGGTTCCGGCTTCGACAACGCCCTTACCGTACGCAGCGGTGGAACATTCGCCATCACCGGTTTCCTTGGCGAGCGAACTGAAACCTTCGCGCACGATGTCATTCTCGGGCCGCGCCGGCCGGGCGTACGCAGCCTGAAATACTGGAATGGCCACGGCTTCGCCGGAACCTGGCTTCCCGACTGAAGCTCCGTCAGCCGGCCCGTTGCCGCCCTCGCGAGCTGTGGCTACATGGATTGTCTGACGACACGAGGGGATTTCATGCGCACCGCCATCGCCGTAGCTCTGACGCTCGCTGCACCGCTCGCCGCCGCGCAGGAAGCAACAACACCTGCACGCCAGCCTATGTCCATCACCGGTGATTTCGACCGCGACGGCCTGCCTGATCGCGTCGACCTGACGTTTGCGGACGGGCAATACACCTTGAACGCGATACGGGGCCTCCGGCCGGATGATCCTTATCTCATCGCCGGGGGGCCGGAAGATCAGGCCGGCGATGTTCTTGAACTGCGCAATGGCGGAACTTTCGTCGCCGGAAGCAGCAGGGGAAGACCCAGACCGCCCGCCACCTTCAGCTACGACATCTTCATCTACGGCAAGTCCAGCGGACAGAAATTCATCTGGTCGTGGAGCGTGAGCAGCTTCACCAGCATGGCGTATCTGGGCGAAACGTCCGGGAGTTAGTCGCGGAACCATACTCGCGCCGCTGGACGCCCTCCGGCAAAACGCTAAAGATTATGTCTCATAACAAGATGGCGGGGGCCTCTGGCGCTAACCCTGCCGTAAAAGGCGGACTGCACCGCAGACGCCGAAAAGGGAGAGACGGGTATGGAAGCCGCCCAGAATCACGCGCCGGCCACGAGCGCCGGCCGCGACAGAATCACGATCGCTCTCTGCTTCGCCGTGATGGTGATCGAAGGCTTCGACATCCAGGCCATGGGCGTCGCCGCGCCAAAGCTCGGGCCCGAACTCCAACTCTCGCGCGAAGTGCTCGGCCAGGCTCTTTCGGCCAGCAATATCGGCCTCGTCTTCGGCGCCATCGTCGGCGGCTGGCTCGCTGACCGGATCGGCCGCAAGCCGGTGCTGACCGGCGCTGTCATCATCTTCGGCCTGTTCACACTGATGACCATGGTGTCGACCAGCTACGACATGCTGTTCTATGCGCGCCTGCTCACCGGCCTCGGCTTCGGCGCGGCGCTCCCCAATGTGATGGCGATCTCCGCCGACCTCGCCCGTCCTGAAAAGCGCGGCTCTACGGCTGCGATGATGTTCTGCGGCATGCCGGTCGGCGGCAGCACCGTGGCTCTGGTCAGCTGGCTCGACAGCGGCGCCGACTGGCGCACGCTGTTCCTCATCGGCGGCGTTCTCCCGCTGGTGATCGCCCCCGCCCTCCTCTTCCTGATGAAGGAAACGCAGAAGCCGCAAGCGCAGCAGGGCTCGCTGAAAGGCCTCCTGCCGTGGCTCGCCGTCGTCCCGTTCGGCATTTTGTTCTGGCTGGTGCTGAGAGAGGTTGGCGCACAACCCGGCTTTGGCTCCATCGCCGGCGTCGCGCCATGGCTCGGCGGCGTGCTCGGCATTCTCGCGGCCTATCTCATCGTTCATCGCGGACCACTCTTCGGCGGCAAGCGCGCGTTGGCGTCCTTGCTGCTGTGGCTGATCTTTTTCCCGACGCTGCTGGTGCTCTATCTCGTCCTGAACTGGCTGCCCACGCTGGTCGCCGGCAAAGGGTTCGCGGAGGAGGCCAGCCTCGCCTCCGTCTGGTTCAACCTGGGCAGCGTCGGCGGCGCCATCCTGCTCGGCGCCTTTGTCGATCGCTTCGGCGTGCGCTGGCCGCTCACGCTCGGCTTCCTTGGCCTCGCCGCCGTACTGGTCGCGCTGGCGCAGGCGACCGACCTGTGGCCGATCCTCATCTTCTCCGGCCTGCTCGGCGCTTTCCTGCTCGGCGCCAACTACGCGCTCTATGGCGCAGCCGCTTCCTACTATCCCGGCGAGATGCGCGGACGCGGTTCGGGCGCGGCGATCGCCTGGGGGCGGCTTGGCTCGGTCGGCGGCCCGCTGGTCGGCGGCTTCCTGCTTCAGGGCGGCGCCTCGGAAGGCGAAGTCGTCTATGCCATGATACCCTTCGCCATCGTCGCCGCCGCCGGTATTCTCCTGCTCACCTACCTTACCAGACCGGAGGCCTGAAATGGCTGATGAAACCCACAACCCCGAACGCCGCTCCCTGATCCGCGACGCGCTGCCTGCGGCTGCAATCGCGGCCGTCGCCGCGTCCAGCGCCAGCGCACAGACGCCGGACGCCGCGCCCGCCTACACCGTCCCCGGCCTCCGCCTCGCCTTCACCGCATGGGTGCAGATCGCGGCGCTGCGCAATATCGGCGACATCCCCGGCGGACAGGGCCGCATCGTCCCGATCATCGGCGGCGAGTTCGATGGGCCGCGCCTCAAGGGCAAGGTCATGCCCGGCGGCGCGGACTGGCAGACCGTGCGCCCCGATGGCGTCACTGAGCTGCGCGCGCACTACGGCCTCGAAACCGAAGACGGCGCGATCATCCAGGTGTGGAACAACGTGATCGCCCGCGCCGACCCGCCCGCGACCGTCGGCGGCGCCGCGCAACGCTTCCTGCGTTCGGCCATCAAGCTCGAAGCGCCAAAGGGCCCGCACGACTGGCTCAACAAGGCCGTCTTCGTCGGCACCCTGAACGCCCCCGCCGACACCCGCGCGCCCGTCACCATCCGCTGCTTCGAGGTGATCTGATTTTCCGGGCGTCCCCGGACAATTGATATGGCGTTGCCCCATCCCCGCTCATCCGGGCCAAAGCCGGATTCAAGGTACGGCGACGACGCAAACGACGAGAAGGCCAGTATCTGAATGCGTGACCATAAAGCAGCGTCAGCCCCGGGTCCCGGCTTTCGACGGGACGAGCGGTTTTCTATCCGCCTGTTGGTTGCCGCATCCGCCGCCACGCTTCTCGCCGCCTGCGCCGGATCAAACTCCACCAGCGACCTCAGAGCCCCCGTCGCCTGCGCTGACCTCGCCAGCGTCGCGCAGAACGACATTGCGCCCGGACGCCTCGCCGTCACATCGGCGGAAAGCGTGGCCGCAACGGACACGCTCCCCGCTTACTGCATCCTCAAGGGCGAACTCGACCGCCGTACCGGCGCCGATGGCAAGCCGTATTTCATCGGCTTTGAACTCCGTCTGCCGTCCAGCTGGTCCGGCCGCTTCATGTTCCAGGGCGGCGGCGGCACGGACGGCGCGGTGAATCCCGCCCTCGGCGCAGCCGGAACCGGCGACACCCCCAACGCCCTCGCACGCGGCTACGCCGTCGTCTCGACAGACGCAGGCCATCAGGGACGTGGCCCCGAATTCGGCCTCGATCCACAAGCCCGTATCGACTTCGCCTACCGCGCGCTGGGCGAGGTCGCCACGGTCGGCCGCGCTATCGCCGAACGCCATTACGGCCGCCCCATCGAGCACAGCTATATCGCCGGCTGCTCCAATGGCGGCCGTCAGGCGATGATGGCGGCGCAGCGCTTCCCGCAACTCTTCGACGGTGCGCTCGCCGGCAATCCCGGCTTCCGGCTCACCCGCGCCGCCGCCGCCGAGGGCTTCAACACGCGCGAGTTCAACGCCATCGCCCCGCCCGACGATCAGGGCCGCCCGATCACCTCGCAAGCCTTCTCGGCCTCGGAACTCAAACTCGTCAGCGACAGCGTGCTCGCCGCCTGCGACGGCCTTGATGGTTTGCAGGATGGACTCATCAACGATGTAAAAGCCTGCCGCTTCGACGCCGCCACGCTGGCCTGCCAGCAGGGACAGACCACGCCCTGCCTCGACCCGGAAAAGACCGTCACGCTGGCGCGCGTGTTTGAGGGGCCGAAACTCCCGTCCGGCGAATCGATCTACGGTCCCTTCCCGTGGGATGCGGGCGTCGCCGCGCCGGGCTGGCGCGCATGGATGCTGGGTACGTCGCCAACCGCCCAGAACAATTCGATGAACGCCACGCTCGGCTTTGGTTCGATCCGCTATTACTTCCGCACGCCCGCCGATCCGGCATACGATCCCGCCACCTTCGACGCCGCCCGCGACTGGCCGCTGATGCAGGCGACGCGCGAGATCAACGACGCCGGCGGCGCCATCGATGCCTTTGCGAAAAAGGGCGGCAAGCTGATGATCTATCACGGCATGAGCGACCCGGTTTTCTCCGCCGCGGACTCGATGACGTGGATCGACGGACTGCCAGCGGGCCGCGACGCCCATGCGCGCCTCTTCCTCGTACCCGGCATGAACCACTGCTCCGGCGGTCCGGCGACGGATCGCTTCGACGCCCTGTCAGCGCTGGAAGCCTGGGTCGAACGCGGCGAGGCGCCTGAGCGGATCACAGCCAAAGGCGCCGCCCTGCCGAATATCGAACGGCCGCTGTGCTCCTATCCCAAGGTCGCGCGTTTCACCGGCGGGCACTCCGCATCCGCGGACAGCTTCGTCTGCGCGGATTAGGTCAGCGCGCCACTTCCATTCCCCAACGGCCGCGCGGCCTTGCCGCGCGCGCAATCTTGCGCCGCCTCGCGGCCGCGAGAAGCCGCGTTTGTAATCCGCAAATCCGTTGACATTCCAATGATTGGAAAACAATACTTATGGAACATCACTAAAAACCGGCTCAAGACCGGCGAAGGGAAACGCTCATGTCCAGGCCCAACACCACAGTCGAATTGCGTCTGAATTCCGCCGCCGCGCGAAACCGTCTTCTCGCCGGATGCGCGATCATGGCGTTCCTCGCCGCACCGGGCGCAATCGCCCAGGAAGCTGGCCCGCAGGAAGCCGGGCCTCAGGCGCAGGAACAATCGACCGACCGCGTCATCGTCACCGGAAGCCGCCTGCGCGGCGTCGATGAGCCGGTTGGCAGCCCCGTCCTCGCCATCGGCCGCGAGGATATCGAACTCGCCACCGTGACCACGGTCGACAAGATCATCCAGCAAACGCCCCAGATTTTCGACCTTGGCATTTCCGAAGGATCGCGCGCGCAGAACGGCGGCAGCGGCAACATTGTCTATGGCGCGGGCATCAACCTGCGCGGCCTCGGCCCTTATGCGACACTGGTTCTCGTCGATGGCCACCGCGCGATCAGCAACGGCCGCTCCATCGATCCGTCCTTCCTGCCTTCGCTGGGGCTGGAGCGTGTTGAGGTGCTGGCCGACGGCGCCTCCGCCGTCTATGGCTCCGACGCCGTTGCAGGCGTGGTCAACCTCATCCCGCGCCGTTTTGTCGATGGCGGACAGGTCTTCGCACGCTACGGCTCCGGCGACGCCTACGACGAAAAGCAGTTCGGCGTCTCGTGGGGCGAAACGTGGGGTTCGGGTCAGCTCCACCTTGCCTACGAGCACAACTTCCGCAGCAATCTCAGCGGCGATGATCGCTCATTCTTCACGTCGGACCAGCGCGACTTCGGCGGAAACAACTATGCCGTGAACCTCTGCAACCCCGGCAATATCGTCGTGGGCGGCGTCAGCTACGCCATCCCGGCGGGCGGCGTCACGCCCGCAACCGCAGGGGCGCTCACGCCCGCCACCGTGAACCGCTGCGAAGCGCTGGCCGGACAGGACCTGCTGCCCGAGCAGACCTACAATTCCTACGCAATGACCTTCAACCAGGACATCACACCCTGGCTGGAATTCGTCGCTGACGCCATCTACTCGGAGCGCAAATTCTACCGCAACGTGGCGCCCTACGCCGCCGCGCTCACCGTGCCGGGCTCCAATGCCTTCTTTACCCGCCCCGTGGGAACGACCGGCGCGACCAGCGTGCAGTACAATTTCGGCGACGATGTTCCGGGGGACTCCACCTCCGGTTTCGCCAAGAACATGCAGGTCACCGCCGGTCTCGTGGCGACGCTGCCCTATGACTGGCGCGGTGAATTCCTCGCCACCTATGGCGAGAATCAGGACTATTCGGAATCGCGGCGCGGCGTGAACAACCCGGCTCTCACCGCGGCGCTGGCCAGCTCCGATCCCGCCACGGCCTTCGACCCCTACGGCCTCAACCGCACGTCGCAAACGGTTCTGGACGGTATCTTCAACCAGATCTTCCTCGCGCCGACCGACAACGAACTCACCGGCTACGAAGCCCGCTTCGATGGCCCGCTGTTCGCGCTCCCCGCAGGCGAAGTCCGCCTCGCGGTCGGCTATGAGCGGCAGGAGCACGACACCCACCTCGGCAATGCCCGCGGCAATCCCGGCACGGCGACCATCTTCCGCCACTATGACCGCCAGGTGGATTCGGCCTACGCTGAGCTGTTCGTCCCGATCTTCGGCGACGACAATGCCCTGCCCGGCCTGAAACGCCTCGAAATCAACGTCGCGGGCCGCATCGACGACTACAGCGATGTCGGCAAGACCGAGAACCCGAAGGTCGGCCTGAACTGGTCGCCCATCGACGACCTCACCTTCCGCGGCAGCTGGGGCACCTCCCTCCGCGCGCCGATCTTCGCGGAGCTGTACGGCAACTCCAGCAACCTGTTCGTGCAGGGCTATTCAGACCCGACGCTCGGCGGCGCCATCGTGCAGGGCGTCGCCCTGTCCGGCGGCAATACCGCACTCCGGCCGGAGGAAGCCGAAACCACCACCATCGGTTTCGAGTGGCAGCCCTCGGCCGTTCCCGGCGCCACGTTCGGCCTCACCTATTTCGATATCGAATATGAAGGCCAGATCGCCGCGTATCTCAGCAATCTCACCCTGCTGAGCGACGAGGCGCAGTTCGCCGGCACCGGCATCATCCTGCGCGGCACGGACGCCGCCGACCGCGTGACGCAGCTCCTCGGACAAGGCATCACCGTCGCACGCGGCGTCGTGCCCTCGCCGGTCACGCTGTTCGTCGACGGACGCACGCAGAACCTGGGCCGCTCGCTGATGGAAGGCTTCGACTTCAAGGCCGCCTACTCCATGGACTTCATGGGCGGCGACCTCAATCTCAGCCTCGACGGCACGTACCTGACCAAGTTCGACTACTCGATCACGCCGAACGGCCAACTGCTGGACCGCCTCGACGTCATCTTCAACCCGCTCGACTTCAAGGCCCGCACTATGGCCGTATGGTCGAACGATGTGTGGCGCGTCAACGGCGCGATCAACTATGTCGGCGGCTATGAGAACGATCAGGTCACGCCGCGCCAGGACGTGGACGCCTTCGCCACCGTCGATGTCGGCATCGCCATCACGCCCGGCGGGGACCGGCTCAAGCCGTTCCTCGACGGCGGCTTCACGGTCGGCCTCGACATCCGCAACCTGTTCGATGAAGAACCGCCCTATGTGAACATCGCGCCGAACCTCAACGGCAGCGGCGGCTTCGATGCGACAGCGGCGAACCCCGTCGGCCGCGTCGTCGGCGTGTCCCTGCGCAAGCACTTCTGAGGTCAACTGCCAGCCTGTCCGTCCGCGCCTCCCGCCGGACGGACATCTGCGCAGGCGACAAAAAGCGGGCCGTGGCGTTCATCCCGCCACGGCCCGTTCTCTTTTGCTGAACCAAATAGCGATCAGGAACCGGAAGCAGCCGCGCCGCTCTTCAGCATCGCGTCGATCTCGGGCCCGCCGAATCCAAGCTCTCCCAGCACCGCACGCGTATGCTCGCCCAGGCGCGGCGGAGCGCCCCTCACCTCGGGCCCGTCTTCATCGCACACAAAGCCCGCATTCAGCACGCGCGCGTGCCCGCCCTCGGGCAAATCCAGCGTATTCAGCTCGCGCACCAGCCCACGTTCCGCCAGATGCGGCATGTCGCAGGCGTCCGGCACCGACCGCACCAGCCCGCAAGGAACGCCCTTGGCGCTCAACAGCGCCTCCCATTCCTCGCCCGTTCGCGCCGCAAACGCGACCTGCAACTCGGCGCGCAGCGCATTCGCATACCGCATCCGTTCCGGCAAAGTCGCGAAGCGCGGATCGCTCAACAGATCGCGCCGCTCCAGCGCCTCGCACAGCCGCACATACTGTTCCTGCTGCACCACGCCGAGCGAGATTTCGCGCCCGTCGCTGCCCGTGAACATCGCCGCCGTCGGCTGGCCGCTATAGCCGGTGTTGCCCGTGCGTGGCAGCGTCTGGCCGGTCACCAGATATGGCACCGCCGCCGAAGCCATGAACACCAGCGACGCATCGAACATCGCCAGATCTATATGTTGCCCCTTGCCCGTCGCCTGCCTGCGATACAGCGCGCCAAGGATCGCCATCGCCGCCAGCGTGCCGGTGTAGGTGTCGACCGCCGGGAAGCCCACGCGCATGAACGGGCCCTCCGGCTCGCCATTCAGGCTGGTCATCCCGCTCGTCGCCTGCACGATATTGTCGATCGCCGGCCAGTCGCGCTTGTCCCCGGATTGTCCATAGCCGGACACCGAACAGAAAATGACATCCGGCCGCAACTCGCGGCACGCCTCGTAGCCCAACCCCAGCCGCGCCATCACGCCCGGCCGGAAATTCTCCAGCACGATATCGCACGATGCGATCAGACGCCGCGCCGCATCGCGCCCCGTCCCCGACTTCAGGTCCAGCGCAATCGACCGCTTGCCGCAATTGGCCGCGATGAAAGCCGGCGACATGCCATCATAACGCCGGTCAGGACCATAGCTGCGCATCGGATCGCCCCGCCCGGGCGTCTCCACCTTGATCGTCTCGGCGCCCATCAACGTCAGGAAATGGGATGCAAACGGCCCCGCCATCACATGGCTGAAGTCCGCGATGCGAACGCCGGAAAGCGCACCGTTCATGGCTGGCTCCTGTATTGCCGGCCGCGCGCACATTCCGGCGGCGTTCCCGCGTTCAGCTGCGTCACGACATCCTGCGCAAGTTCATAGATCGGCACGCCATCAACGTCATCGCGCCGCAAGCCTTCCGCCGCCTTCATCGCCACATCATTGTACAGCGCGTCCAGCTTCGCCTGATCCGCCGCGTCGAAATCGACAAAAATGATCCCCCTTTCGGCGCCGAACGCCGCACCCTTCGCGTCGGCTTCGGTGATCAGATCATGCATCGCCTGATCCCAAACCTCGCTGCTCGCTTCCAGGATCGCACGGTCCGCCTCGCTCAGCCGCGCCCATGTCTTTGCCGACATGGCGCGCGAGGGATAGGCGCCGCGAGCGAACCGTACTTCGGAGAAATACTTCGCCACCTCGTCGAAATGCAGCGTCTGCAACGTATCCGCCGGCGCCACCACGCCGTCGATCACGCCCTTGGCCAGCGAAGAATAGACCTCGCCCATCGGCATGTTCACCGGATCCGCGCCCAGAGCCTTCAGCACCGGCGTCAGCTCCGTCGGCGCGCGCAGGCGCAGACCCGCAAAATCCGCCAGCGTCCCGACAGGCCGGTCGCGCGTCACCACGCCCGGAAAATTCCCGCCCTGCACCGCCAGAACCTGCAAGCCCTTTGTCTCGTTGGCGAACTCGGCAAAGTTCGCCGTCAGGCAGTCATAGACGGCCAGCTGATCCGCATAACTCTGCACGCCGCCATAGAACCCGGCCTGCACGCGCAGCGTATGCGCCCCGCCCCTCGCATAGATCGGCGTAATGAGGCCGATATCGACAACGCCATGCCGGACCTCCAGCATCGACTCCGCCGACGACAGCAGCACGCCGCCCCAGTAGGGCTTGATCTTGATGCGACCGCCCGACCGCCCGGCCACATCGTCCATCCACATGATATCCGCGCGGCTGAACGGATGGCCCGGCGTGTATGGCGAACCATAGGTCAGCACCACTTCCGCCTCTTCCGGCGGCGCCTGGCAGGCAGCGGCGGCGGCGATCAGCGCGGCAAAGGCAAGCAGATGCGCCCGCATGGCCTATCCTCCCAGAACCGAGGGCAACCACAACACCAGCGCCGGAAACACCGCCAGCGCCGCAAGGTGCAGCAGATCGGAAATGAAGAACGGCACGACACCGCGATAAATGGTCGATACTGGAATATCCCGCGCAATGCCGTGGATGACATAGACGTTCATCCCGACAGGCGGCGTCAGGAAGCCGATCTCCACCGTGCGCACCAGGAAGATGCCGAACCAGATCGCCGACAGGCCATACGCTTCAATGATCGGCAGGAAGATCGGCGTCGTCAGCAGCATGATGCCCATGCCGTCCAGAAACATGCCCAATCCGATCAGGATCAGCGCCATGATAATGATCGTGCCCCACACGCCCAGCGGCGACGCTTCCATCCAGTTCGCCACCATGTCGGCGAATCCGGTCGCGCCGACAAACGCGCTGAAGATCAAGGCGCCGATGATGACGAGATAGATCAACCCGGCCGTGCGCAGCGTCTCGACCAGCGCGATCTTCAGCGAACCCAGATTCAGCTTGCCGCGGAACGCTGAAAGCGCCATCGCGCCAACGGCCCCCACCGCCGCCGCCTCGGTCGGCGAAAACCATCCGGCCAGCAGCCCGCCGATCACCAGCACGATCAACCCGATCAGGTCGCCCGCCGCCGCCAGCGCGGGAATACGTTCGCGCCACGGCGCACGCGGCTGGCGCGGCGCCAGCGCCGGATTGCGCAGGCACAACAGCCAGATCACCACCATATAAACCATGGCCTGCGTCAGTCCCGGGATCACGCCCGCGATGAACAGTTCGCCAATGGATTGCTCCGCGATAACGCCGAACACGATCAGCGCGCCCGACGGCGGGATCAGCACGCCCAGCGTTCCGCCCGCAGCCAGCGAAGCGGAGGCAAGGCCCGGCGCATACCCCGCCTTGCGCATCTCGGGCAGCGCCACGAGTCCCATCGTCGCCGCGGTGGCCAGGCTGGAACCCGCGATAGACCCAAACCCCGCGCATCCCGCGATCGACGCCAGCGCCAGTCCCCCGCGCCTGTGCCCCATGAACTTCGCCGCAAGATCGAACAACCGCGTGCTCGCCCCGGCGGAGAACAGGAGGTGCGCCATGAACAGGAACAGCGGAAGCACGCCCAGCTCATACTTGGAAATCATTTCCCACGAGACGACGGCGGACTTGATGAACGCTGCTTCCGGCGAGATCAGAAAGCACAGTCCCACCAACCCCGCCAGGCCCAGCGCCACACCGATCGGCGTGCGGAACAGCAGCAGCAGGATCACCGCACCAAAGCCCAACGCGCAAAGAATCTCGGGCGACATTATGCGTGTCCCCCGCCAGCGCGCGGCCGCACCGCCTGCACAACAAAACCCGCCGCCGCGACCAAGCCGCACGCGATCCACAACAGCCGCAGCGGCAGCAACGGAATCTCAAGCAGCTCGGTCCGTTCGGCGTCATGCCACGTTTCGGCGACCACCCACACAGAGCTGGCCACCAGGCACGCCATGAACCCGAAGCCCAGCAACGCCGCGACGCGAAGCACGATTATCTGCGCCTTGGGGCCCAGCCGGCTGTGCAGCAAATCCACCGCAACGTGAGCCCGCTCCAGCGTCGCAAACGCGATGGAGCACGACGCCAGAATCACCACCGCCGCCTGCGCCATCTCGATGGAGCCCGTCAGCGGCAGGTTGGCATGGCGGCCCAGCACCGCAACGAAGTCGACCAGCATCGTGACCAACACGCCAACTGATCCAACAATGATGAGAAGGAAGCCGATCCGTGAATCGCGGGCGCGCGGCGCGCCACTGGCGGCATCGGCGTCCGCGGCGTCTGAACGCGCGTTCGGCAACAAGACCTCCCTGCCCTCTGGGCCTGACCACTCTGACGGCGGTTCAGCAGCCGCGCGGATCGCGCGGTTTCGTCTCATAATGATTTATATAGAAACAATTTGCAATTCAGCAGATCACGGGCAGCACAGAGCGCGGCTATTTTTTCGCAGGCTTGCGCTGCGGCGCCGCATCGCTCTCGGCCGACAACACCTCGTCGATCCGGTCGAGCAGGCGGCGCAGGTCGGTCATGCCCTTCACGCCCAGCGCCTTGTGGATCGACGCTTCGTTCTCGCGCGCGATCTTTTCCAGCCGCGCCATCTCGCGCGATCCGTCAGCGGTCACTGACAGGCTGTGCCGCCGCCGGTCCACCGGGTCGCGCGTGCGCCGCGCCCACCCATTCGCCTCCAGCGCATCAAGCAGCGCCACCACGGTGGCGCGGTCCATGCCGATCTCGGCGGCCAGTTCGGATTGCGACAACCCTTCATTCGCGCGAATCAGCGCCAGCGCGCTGAACATGCCGGGGTTGATCTCCGCCCGCGAAATCCGCGCCTTGAACCGGCGGCCCATCTCGTTCTGGATACGGCGGAACCGGAAGCCGACAAGCTCCTCGACCGCCCCCATGGAAAGGGCGCGGGACGTGCTGGTGATGTCGTCGGCGTCGTTGGCCAATGTCTGCTCCGCTCGCGTACGCTTCACTTGCGCGACTTTTCGACCCGATCAACCAGAAACTGCGAAACCGCGCCAACCATCTGGTCGTGGCTCCATTTCGTGGCGTCCACCATGTCCGCCTGGATCTCGAAAACCGGCACCCCGGCGGCTTCCAGGGCGTTCCGCGTGATCTTGGTCCCGCTCACCGACAGCCGATTCGTCTCCGGTTGCAGGATGACGCACGCGTCGATCCCGCACGCCTTCGCCTCGCTCACCATCCACTCGTTCATCCATGGCGGCAGGTGCAGCACCTCGTTCATGCCGCAAATCCGGCTCGCCAGAGCCCGCAGCGGGTCCTCCAGCCCATAGCGCGTGTATTTCGCATGAGCGAACGGCAGATACATCGACCACACAAACACCGCGCCGTGCTTCTCCTCCAGCGCGTTATAGAATCCCGGATCGTGCCACAGCCCCGCGCCGATCCACATCAGGCGGATGCGCTCGTTCGCCGCGACCGATGCGCCCTCCTTCACCCGCTGCGCCACCTCATCGCGGAATTTGCGCGCATGTCCCACCGCCCACGGATCGCCGCGATGCCATTGCGGGATCATCACGTTCGGCATCTGGTCCGCGATCCCCACCGGGCAAGGCCGCGTGCGCGTGACGAGATTGGACGCCTCGCCCATCATCTCCTCTTGCGTATTGATGGATTCCATCAGCGCATGAAGCTTCTCCATCTCGAACTTGCGGCCGGTCTCTTCCTCCAGCAGCGCGATCAGCGCCTTCATCTCCTGCACCATCAGGTCGATGCGGTGATCGGTATAGACCTCGCGCCAGTCATGCTTGTTATGCTCGAACCAGCGCGTGTCCTTGTGCTCCCACCCCGGCGCCTCCAGCGGAAAGAAGCGCGAGCCCAGCTTGTCCGCCCACAGCCGGAACACACGCTGGATGCAGTCGCACGTCAGCCGCGCCACCAGAACCGTGGGCCGCGGCAACCCGCCCCACGGCGCCGTCTCAGGATCATTGTCCAGCGTGCACGCCAGCCCCAGCGAGCAATACTTGCACGTCGATCCCGTATAACCGTTCTTCTCCAGCACGCCGAAATAGCGCATGGAAAGCTGCTTCGCCGCGATATAGCTCGCCCACCACTGGTTGGTGACGATCGGAATATCCATCGCGTGGAAAATCTCGTGCGGCGTATCCGCCTGCACGATGGCGAACGGCTCGCCATTGTCGATCACGCGCCGCTGCAAATCCTTCACGAAATCACGCTGATGACGCGTCGCGTCTCCGGTGCAGTTCAGCACCTTGGAGCTGCGATGCCCTTTGGGGGCGCCCTTGGCTTCTGAAATGGGTGAACCGGCTTCAGCCATGACGTGTCCTACTCGAAAAGTCCGTCCGCGCGCAGCGCAGCGACGCGCTCCGGCGTCATCCCCGCAATCCGCGTGCAGATCGCATCCGTATGTTCCCCCAAAGCCGGCGCCGTGCGGATCGTCGCGGGCGTCCGCGCCAGATGCACGGGCGAGCCCTGATGCGCGAACCGCCCCAGCACAGGATTATCAGCATCCGCCAGCATCCCGCGCAGCTTCAGTTGCGGGTCGCGATCCACAATGTCCGCCGCCGTCTGAACAACGCCCGCCGCAATCCCGGCGCCCTGCAACAAAGCCATCGCATCCCACGGCTCATGATGCTCCAGCCAGAACCGGATATGCGCTTCGGTCTCGCGCCGCCTCGCCGCCGACAGCATGTCCGCCGGTCCCGCCCACTCGCCGCCGACCAGCCTGCCCAACCGCTCCCACGCCGCTTCATCCTCGACACGCACCGCCAGCCAGTGGCTGCCCGCGAGGAACACGCCCTGCAGAACCGCGCCGTCATCCACATTGCCCGCACGCACCGGCGAGGGCCCGGTCTGCGCCGCATGGATGGCCGGAGCCATCTGCTGCACGCAGACCTCATACATGCTGGCGTCGATATGCGCGCCCTTGCCCGTCTTGCGGCGATGGCTCAACGCCGCGACCGCCGCAGCAGCCATGACAGGCGGCAGAACCACATCGCCATAAGGCACTGAGCTGGGTGAGATCGGCGTGCGGTCCGGCCACCCTGTCAGCGCCAGCCGCCCGGAGAGCGCGGCGCCCGTGCCATCGACACCCCACTCCTTCGCCAGCGGCCCCGTCTGCCCGAACACGCTGCCGCTCACCATGATGATGTCCGGCCGCCGCTTCGACAGCGTGGCGTAGTCCAGCCCCAGCGACGCCATCGTGCCCGGCGAGAAATTCTCGACCACCACGTCCGCCCAGTCGAGCAGCGGATCGATCACCTCCCGCGCCGCCGGATGCTTCATGTTCAACCGCAGACTCTGCTTGCCGGTGTTCATGTGGATGAACCACGGCTTGTCATCGAAACTCCCGCGCTTGGACGCCCTCACCTGAACATCGATGCGCGACAGGCAAGGCCGGCTGGCCGACTCCACCTTCACAACCTCAGCTCCATGATCCGCCAACAGCTTGGTCGTGATCGACCCGACAAGCGCCCACGAAAAATCCAGCACGCGCACGCCCGCGAGCGAGCCCGCCACCGCTTGCGGGGGAAGCCCCCCCATCCCGGCTTCGCCGTACTTCCCCCGCTCTGCGGGGGAAGAGTTTTCAACAACCCGGACAAACCGCCCCGGCGCTTTCACGCCATCCGCGTCCGCCCAGAAATCCCGCGCCGCCAGTTGCGCATCCGCCAGCACGTCCAGCGGCTCGTTCACGACGCAGGCATTGATCCCGCGCCGCCGCCCATCCACGCGCATCTCGTCCTTCGAGACGGACTGGAAGAAAGCATCCATCGTCGCTTCCCACACCGCGCGCGTCTCCGCGTCCAGCGCGCTGCGATCATACTTCACCCAGTCGACATCCTTCATCGGATTGTCGAACCCGGCTTCCGTCATCCACGCCGACAACGCCGCATTCGCCGGCGCGCCAAAGCGGCCCGTCATCAGCGAGTGGAAAACCGCACCATCCTTCAGATCCCACACGCACCGCACGCGCGCCTTGCCATAGCTCAGCGCCGCGCCCGTGCGCTCCAGCAGCCGATGATCGAACTGCCACGCCAGTATCCCGCTCGTCATGCGGCTCGCGGCAACTTCATGCACGGAGATATCGACATGCTGCCCCGCCGCGCCCTGCTCGACCGCGTTCAGCGCCATCATCGCGCCCGCCGCCGCCATCATCTCGGCATGGAAGCCGCACGCATCGAGCGCCTCCTTCACCGGAGGCCGGTCGTCATAGCCGGTCACGCCCAGCGCGCCGCCCATCGCGGAGACGACAATCTCCGGCCCGGCGTGGCCCGCATACGGCCCCTCAACGCCGAACGCCGTCAGGCTCACCGACACCAGACGGGGATTCATCCCGTCCAGCCGCGCCCGGTCCAGCCGCCCGCCCCCCCTGAAATCTTCCGGTTCGCAACCGATCACAATGTCGGCGTCCGACAGCAGCGCATCCAGCCGCGCCGCCGCAGCGAACCGCTTGCCCAGATCCACCGCCGCGCTGCGCGGCTCGCCCACGCACACCACATCGGCGCCCAGGCTGGCGAGATACCGGCCCGCATCCGCGCCGCGCGCACCTGCGATCTCCACAACCCGCACGCCATCGAGAAGCGCCGCCGTCATGCCGCGCTCCCCTTCACATCCGCAATCAGCCGCGCGATCCCGTCCCGCGCCGCCGCGCCATCGAACGGACGCGTCTGATCGGACAGGCGCAGCGTCTTCACGCCCATCGCCTCCAGCGCGGCTTTCTGCCCGGGATAGTCCCATGTCAGCGCTTCTTCGGTCGGGAAGAACGAGAACACCACCGCATCCGCCCGCGCCGCTTTCGCGAACGCCGCGATCCCCTGCGCCGGATCATCAAAGCTGCGCGAACCCGCAACCCCATGCCGGTACCGCCGCGCAATCGCCGCCAGCGGATCGCCGCCCGTATCGATCAGCGCGCCCGCCGACTGCTCGCCCGACAGATGGAAATCGCCGACGACAACGCCGCCGAGGCCTTCGATCGCACCATGCAGACCCGCATCGTCATGCGGACTTCCCGCAACCACCACGCGCACCGCCTTGCCAGCGCCCGGCGCTCCGGCGCCCGCAGCCGCAATCACCTCCAGCGCTTCGGTATGCGGCAACAGGCGCGGCGCGGCGAAGGCCGTCAGCGCAGCCTCGCCCGATACACCGCCCTCGCGCCGCCGCGCCGAAAACGCCTCCAGCGCTTGCGTCCGCTGGTTCGACTCGGCAATCGCCGCCGCCAGCTCCGCGTGACCCGCCCCCCCGTCACCCAACTCTCGCAAACCCGCCCAGAAATGCGCGGCGCGTTCCAGGCTGTACGCCTCGCTCGCCTCGCCCGGGGTCTGCACAACATCGAAAAGCAACACAGGCGGCAGCTTCGCCTCGCCCGCCCGCGCCAATTCGCAGAGATAATAGTAAAGCCGGTGCACGCTATCGTTCGCGCGCGGCAGGACGATCGCCGACAGGTAATCGAAATCCCCGCGCAACAGGCGTTCAAACACGCCCCGCACCTGCGGATCGAACAGGCTTTCCATATAGCGCCCGGCCAGCGGCGCCTCGCGCACATCGCCCGCGCCCAGCAGCAGCGGCGCAAAGCCCGCCGCCGTCATCAGCTCCACCGGAGCCGCAGGCGTCATGTATCCGCACACCTCTCCGCCCTGCGCCGCATGCGCGCGCGCGCGCGCTTCGCCATGCGGCCACAGCGCGTCTATCCGCAATGTATCGAAACCGCGCAAGGGTGAAGCGCCCGTCATGCCGCCTGTTCCGCTCCCGGATCAACTGGTCCATCGCCAATTGATTCATAATCCAAATTATTCAGTATTCCACATATCTGACCGCATAGCCGCGCCCGCGTCAATGCCCGGGACAGACAAAGCGGAGACGACAAGAACGCGATCAACTCGCCGCCCGCACCTGCCCATTGTCCCAGTCGAAGCGCGTCTTCAGCCCGGCCTTACGCGAAATGTCCTCGACATATTGCGCCACCGCCCGCCCCGCCGCGTCATCGCCCAGCGGCTGCGGCGCGCCCGCAGGCGTCATCCAGCACGGGATGAACCCCGCCGAAACATTGCCCGCATCATCTATGTCGCACGTCGCGATCATCGCGTTGCGCGCCTCGGGGTGGAACGGATACAGCGGATAATCCGGCAAAGGCTCGAACCCGAACACCTCTTTCCGTTTGATCGCCCACGCCTTGCGCGCCGGGCTCTCATTGCCTTCCACCGACAGCGCCCGCGTCACCGTCACGAAATTGCCCAGCCCGTGATAGATCGGCTTGCCCCGCCAGATCTCGATCCCGCGCAGGATGTGCGCGTGATGCCCGCACACAATATCCGCGCCCGCATCGATCGCCGCCCGCGCCACCGGCCGCTCATACATGGCGATCTTCGCGGGCGTATGCACCACGCCCTTGTGCAGGTTCACGATCACGATGTCCGCATCGCGGCGCGCCTGCTCCACATCCGCCTGCATCGCCTCCAGCGTATCGGGCGTCGGGAAGGTATAGACTTCCGGCGGCCCGCCCGGATTGGCGTTCTCCATCTCATAGTGCGAGATCACCCGCACATGCGCGCAGCCCGCCCGCGTCGCCGTGGCCCAGCCTTCCTTCGGCCCCACGCAATTATAGCTCAGCATCGCAATGCGCCGGCCTTTCGCCTCGATCAGCGCAGGCTTGCGCGCCGCCGCAATGTCCGCCCCCGCCCCCGCGCTCGCCACGCCATGCTGCGCCAGCGTCGCGATGGTGTCGGCGATCCCGTCCGCGCCCCGGTCATGGATATGGTTCCCCGCCAGCGACGCCAGCCCGAATCCCGCCCGCTCCAGCGCCGCCAGATTGTCCGGATCCGACGCAGGCGCGGGAACATCGCCCACCGATTCCACGCCCCGCCGCGTGTGCGGCACCTCGACATGCCCCGCCAGCACATCCGCCCCGCTCAGCACCGGCCGGGCGAGATCAAAGAACCGGTCCGCATCCGGCTCGTCGAGCACCAGGTCGCCAACCATCATGATGCGCAAAGACGTCATGCCTGCTCCAGTCGCCGCCTTCGGACACGAGCCTCGCGCAGATATCCTTGCGTTGCGGCCCAGCCTATTCATTATGCGTCATATCTTTAGCGCAGCCGCCGGCAGAACGGCAACCGGGAGGATTTAGTCATGCAGCAAGGCCAGGCGCCATTCCGTGCGGATCATGTCGGCAGTCTCCTGCGCACCGCCCGGCTGAAAAACGCCCGCGAGCAGAGGGAAGCCGGAACCATCGGCGGCGAAGCCCTGCGCGAGATCGAGGACGACGAGATCGAAAAGATCGTCCGCAAGCAGGAATCCATCGGCCTCAAGGACGCCACCGACGGCGAGTTCCGCCGCGCCTTCTGGCATTATGATTTCCTCGAACACCTCGACGGCGTCGAAAGCTGGTGGGGACAGGCCGGCGAAGGCATCCAGTTCAAGGGCGTGCAGACCCGGCCCAAGCACATGCGCGTCACCGGCCGCATCGGCTTCTCCGATCATCCCATGCTCAGCCACTTCCGCTATCTGAAAAGCGTCGCGAAGGGCGAACCGAAGATGACCATCCCATCGCCCTCCATGCTCTACTACCGTATGGGCCGCGAAATGTTCGCGGACGGCGTCTATGCCGATCTCGAAAACTACTACGCCGACATGGGCGCCGCCTACGGCAAGGCCGTGAAAGCCTTTGGCGATGCGGGCTGCCGCTATCTCCAGCTCGACGACGTCTCCTTCGCCTATCTGTGCGACAAGGACCAGCGCAAGATGCTGAAGGACCGCGGCGACGACCCGGACGATCAGCTTGAGCACAATATCGGCATGATCAACGCCGCCGTCGCGCAGAAGCCCAAAGACATGCGCATCACCATGCACCTCTGCCGCGGCAATTTCCGCTCCACCTTCATCGCCTCGGGCGGCTACGAGCCTGTGGCCGACGCGCTGTTCAACCGCGTCAATGTCGACGGCTATTTCATGGAGTGGGACACCGATCGCGCCGGCGGCTTCGAGCCCCTGCGCTTCCTGCCCAAGGGCAAATCCGTGGTGCTTGGCCTCATCACGTCCAAGACTGGCACAATGGAGCAGAAGGACGACCTGAAGCGCCGCATTGACGAAGCCGCGAAATTCGCGCCGATCGAACAGCTCTGCCTTTCCCCTCAATGCGGCTTCGCCTCCACCGAAGAGGGAAACACGCTTGCCGAAGACGAACAGTGGCGCAAACTCGAACTCGCCGTGAAAGTCGCGGACGAGGTGTGGGGTTAACACCGCCGCTTTCCTCCCCCATGCGCAGCGTGGGGGAGGCGGATCGCGCCCTTCAGGGCGCGAGAGGAAGGGGGCCGGCCAGCCCCAAAATCCCCTTGCATAAATTCATTATATCTTATAACTATCTTGACAGATGGACAGGCTGCCGCCTTGCGGCCGCACCGAGGAGACTTCGCTTGAGCACGCGTAAAACCGCCGCCCCCGCCCAATCCGCCGCCGGAAAGGCCGCCGCCGCGAAAACCGTCTCCGCGCCCGCGAAACCGGAGCGCGCTGAAAAGGACACCGTCGCGTTTACCGTGAAGGACGGCATCGCCTGGGTGAAGTTCAACCGCCCCGAAAAACGCAACTGCATGAGCCCCAGGCTCAACCGCCGCATGATGGAAGTGCTGGACGAACTGGAATACCGCGACGATGTCGGCGTCCTCGTCCTCACCGGCGAAGGCGACAGCTGGTCGGCCGGCATGGATCTGAAAGAGTACTTCCGCGAGACCGAAGAAAAAGGTCTCGGCGCCACGCGTCAGGCCCAACGTGAAAGCTATGGCTGGTGGCGCCGCCTGCGCTGGTACCAGAAGACCACCATCGCCATGGTCAATGGCTGGTGCTTCGGCGGCGGCTACGGCCCGCTCTACGCCTGCGACCTCGCCATCTGCGCCGACGAAGCGCGCTTCGGCCTTTCCGAAATCAACTGGGGCATCCTCCCCGGCGGCGGCGCCACGAAAGTGGTGGTCGACCTGATGAGCCTGCGCGACGCGATGTACTACTCGCTCACCGGCGAGATGATGGACGGCCAGACCGCCGCGAAATACCGCCTCGTGAACGAGTCCGTCCCGCGCGCCCAGCTTGAGGCGCGCGTCACCGAACTCGCCAACACCCTGCTCGAAAAGAACTGGACCACGCTGAAAGCCGCCAAGGACGCCGTGCGCCGCGTCAAGGAAATGACCTACGACAACGCCGAGGACTATCTCGTCCGCGCGCAGGAGGCCGCCAACTCCTACGACAATGACGGCCGCAAGGAAGGCATCAAACAGTTCATCGACGACAAGACCTTCAAACCCGGCCTCGGCGCCTACGACAAATCAAAACAGAAAACGAAAGCCTGAGGGCACAAGCCGCAGGCCCTTTCCTCCCCCATGCGAAGCGTGGGGGAGGTGGATGACGCGCTCTTGCGGACTTATGTATCAACTGCACCAGCCCGGGGCGCTAGCGTGATCGCGGCGGCGCTGGGCGCGCTAGCCTCCGCGATAGCCGGTTCCCAATGGGACGAAGGGAAAATCGCCTCCCGGTCGCATCTCCAACATCTTCAAGTGGAATCGCAATTCTCGCTTTTGCTCGAAGATGTCGGTGAAAGCGACGACGCCCTTGATAAAAATCTCGGGGGGAGCGCTGTGCTCGGTTCCTATGTAAGGATTTCGCCCAGCATCGACCGGAAGTTTGAGAAAGCTCTCAGCGTCTTCGGACAGGTACCTGAGCTCACCGTTTTCGCCACGCGGAATCTGCTCAAGCTCTCGAGAAACGAAAGTCTCACGCGCTTCGGCATCGAGCGCGCCGCCGATGTCATTGATGCCAGGGGAAAAGTGCAGCTCCCCTTTGGCGTAGATATCGAAGGCGGAGGTGTCCCCGTGATTTCTCACCTCGAAGAATATCCAGAAGCAGCCTTGGCTAGATGGGTGAATGACAATTCTTTCGACCTGCAAAGACGCGCGGGAGGCGTTCTGCGTCAGTCTGCGCTGCTCGCGAAAGGTCCAAACCAGAGCCCACAGCCCGCCCCCGCTGATGAACAATCCGAAGAAAGTCGTCAGGAAGACAGCAAAGGCCCATTCGGCCATCTCTTGCTGAGCCTTCAGGTCATACTCGTTGCGCTGTTCAGCTTGGCGGGCGTCTACTATCTCGCTGACGCACTCATCGACGAGCGCTGGCGTGATGTACCGGACGGAACACGTCCGCTTCGCATCTACGCGAGCGTCCTGCTGATTGGCTTCGCTTGTGTCTCGGCGCTCCTGGTGGTGTTGCAGACGATACCCAGCAACTAGGCCGGTGCCGCCGCCAAAGGCGACGAGCGCAGCTAGTCCAAGTGCAATGTAGAGGCCCCGACCGCGCTTAGACATTGCAGCATGAACGCAGCAGAGAAGCCGCCCCGGCTGAGCTTGTTCGCCAGATTGCGTTCTGTTTCGTGGACCCCGAGCGGCGCGAGCTTTTCGACCAACTGCGCATAGCTGACCCCCCTACGCTTCAACTCCCCTTTAAGGAGGTTTTTCGCGCGAGTCTCGAACTCGACGGTAGCGGGGTCGTCTTTCGCGGCCATTCAAGGGGCTCCTAAAATATCATCGCTTTTGATGATATATATCCTTGACTTCGGTGATACAAGTCAGCATATCAGGTGAAGAACATCACCGGATTTGATGACAAATGACCCAACACTTTCTCCTCTCCGCCGCCGCCCGCACGCTGAGCCTCAAGGCGATCTACAGCGCTGGTGAGGACGCGGCCTATGAGACGTTCTGCAAGCTCCGCTGGCCGGAGACGGGCGGGGAAGCTGTTTGCCCGGACTGCGGCTGCTGCGAGGCCTACCGCATCACCACGCGCCGCCGGTTCAAGTGCAAGGCCTGCCATTTCCAGTTCAGCGTCACGTCGCGCACGATCTTTGCCAGCCACAAGCTGCGCTTCGTCGATCTGCTGGCCGCGATCTGCCTGTTCGTGAACGGCTCCAAGGGCCGCAGCGCCGTCCAGTTCAGCCGTGAAATGGGCGTTCAATACAAAACGGCTTGGGTCATGTCGCACAAGCTGCGCGAAGCCATGCAGGATGAGGTTGAGGGCCTGACCGTTGGCGGCGAAGTGGAAGTCGATGGCGCTTACTTCGGCGGCCATATCCGCCCGGCCAACGAAGCGAAGGATCGCATTGACCGCCGCCTTGCCGAGAACCAGACCGGCAAGCGCCGTGTCGTCGTCGCGATCCGCGCCCGCAAGGGCCGCACCCTGACATTCGTTACGCACTCAGAAGCCGAGGGCGTCGCTCTGGTCGCGAAGACGGTTCAGCCGGGCGCGACCCTGCACGCCGACGAAGCCCGCCATTGGGATGCTCTGGGCCGCCTGTTCCCGCTGCGCCGCATCGATCACCGCAAGGCCTACTCGCTGGACGGCGCCCACACGAACGGCGCGGAAAGCTACTTCAGCCGCCTGCGCCGCATGGTGCGCGGCCAGCACCACTTCGTTTCGCCCAAGTACCTCCACCAGTACGCGACGCACGCCGCTTGGCTGGAAGATCACCGCACCACGTCGAACGGTGGCCTGACCTACCGGCTGGTTCGCAATGCCATGGCCGCGCCTGTCTCGCGCGTGTTCAAGGGCTACTGGCAGCGTTCGGCGGGCTAGATTTTATCGAATTTCGGGACTCCACTTTTCCGAAGAATCGGCGACGATTCCCACAGCAGGGGCGCGCACTACCTTGGGTCCAAGGAGATGATAACCCATGCTCACTGTTCACTGGATTAAGAACATATCTGGCGCTTGGTTGCCGCTGGACATTGTTGATCTTTCCAACGTCACCACGTTCGGCGTTTATACGATCTGGCACGCCGGGCAGCCATCGCGCGTGGTTCGTACGGGCAAAGGCCATATCGCAAATCGCGTTGGGCAACACAAACGGGATGCCGAGGTCAACGCCTACGCACGCTACGGACGTTTATACGTCACGTGGGCAGAGGTATCTCCCCTGTATGCCGAAGGCGTCGAGCGCTATCTAGCGGAACAATATCCGCCGCTTGTTGGGGAGCGCTGGCCGGAAGTCCGTCCGATTCAGGTGAACCATCCGTGGGCTGCATAGCCACGTTCATTCCTGCAATCAGCTCGGATGCGGCCTCTTTAAGCTGCATTAGCCGATAGTACGCCCACGGCGGCTCCGCCCCTGAGCGGAGCCGTTCGTTGGCCCAATCAATAGCGCGCGTGAGATCGTCTCGGATCATGTGATCCTCCGTGCTGGATAACGCTTAAGGAATGGTGTGGTTGCGGCCGATTGAGGCTGGCCCGTTTCGCCTATGCTCTGGCGTTCATCCGCTTCCGGCAGTCCTTCACGCTGAACAGGATGCGCTTCGCCAGCTTGTCGTCTGAGCTATCCCAGCCCTTCGCCGCCATGATGTATTGCGCGATCCGCGTGGGCGTCTGGTGGCCCGCTCGCTCCGCTTCTCCAATCAGGGCGATAAGCTCGCCATTGGCGAACCGGCGGGCCACACGGGCCTTGCCGTAGCCAATCAAGGCCAATGCCTGATCGATGTGGAAAATTGAAGACTGGATGCCAGCGACCTGAGCCGCTAGCTCCTCACGCTTTCTCAGAAGCGCGTCTATTCCGTCTGTGCTCATGCCCCGGAACATGGCCCCGGGCGATCAGAAAATCAGCGGGCGGCGATGGTGCAGTTGATACATAAGTCCGCGCTCTTGCGCGTCAGGCGGAGGGGGCAGGCCCCGCCTGCCGCCACATCCCTCACACCCGATAATTCGGCAGCCCTGCCATATCCTTCACGCGCGCGCCACGTTCCCACGCCGCGCGGCCCACAACGAACTGCTCTTCCGGCGCGTCCGTAGGCACGAGCCCCGACGCCTTGAACGCCGCGCGCAGCTTTTTGCGCTCGCCCGCATCCAGAACCGGAACCGCACCCGCCGGCGCATGAGGATCGTTCGGCAGAATCCCGCCATTCCCGCCGCCCAGCCACGAATAGTATTTGTTGTGCTGCACCGGGTGCGCGCCCGAACGGATCACCGACGCCTGCAAATTATAGAATGCGTCATGCACCGCCTGTATCTCGCGCGCCGCCGCATCAATGCGCGCCGTATCGCCCGCCGCGCAGGCCGCCAGCAGCTTGTTGCCGAGCTGATTGTCCGGCGTCTGCACCGCTTCCGCATTCCACTGCCCGCTCCACTGGATCGGATAGAGGCGCGACAGCGCGGGCGCGAAATCCAGATTCACCGGCGCCACCAGCAGGCGGTCCGCCACCACGTCGCACATCTGCATTGTCGAGGTCAGCGTGATCGGCTGCGAAATCTTCATCGCCACCACATTCGGCAGATCGGCAAGACGATCGAACACGTCCAACGGCTGACCGCTCGGCCCCAGATGCGGAAAATTCCGCTTCGCGCCCGTGGCCGCATACAGGATCACCGGCAACCCCGTCGCCGCGATCCGGCGCTTGTACGACGCCAGCAGATCCTCCGCCGAAATGTCCGCCGCATGATAGGGCGCGAGCAGGATCATGTCCGCGCCCATCTTCTCGATCCGCCGGATCAGCTCGATGTCCGCGTCGATATTCTCCAGCGAAGCGACGCCATGCACAGGCAGCTTGCCCCGCGCTTCGTCGATCACCGCGCGATGCAGCACCTCCCACCGCGGATCATCCGGGCGCGTCCAGTTCAGCATCGGCATCGTGCCGCAAAACCCCTGCGCCACAGCCGCGCGCACATCACGCCGCACGCCTTCTTCATCCAGCGCCGCAAGATCGGGCTTGAAGGTCGGAAAAAACAGGTTGGCCATGCCGCGCAGATGCTGGTGCGCCCAGACCCGCTCCGGCGTGGACGCATCCACGCTTTTCAACGCCGCCGGCGGCGTCTCGCCCGCGCTCGCACAGCCCGCCGCCGCCATCGCCGCTGCTCCGCCTCCCATCGCCAACACGGCCCGGCGATCCACGCCCGCGCCCGCCAGATCACCCATCATCCACCCTTCCAAACAACCGTCCGCCCAGACTGTCGTTCACCCCGCCCCATCCCGCAAGCCACAACGTCCCAACCCCTCTCCCATACCCCTCTCTCTCGCGGAGTCATTCCCGGCTCGACCTGGGAATGACTCCGCGGGCGGGGATGGAACCGAAGGACAAGTTGAACGCCCCCAAA
>CAZJZQ010000036.1:0-22706 GCA_964550535.1 uncultured Rhizobium sp.
AAAGACGCGTATGCATTTCGCGACCTCCCTCCATCAGGGCGAGGCCAGTATGGGGCTGTTGGAGTCTCCGCCGGAGAAATGAGGGGTTATCCGGCGTTTTTTCTGCGGGGTTCGTGGCGAAGGGGTTGAATTGGTTGGGGAAGAAAACTCGGAGGTTCCAATCTGTCCTTCGGTTGACCGGGTTGCCGGCGGCGGCCCTCGCCGTCTCACCGCCTCGATAGCCCATCCACGGAGACGGGTGGGCGCGGTCAATTATTAAGCAATCTTAGGAATTAGAGTTATTCCATCAAACGCGGGAATTATCCGCGTGAGGCGGGTGGCGGCAATGTGGGGCTCACGTCCGGCGCGAGATAAGTTCCAGTGTGAGCGTGACAGGCCTTGCGATCCGGGCAAATATTAACCGAACTTAGGAATTGGCGCTATTCCGAGCGTGCGGGGCGGGGCATGAAGCGGCTGTGGCGAATGGCATGTTGGCCACGCAACAGCGTCGCGTCCTCCGGAGAATTTCTATATCGTCCCGGGCAGCCCGCTGATTCTTGAGTTCTAAATTATTCCGCCGCCTGGATTTCGGAGGCTTCGGCGAGTTCTTTCGCCAGTTTCTGCACCGCGCCGATGTCCATCTTGCCTGTGCCGAGGACCGGGATGGCGGGGACGTGGTAGATTTTGCGGGGCAGGCTGAGTTCGTTGACGCCGTGGTCCTGGGCCCAGCGCATCAGTTCTGTCCGGTCGGCGCTGGCGTAGGTGGTGAGGAGGACGACGACTTCGCCCTTGCGCTTGTCGGGCAGGACGGCGGCGGCGTGGTCATAGTCGCGCCAGACGGAGGCGGCGCAGTTCTCGACCACCGCCAGTGAAACCATCTCGCCGCCGATCTTGGCGAAGCGCTTCAGGCGGCCGCGAATGGTGAGGCAGCCGTCTTCATCCTGGCTGACCACGTCGCCGGTGTCGTGCCAGCCTTCGGGCAGCTTCTGGAGGACGCCGGGATCGCTGGGAGAGAGGTAGCCCGACATCACGTTGGGTCCTTTCGCGAGCATGCGGCCGCCATTGTGAATGCCGGGGACTTCCTCGAACTTCAGCTCCATGCCGGGCAGGGGGCGGCCAACAGTGCCGGGGCGGTTCTTGCCGGGCTGGTTCACAGCGATGACGGGCGCGGCTTCGGTGGCGCCATAGCCTTCGAGCAGTTCGACGTTGAAGCGTTTGCGGACAAGCTGGCGGGTTTCGTCGCGCACGCGCTCGGCGCCGCAGACGGCGTAGCGGAGCTTGCCGAGTTCATCGCCGGCGCAGGCGCGCATGTACTGGTTCAGGAAGGTGTCGGTGGCGAAGAGGATCGTCGCGCCGGTGTCCTCCACGCGCTTGGGGATGATCTTCACGTGCAGCGGCGTGGGGTAAAGCACCGACTTCATGCCGCCCAGCAGCGGCAGGAGGGCGCCCGCCGTGAGGCCGAAGCAGTGAAAGGTGGGCAGCGGGTTGAACAGCACGTCTTCAGGCGTCAGCGCTTCGGGCACGTGGGCGAGAACCTGGTGAACATTGGCGACGACATTGCGGTGGCTGAGCACGACGCCCTTCGGGTCGCCTTCGGTGCCGGAGGTGAAGAGGATCACCGCCGGGTCTTTGGGGTTGGAGGAATGTTTGAACGCCCAGGGAATGACGGGGCCGAGCGCGCCGGCGGCCTTGTGCCCGGCGTTCAGCGCCGAGCGGACGTCTTCGAGGTAGATGAATTCGGCGTCGCCCTTCAGCGCATCGACGAGCGGCTGGAGTTCGCCCTTCTGGATGAAGGCATGGGCGGTGATGATGTGCGTCACCTTCGCGGCCGCCAGCGCCGCCTTGATGTTGCGGGGGCCGGCCGTGAAGTTGAGCATGGCCGGGACACGGCCATAGGCGTTGAGCGCGAAGAAGGTGATGACCGCGCCGGCGCCCGTTGGAAGCATCACGCCAACAGCTTCGCCGCGTTTCGTGCCGGTCTTCAGGGCGGCGCCAAGGGCGAACGAGGCGCGGACGATGTCGTCATAGGTCAGCTGGCGATCATCGGCATCGTGAATTGCGACCTTCTTGCCCCCATATTCGGAGCGGGCCGCAAGCAGGGCCTGGAAAACAGAGGTATTCGCAACCTTCGGGTCGTAGGCGGAGCGCACCGACGCCATAGTTTACCTCCCTCGCGCCCACCCCCGGGACTTATATATCTTTGTTTTAATATACCCCGTGGCACGCAAAGCACAAACGCGCGCTCCAGGAGTCGTGTTCCTGTTGGCAAACAGGCGATTTCGCAAACGCACAATTCGGGTTAACAGGCGAAATGACCACGCTGATCGACAGAAAGGGCCCTCCGGAACAGGAGCGGCCGCGCCATCCTGAGAAGGCCAGCCGCCCGGATACGCCGGTGGCGAAGAAGCCGTCATGGATTCGCGTGAAGGCGCCGACGAGCGAGGGCTATCAGGAAACCCGCCGCATCGTGAAGGAAGCGCGCCTGCATACGGTGTGCGAGGAAGCGGGCTGCCCCAATATCGGCGAGTGCTGGACCAAGAAGCACGCCACCATGATGATCATGGGCGACACGTGCACGCGCGCCTGCTCGTTCTGCAATGTCCGCACGGGATTGCCGGGGCCGCTGGATGCGGACGAGCCGCGCCGGGTAGGCGACGCCGTCGCGACCATGGGGCTGGAGCACGTCGTCATCACCTCCGTTGACCGGGACGATCTGGAGGATGGCGGGGCCGCGCACTTTGCGGCGACGATCCGCGCCATCCGCGAGGCGGCGCCGAAAGCCACCATCGAGATCCTGACGCCGGATTTCCTGCGCAAGGGCAAGGCTGCGGACATCGTGATCGACGCCAAGCCGGATGTGTTCAACCACAACCTTGAGACCGTGCCGCGGCTGTATCTGACGATCCGTCCGGGGTCGCGGTATTACACGTCGCTGCGTCTGCTGGAGCGGGTGAAGGAGCGCGATCCTTCGCAGTTCACCAAGTCCGGCCTGATGGTGGGGCTGGGCGAAGCATTCGAGGAAGTTTTGCAGGTGATGGACGATATGCGCGCGGCGGGCGTCGATTTCCTGACCATCGGCCAGTACCTGCAACCGACGCGCAAGCATGCGGCGGTGGATCGCTTTGTGCCGCCGGACGAGTTCCAGTCGCTGGAGACGGTGGCGCGGGCGAAGGGCTTCCTGATGGTGTCGGCGAGCCCGCTGACGCGATCGTCGTATCACGCGGGCGAGGACTTCGCGCGGATGCGGGCGGCGCGGGAAGCGTTGCTGGCCAAGACTTCGGGCCGGGGCTGACGCGCGACGTGACCTATCTTCGCAAGTCGCTTGATCTGCCTTACCGGCCGGAGGATCTGTTTGAACTGGTCTCCGATGTCGGACGCTATCCCGACTTCATCAAATGGATACGCACGCTGCGCCTGCTGGAAGACCGGGACAGCGAAGGGCGGTGGCAGGGTAGGGCGGAGGCCGAGGTGGGCTTCATGACCTTCACCGAAAGCTTCGTCACCGACATCGATGCGCGGCGGGCCGAGCTGTCGATCGATGTGACGCTGGTGCGCGGTCCGTTCAGGCGGCTGAAGAACACCTGGCGGTTCACGGCGGCGCCTGGCGGGTCGCGCGTGGACTTCATGATCGATTTCGTGTTCCGCAATTTCGTGTTGCAGGCGCTGGCCGATGCGAACCGCGATTATGCGGTGACGCGCATCATCGATGCGTTTGTCGAGGAAGCGGGACGGCGGTACGCCAAGGTCTCTTAAGAGACCCAGGCGTTGTCGCAGCGATCCACCGTCCAGCCGGCGACGCCGGACCGGAGGCGGCAGAGATAGCCCATGCCGGCGAGCGGGCCGTGGACGATGGAGGTCTGCACGTGCGCGCCTTCGCCGTCATAGGCGGGCTTGCCGAACTCGACATAGCGCATGCGTTCACGCGGGTCAGTGTTGGGCGGCGGTTCAACATAGGCAGGGAAGGACAGGCCGTAGGCGGCCCAGTCGCAGTTGGGCTTCCAGCCGGTTTCGCCGGATGCTTTCAGAGGGAGCGGCGGGTTCCCGGCGCCGAAGCGGAAATGCTCTTTCGCGATGGCCGCGATCACGGCGCAGTCGGTATCCGTGGTGCGGACGGCGCCTGTGTCTGGCTCCAGCGTGGTCGACATGCAAGCGACGGCGAGAAGCGCCGCGGAACCGGCGACGATCAGATCCGCGAACCTCATGGTTCGTCTCCTTGTTATCTGCGCGGCGGCTGCGTTTCGGGGAGATTTTTATTGCTGCGCGCCAACGCAGATCGCGCTGCGTTCATGACGAAAAGAGGGCGGGGCTGGCGCTTTGTGCGGGCGCGGAGATTGCGATTTCTTCACGCTGGCGGGGAGGCGGGATCGTTCAGGGTGCGGCGTACTGGTTGTAAGCCATGCCGCCGCCGAAAGCCTGGGTGCTGACGCCGTGCACGGAGGGGTCGAGGCTGAAGTGGCGCATCGCAGCCGTCACGGTGGCGGCGGCGCCGCCGACCAGACCTGCGCGGTCGGCCACACGCTCGTCGGAGAGAATAACTGCGGCGACCATCATGGCCGCCAGACCCGCCGCTGCCGTCAGCTTCAACATGGCCCGCACTCCTGAGCTGCTTACAATATGCCAGAGGACGGGAAAGCGGGAAACGGATGCGGGCGAGAAAACTTTAGATGAAAGTCAGCCGATCATCGTCCGCACCATATCCAGAGCGGCGATGATTGTCTGGCGGCGGACTTCGTGGCGGCCAGCGTCGCCAAAGCGCATGACCTGATGAAATACCGGCTTGTTTTCACGGGCGACGGCGAGGTGGACGAGGCCCACCGGCTTCATCGCGGTGCCGCCGCCGGGGCCGGCGACTCCCGTAACCGCCACCGCGAGGTTTGCCCGGGATTCCCTTAGGGCGCCTTCCGCCATCATGCGGGCGACGGGTTCGGATACGGCGCCTGCGTCCGCGATCAGGTCGCCGGGGACGCCCAGCATCTCTTCCTTGGCGCGATTGGAATAGACGATGAAGCCGCGCTCCACCGTGGCGGACGAGCCGGGGATTTCGGTGAGAAGCGCGGCGATGAGACCGCCGGTGCAACTTTCGGCTGTCGCGATCTTCACCCGGCGCTGCTGAGCCTCGTCCAGCGTGAGGCGGGCGAGGTTGAGGAGATGTTCGTCGAACATGGGCGGTCCTCCGGTCGCTAGTGGGGCTAACGGCTGAGCAGCACCGTGGCCTGTGCGGCGATGCCTTCTTCGCGGCCGACGAAGCCAAGTTTTTCGGTGGTGGTGGCCTTGATGCTGACGGCGTCGAGCGCGACGCCAAGCGCTTCGGCGGTAGCTCGCCGCATTGCTTCGCGGTGGGGGGAGACTTTGGGGCGCTCAGCAAGGATGGTGATGTCGGTGTTGACGACGCGATAGCCGCGATCGTTCGCCAGCTTCACGGCGTGCTTCAGGAAGACGACAGAGGCTGCGCCTTTCCATTGCGGATCGCTGGGCGGGAAGTGGTCGCCGATATCGCCCAGCGCGATGGCGCCGAGGATGGCGTCGGTGAGCGCGTGCCAGCCGGCGTCGGCGTCGGAATGGCCTTCGAGCTTTTTGGTGTAGGGGATTTTCACGCCGCACAGGACGACGCCGTCGCCGGGTTCAAAGCCGTGCACGTCGAAACCGGTTCCAACGCGCAGGGCGGGAGGGGCGATCAGTTTTTCTGCCACGGCCATGTCCTCCGCGCGGGTCACCTTCATAAGACGGGCGTGGCCCGGCGTCAGCACCACGCGAGCGCCGAGGCGTTCGACGAGGGCGAGGTCGTCGACGGCGGCGTCCGGAGCAGCGGCGTAGGCTTCGAGGATCATGGGGGTGTGGAAAGCCTGGGGCGTCTGGACCTGGAAGAGACCGTCGCGCGGGACGGTGCGGAGAGCGCCGCCATCCGTCCGGGTCTTCAGGGCGTCGGCGACGGGCAGGGCCGGGGCGGCGGCGTCCGCGTGTTCGAGAGCCGTCAGAAGTTCGCGGATGACCTGCGGAGAGAGGCCGGGCCGCGCGGCGTCGTGGATCAGGAGATAGGGCGGGCGGGAGGCGGGCAGGGCGCGTAAGCCGTTGCTGACAGACTCAGTCCGGCTGGCGCCGCCGGGGACCACCATCAGCCGGTTATCCACAGGCAAGAGGACGTTGACGCGGGCTTCGTGACCCGGCGGGACCACCACGACAATGGCGCCAACCTC
Source organism: uncultured Rhizobium sp. (assembly GCA_964550535.1). Taxonomy (GTDB): domain Bacteria; phylum Pseudomonadota; class Alphaproteobacteria; order Caulobacterales; family Hyphomonadaceae; genus UBA7672. The sequence goes on from CAZJZQ010000036.1 coordinate 6,174, forward strand.
GCTGCATTGCAGCAAAGCGTGCACGCTCCAGTTCAGCATGGGTTCGCCAGCTAGCGCCCGGAATTGCTTGGGTTCTCCGCCGTCGCCCATGCGGTTGCCGGATCCGCCCGCCACCACGATGGCGGCGGCGACAATTGGTCCAATCGCCTTATCATTGTGCATTCTTGACGCCTTGGGCATGGTCATGTCTAAGTGTAGCGGTGATTTTGCCTAAATATTGGGCAAAACACGGTGTGGCCGGAGGGTATAAGTGTTCCGGGTCGGTGACGTCGAAATCGCAGCGCCGGTGTTCCTCGCGCCCATGTCGGGCGTGACGGACGCGCCGTTCCGGACGGAAGCCAGCCGTTTTGCTGCGCCTGCGGTGGTTACCGAAATGGTGGCCGGGGCCGAGCTGGCCGCCGAGACCGAGGAATTCGTGCGCCGGGCAGCCCCCCATGCGGGCCAAGGCCCTTTCATCGTGCAGCTGGCCGGGCGCGATCCGCACTGGATGCGGGTCGGAGCGGAGCTGGCGGCGGAGGCGGGCGCGGACATCATCGACATCAACATGGGCTGCCCCGCCAAGCGAGTCACGGGCGGTCAGGCGGGTTGCGCGCTTATGCGCGAACCCGGTCTGGCGCGCGAGTTGATTGCGGCGACGGTCGCCGGGACCAAACGGCCGGTCACGGTCAAGATGCGGCTGGGCTGGGATGACGCATCCATCAACTCGCCCGAGCTGGCGCGGATCGCCGAGGGCGAGGGCGCGGCGATGCTGACCGTGCATGGCCGGACGCGGAACCAGTTCTATGACGGCAAGGCCGACTGGACGCGCATCGCGCCAGTGGTGGCCGCGGTGGCGATCCCGGTGATTGCGAATGGCGACATTGAAGATGCGGCCTCCGCGCGCGCGGCGATGGCGGCTTCGGGCGCGGCCGGGGTGATGATCGGGCGCGGCGCCGTGGGGCGGCCGTGGCGGCTGGCGCAGATCGCGGCGGCAGTGTTCGGCCTGCCGGCGGTGGAGCCGGGGCCGGACGAGAAGCTGGCGTCGCTGCTGGCGCAGGTCGACGCGTCCGTCGCGATGTATGGCGAGCGGCTGGGCGTGCGGATCGTGCGCAAGCACGTCTCGGCCTTCTTTGATGCATGGGGGGAGGACCTCGGCGTGACGCTGGAGGTCGAGCGGCGTGTCGAGCTTTGCCGCCTGGATACAGCGGCGGGATTGCGCGACGGGCTGGTGGCGGTTTTCGGGGAATGGAGGGCGGCGGCTTGATTACGACGTTGCAGGAGGCGCCAGCGCTGGCGTCGCGCGTGCTGGACGCGATGCCCTATGCGGTGCTGGCGTTATCGCGACGGGACACGGTTTCTTATGCGAACCCGGCGGCTGAAACGCTGTTGCAGCGGTCCGCGCCGCTGCTGCGCGGCCGGCCGCTAGGGGATCTGCTGCCGGAGGATGCGCCGCTGCTGGATTTCATCCGGCGTGCACGGCGCGAGGGCGGTGTTGTTTCCGCCCGCGGAATCCGGCTGGCAAGCTCGCATATATCGCCGGCCGATCTGGATGTGTCGTGCTCGCCCGATGGCGAGGAGGGCGGACTTGTGCTGACGCTGCTCGCCTCGCGCGCGGCGCAGGAGGAGCAGAACCAGGATGTGACGGCGTTTGCGCAGGTGGCGCGGATGCTGGGGCATGAGGTGAAGAACCCGCTGGCCGGGATTGTCGGTGCGGCGCAATTGCTGGCGCGCAAGGCGGAGCCGGAACAGCAACCGCTGCTGACGCTGATCCGCGAAGAGGGTATGCGCATCCAGCGGATCGTGGACCGGTTCGCGGCGTTCGAGACGTTCTTCGCGCCGCGCACGCGCATCACCAATGTCCACGTCGTGATCGACAGCGTGGTGGAGCTGGCGCGGGCGAGCTTTGGCGTCAATACGCGATTTGAACTGCAATACGATCCTTCGCTGCCGGAGATTGAGGTTGATCCCGATCACCTGCACGAGGCGTGTCTCAACCTGGTGAAGAATGCGGTGGAGGCGGCGGTCGCCGTTACAGGGCAGCCGCGCGTGACGGTTTCCACGCGCTATCGCGCGGGTTTCCGTTTTGCTGGCCGCGATGGACCGCGTGCGCGCGGGGCGCTTGAGATATCGGTCGCCGATAATGGGCCCGGCGTGCCGGAGGCCTCGCTCGGGCGGGTGTTCGAGCCGTTCTTCACGACGAAATCAGGCGGCGCGGGCATTGGCCTCGCCGTCGTGGCCGAGATCATGTCCGCGCATGGCGGCTTCGTTGTTCTCGACAACAGCCCGGGCGGCGCATGCCTTCGCCTGCTGTTCCCGTTCGCCCGCAAAAAGGGAGCTACCGGTCAATGAGCGGCCCCACCATTCTTGTCGCCGATGATGATGCGAGCGTGAGGCTCGTCATCAGCCAGACGCTGGCCCAGGAGGGCTATCACGTCAGATCGACCAACACGATGTCGGCGCTGTGGCGCTGGATCCAGGCGGGCGAAGGGGATCTTCTGATCACCGACGTCTATATGCCGGACGAGTCGATCTTCGATCTGCTGCCGCAGATCCGCCGGACGCGGCCGGAATTGCCGGTGATCGTCATCAGCGCGCAGTCCACGGTGCTGACAGCGGCGATGGCTTCGGATCATGGAGCGTATGATTATCTGCCCAAGCCGTTCGATATCGACAAGCTGGCCGAGACGGTGCGGCGGGCGTTGCAGAAGAAGCCGGCGCGGGGGCTGGAGCAGACCGGCCGGCGCGCGGAGAAGGACGAGACGCTGCCGCTGATCGGCCGGTCGAAGCCGATGCAGTCGGTCTATCGCATCATCGCGCGCGTGATGAATAATGACCTGACGGTGCTGATCGAGGGCGAGTCCGGCACGGGAAAGGATCTCGCGGCGCGGGCGATCCACCAGCTCGGCAAGCGCAAGACGGGGCCGTTCGTGCCGGTGAGCCTTGCGGCGCTGCAACGCGACCAGGTGGAAGAAGAACTGTTCGGCGCGGGCAAGGGCGAAGCAGGCCGCCGGCATGGGCGCGTGCGCGATGCAGATGGCGGGACGCTGTTTCTGGATGAAGTGGGCGACATGCCGCTGGAGGCCCAGACGCGCCTTGTGCGCTTTCTGCAGGATGGCCGCTTTGTCAGCTCGGGAGATGATCTCGATGTGCGGATCATTGCATCCACCAAGCATGATCTGCGTGCGCTGGTGGATCAGGGGCTGTTCCGCGAGGACCTCTATTACCGATTGAACGTGGTGGCGTTGCAATTACCGCCCCTGCGCGAGCGCAAGGAGGATATTCCCGATCTGGCGTCCGCTTTCCTCGTGCGCGCCAAGAAGGAAGGCCTGCCGGAGAAGCAGCTCGACAAGAGCGCTTATGATCTGCTGGTCGCCTATGATTGGCCGGGCAATGTGCGGGAGTTGGAGAATGTGATCCGGCGGCTGTCGGCGCTGAGTCCTGAGCCTGTGATTTCGGCGCGGGAAGTGGAGCGCGAGCTGCGGTCCACATCGTCGCGCGCCACCGGGGAGCGGGAGTTCGAGGCGGAGATCGAGGCGCTGCTGTCGCGGCACTTCATCTCGGCGCTGAGCGCTGATCCGGACAAGGACCCCGAAGCCGGCCAGATCTACCAGACGGTGATCGAGCAGGTGGAGCGGCCGCTGATCAAGCTGGCTCTGGCGGCGACCAACGGGAACAAGGTGAGGGCGGCGGCTTTGCTGGGCCTGAACCGGAACACGCTGCGGTCCAAGATCAACGGGCTGGGCGTGGCGGCCGGAAGCGATTGATCTACCCCCGCCGCCGCCCGGTTTGGGGCAGCAGCTGAAACCTGTTGCGCATTCGCATCACCCTGTGCTCTGTTCATCACAGTGTTGCCGCTGCACCTCACCCCTTTGCGGGGTGGGGCGCCCGGCAGGGTGAAGAATCTCCCGTCACGGGAATTCCTGGCGCCTGGCCGGTTGGCCGAGGCGCGAGGCGAGGCCCCGGACGCGCCAATGGGTAGAGTGCATGCCTGATGCGAGCGCCCTTGCAAGCCGAACCGCGTTGTCGCGGGAAAAGCTTGGCCGGGTGACCTCCAACACTTTCAAGGCCCTGTTCGCGCTGTCCGCGGTGATCGCGGCGGCGGCGACCTATCTGACAATTGCCGATACGAGCCCGCAGTCCGCCGGGCAGCCGGGACTGTTCTGGCTGCTGGTGGCGAACCTGTTCCTGGTGACCGGGATCGCCGGGGTGCTCGGCTTCCGTGTGCTGAACCTGATGCGGGAGAATCGCGAGACGGGCGGCGGAGCCAGGCTGCGCCTGCGGATCATCTTCCTGTTCTCGCTGGCGGCGGCGATTCCGACGCTGCTGGTCGCGGGTTTTCTGGCGGTGGCGATCAATCGCGCGGTGGATTCGTGGTTCAGCGAGCCGGTGACGCGCATCGTGCAGGAAGGCGCCGCCGCCGCGCGGGCCACGCTGAACGACCTGACCGATGAAGCCGAGGCCGAGGTCGCGGAAATGAACGCCGACATGGTCGGCGAAAACTCGACGCTGTGCAGCGCGAGCCTCGTGGCGCTGGAGCAGTGCACGCGGCTGCGCGCGGAGTATCGCGGACTGTTCCGCCGGATCGAGGCCTTCGACAGTTCGGGCCGCAGACTGTTCGAACTGGTCGCGGAGCCCGCCCCGGAATCACGGCCGCCCACGGCGGAGGAGCGGCAGTCGCTGGAATCCGGCGGCTCGCTGTCGATCCGCGAGGACACGGATGCGATCCGCATCTTTTTCAAGGCCCCGAATTTCAACGACGTTTACATGCAGGTCGCCCGGCCGATCCCGCCGGAAGTGCGCGACAGGCTGTTGCAGGCGAGCCAATCGCTGACCGCCTTCCGCGCGGCCGAGGACCGGCGGCGGTCGCTGTCCGCGGTGTTGACGCTAAGCTATATCGAGGCGGCGTTGTTGATGCTGCTGGGGACGGCGTGGCTGGGAATGACGGCGGCGTCGCGGATTGCGGCTCCCATTGGCGATCTGGCCATCGCCGCGCGGGCGGTACGCGACGGCGACCTGTCGGTGCGGCTGGACCGCCCGGCGGTACGGGACGAGATCGACGATCTGGCCGGCGCCTTCAACCAGATGACGGAACGGATTGCGCGGCAGACGCGAGCGCTGGACCGCGCGCGTATCGATGCAGAGACGCGAACGGCCTTTATCGAAGCGGTGCTGTCTGGTGTCGAGGCGGGCGTGATCCGCGTCGATTCCGAATTGTGCGTGACGGTGGCCAACGCATCGGCGCAGGCGATGCTGGTGTTCGTGCATGACGAGGGTGACAAGACCGATCTGGCGTCGGTGGCGTCGGAGTTCGTTCCGGCTGTGCGGCGGGCGCTGGAAACGGGGCAATCGTCGGAGATGAACTTCCGGCGCATGACAGAGGCCGGGACGAGCCATTATCACGTGCGCGCAGCCCCGGAAGCCGAAGGGGCGGGCGCCGTCATCACTTTCCACGACACGACAAGGCTTATTATGGGCCAGCGTCAGGCGGCGTGGCGCGACGTGGCGCGGCGGATCGCGCACGAAATCCGCAACCCGCTGACGCCGATCCAACTTTCCGCCGAGCGCCTGAAGCGTCGTTTTGCGCGCCAGATCACCAGCGATCTCGAAACCTTCGAGCGGTGCACGGATACGATCACGCGGCAGGTCGCCGATATCGGCCGCATGGTGGAGGAGTTCTCGGGCTTCGCGCGCATGCCCAAGCCGACCTTCGGTGATTTCAACCTGATGGACATGGTGCAGTCCGTCGCGTTCTCGCAGCGTATGGCCTCGCCCGGCATCTCCGTGACGGTGACCGGGCCGGAGCACGCGGTGATGATGCGCGGCGACGAACGGATGCTGGCGCAGGCGCTGACCAATCTGGCCAAGAACGCGGCCGAGGCCGTCGACCGGCTGATCGAGGCTGGCGAGTTGAAGATGGGCGGTGTCAGCCTCGACATCACCGAAGAAGCGGACGAGGTGCAGATCACTATCCGCGACAATGGCCCGGGGTTTCCGACCGAGGATCGCGACCGTCTGCTGGAGCCTTATGTCACGACGCGAAAGAACGGCGTCGGTCTTGGCCTCGCCATCGTCACGCGGATTGTCGAGGACCATGGCGGCCGCATCTGGCTGAGCGACAACGAGCGCGCGCCGCGCGGTGCGCGTGTCGATATCCGCATGCCGACCCACCCACCACTTTCGGAAGAAACAGTAGCGTTTGCCGGTGAAGGAGCTGCGTAATGACGGCTGAGATCCTTGTTGTCGACGACGAGGCGGATATCCGCGACCTGGTCGGCGGCATCCTTCAGGATGAGGGATATGTCGTGCGAACGGCGGCCAACTCCACGGACGCGCTCGCGGCCGTGCGGGCGCGGGCGCCGCGTCTTGTGCTGCTGGATGTGTGGCTGAAGGGCAGCGACCTAGACGGCCTCGAAATCCTGTCGATCCTGAAGGAGATGGACCCGTTGCTGCCCGTCGTCGTGATCTCGGGGCACGGCACGGTCGAGACTGCGGTGACCGCGATCCGGCGCGGGGCTTTCGATTATATCGAGAAGCCCTTCCAGGCGGACAAGCTGTTGGTGACGATCCAGCGGGCGCTGGAGAACGCGGCGCTGAAGCGCGAGAACACGGCGCTGCGCACGAGGGCAGGCGCATCAAGCGAGCTGATCGGGCGGTCGAGCGCGATGGCGCAATTGCTGTCGGCCATCGACAAGGTGGCGACGACGAACTCGCGCGTGCTGGTGTCCGGCCCTCCCGGCTCCGGCAAGGAACTGGTGGCGCGGATCATTCACGAGCGCTCGAACCGTGCGCCCGCCCCGTTCGTGGTGGTCAACGCCGCAACGATGGAGCCGGACCGCGTCGAGAACGAATTGTTCGGCGAGGAGACATCCGACGGCCGTGCGCCGAAGATCGGCCTGTTCGAGCAGGCGCATGGCGGCACGCTGCTGCTGGACGAAATTTCGGACATGCCGATGGGCGCGCAGAGCAAGATCCTGCGCGCGCTGGTCGACCAGCGTTTCCGCCGCCTGAACGGACGTGATGATGTGAGCGTCGATGTACGCGTGATCTCGTCGACGGCGCGCGACCTGAAGGCGGAGATTGGCGCTGGCCGGTTCCGCGAAGACCTCTATTACCGCCTCAACGTGGTGCCGATCGAAGCGCCGGCGCTCGACCGCCGCCGCGAGGATATTCCCGAGCTGGTGAGGTTCTTCGTTCGCCGGGTTGCGGATGCGTCGGGACTTCAGCCGCGCGCATTCAGCGACGACGCCATTGCGGTGCTACAGGCCAGCGAATGGCCGGGCAATGTTCGCCAGCTCCGTAATGTGGTCGAGCGTCTCCTGATCCTGACCAATGGCGAGCCGGCGGGGCCGATCACGGCGGAGCACCTGCCGGGCGACGAAAACGCCGGCGGGGCGGCGGCGGCAGGGTCGATGCAGATGATCTCGATGTCCCTGCGCGACGCACGCGAGCATTTCGAACGGGAGTACCTGGCGATGCAGATCACCCGCTTCGGGGGCAATGTGTCGCGGACGGCAGCTTTCATCGGAATGGAGCGGTCGGCCCTGCACCGGAAGCTGAAGGCGCTGGGCGTGGACACGAGTCTGGGGCTGAAAGAGCCCCAATCCTGACCTGTATGACGCTGTCTGGCGGATAATCTTGCGGATTCCGGCCAGGCTGATGAGGTTTGGGGCGAGAGCGGGCAGGGTCCTGTTCGCGCCTCAATCCCCATTGCTCATTGCATCCTGGAAGCGATAAAAAGAACGCAAGGCCCCCGCTTCAAGAGAAGGCTCCTACCCATCATGTCCGCCGATAAAAAACAGAACCTGCAAGACATTTTCCTCAACGCCGTGCGGAAGGGCAAAACTCCCTTGACCGTATTCCTTGTGAACGGCGTCAAACTCCAGGGCATCGTCACCTGGTTCGACAATTTCTGCGTGCTGCTGAAAGGCGAAGGGCGTCCGCCCCAACTCGTCTATAAGCACGCCATCTCGACGGTGGCGCCGAACGCGCCTGTGAACCTGTTCGAGAATGAAGGCGACGAGGAATAGTTGGCTCGTCCGCCGATTGACCGGACGCCCCCCGAGGACGTCGCCGCGGTCATTCTTCCTGTACTCCAAGGCGCAACGCTTGCGCGATCCCGGCTTGAAGAAAGCACCGGGCTCGCGGAGGCACTGGGCGTCAAGCTTGCGTTCGCGGACAGGATCAATATCCGCGAGCCCAACCCTGCGCGCCTGTTCGGCGGCGGTCAGCTGGACTCGCTGCGCGAGCGGATGCACGAAACCGGCGTTACGCTGCTGATCGTCGATGGCGCGCTGACGCCGGTGCAGCAGCGCAATCTTGAAAACGAACTGAAGCTGAAGGTCGTGGACCGGACAGGCTTGATCCTGGAAATCTTCGGCCTGCGCGCACGCACGGCCGAGGGGCGTTTGCAGGTCGAGATGGCGCGATCGCTGTATGAGCGCTCGCGTCTTGTGCGGACATGGACTCACCTTGAGCGGCAGCGCGGCGGCTTCGGCTTTCTTGGCGGCCCCGGCGAAAGCCAGCTGGAAGCCGACCGGCGCATGCTCGACAAGCGCATCCTCGGCATCCGGCGCGATCTGGAAGACGTGCGGCGCACGCGGCGGCTGCAACGCGAAGGCCGTGCACGGCGCGGCGCGCCTGTTGTTGCGCTGGTCGGCTACACCAATGCCGGCAAGTCGACGCTGTTCAATCGCCTGACGCAATCCGATGTGCTGGCGGCGGACATGCCGTTTGCGACGCTGGACCCTACGGCGCGCGAGATCGTCGCCGCATCGGGACGGCGCATCGCCCTGATCGATACGGTCGGATTTATCACCGACTTGCCGACACACCTTGTCGCTGCGTTCCGCGCGACGCTTGAAGAGGCGATGGAGGCTGATCTGCTGGTGCACGTGCGCGACATTTCGCACCCCGACACAGAATCGCAGGCTGAAGACGTCTATACCATCCTCGAACAGCTATCCGGCGCGACGGGCTCTGAAATGCCGCCGGTGCTTGAGGCGTGGAACAAGGCCGATGCGCTCGATCCGGCGACGCGGGGCGTGCTGGTGGATCGCGCGCGCTCGCAACCGCCCGCCGCCATGGTGGTGTCCGCGATGTCCGGCGAGGGCGTGGACGAATTGCTGTTCCGCATCGAAGCCGAGTTGTTCCGCAATCGCCGTCAGCGCAAAGTGAGCATTCCCGCGTCGGACGGACGGCTGCACGCCTGGCTTCACAACAACTGCGAAGTAACGGGCGAGGTGCTGTCGGGCGACGATAGGCTGGAGCTGGACGTCTTCATGAGCGAGGAAGACGAATCCCGTTTGCGCGGGCTGTCAGCAGACGCACAGATCACCGGATAAGTCTGCGGGATTCTAGCGGCGCAAGCCTGAACATTCGATTGAATGGCGACCGGCAATTCAGCTTAGTCAGCGGAGAGTCTCGACTGGCGCTTCACCTCGATCCAAAGCGCTTCCTGTTCGTCCAGCGAGAGTTTGGCGAAGTCGGCTCCCTGGTCGCGCGCGAGCGTCTCCATGCCTTCGAAACGGGAGACGAATTTTGCGTTGGCGGCGCGTAGCGCCTCCTCTGGATCCACGCCCAGCTTGCGGCACAGATTGGCCATGACGAACAGCATGTCGCCCAGCTCTTCGGCAACATGCGCGGCGTCCGGCGCCGGGCTGGCCAACGCTTCCTTCAACTCGGCGGTTTCCTCGGCCAGCTTGTCGAATACGGGACCGGCGGAGGGCCAGTCGAAGCCGACGCGAGCCGCGCGCCTGGTCAGCTTCCCAGCGCGCAGCAAGGCCGGCAGCGCCAGGGCGACGCCATCCAAAGCGCTGGCCGGTTTATCACCGGCGCGGGCCGCGCGCTCGGCGGCCTTCATTGTTTCCCAAGCGGCGGTCTGGGCGCCGGCGTCTGCGATCTCGGCGGCGGCAAAGACGTGCGGATGGCGGGCGACCATCTTGTCCACGACGCCGCGCACGACATCCGCGATATCGAAGTTTCCAGCTTCCTCAGCCATGCGGGCGTGAAACACTGACTGGAACAGCAGATCGCCAAGTTCGCCACGCAGGTCGCCCATGTCGTTACGCTCAATGGCGTCAGCGACCTCGTAGGCTTCCTCGATGGTGTACGGAGCGATGGTCGCGAAGGTCTGCTCGATATCCCATGGGCAGCCGGAGCCCGGCGTCCGCAAGGCGGCCATTAACGCGATCAGCTCCTCAAAAGCGGCCCCGGCCCCCGCACCAGCCGGGGGGAGGGCACCGCCCGGCGGCCTGGCCGGATTGTCTGGGCCATCCCTTTTCATCTGCGCTTCGTCAGCCATCCGGCTTCACCCCTGTATGCATAAGTCGCATAATCAACATTATGGGAAAATTGAATCGGCATTGAATCAGGCCCCTAGCGGCGCCTCGACCTCCATACCGTCATAAGCCGGCGCGACGCCCGGCGGCAGCTCCGCCACGAGCCGTGCGTAATCCAGGTCGACATGAAGGTTCGTCAGGATGGCGCGTCTGGGCTTGAGCCGGTCGATCCAGGCCAGCGCCTGATCGAGATTGGCGTGCGTGGGATGCGGCGTGTAGCGCAGCGCGTCGACGATCAGCACGTCGAGGCCGCCTAACCTCTCCAGCGTTTCTTCCGGCAGCCGGACAACGTCGTTGCAATATGCGAAATCGCCAACGCGGAAGCCAAGCGAGCGCGTACCGCCGTGATCCTGGTCCAGAGGCAGGATTTCGACGGCTCCCCCTATCCCCTCGATGCGTAACGGCTTGCGGTCTTCGAGATCGATGTGGGCGTCGAGGATGGCCGGATAGCCGCCCGCGCCGTCGAAGCAGTAATCGAAACGCTTCATGAGGATGGCCGCGGTGCGCCCGTCCATGTGGACCGGCATGCGGCGGCGCTGGCGCAGCACCAGCGCGCGCAGATCGTCGATGCCGTGGCACTGGTCGGCGTGTTCGTGGCTGATGAGAACGGCGTCGAGCCGGTCAACGCGAGCCGCCAGGAGTTGTTCGCGCATATCGGGCGATGTGTCGATCAGGATGCGGGTCGCCTGCCCCTCCGCCTCGCCGCTTTCGTTCTGGCCGGTTACCGTCAGCAGCAGCGAACAGCGCGAACGGCGGTTGCGCGGTTCTGACGGATCGCAAATGCCCCAGTCGCCGCCGATACGCGGAACGCCGCCGGATGATCCGCAGCCAAGGATGCGCGCGATGAGCCGCCGGGCCGTCATCGGACACGCTCGAACAGCGCGAGCGCGTTGGCGGTGGTCAAGCGGGCCATGTCGTCGAAACTCATGCTCCGGTCCGCCGCCAGAGGCCGGCACACATCCGGCAGATAGGAAGGCTCGTTGCGCCGGCCGCGATGCGGGACCGGCGCGAGATATGGGCAATCGGTTTCGAGGATGATCCGGTTGTCCGGGACCAGCGCGATGGCGCCGCGAACATCAGTGGCGTTTTTGAACGAATAGATTCCCGAGATCGAGAACCACGCGCCCAGATCCAGCGCCCGCCGGGCCAGGCGTTCGCCGCTTGTGTAGCAGTGCATCAGGATGCGGAACGGGCCGCGCGCGTATTCGCGCTCCAGAATGTCGCCTGTCAGATCGTCGGCCTCGCGCGTGTGGACGACAAGCGGTAGCTCGGTTTCACGCGCGGCGGTGATGTGCTCGACGAAGCTGCGCTCCTGAAGCGCGATGTCGCTGTAGCCATAGTGCTGGTCGAGGCCAGTCTCGCCGATGCCGACGACCTTGGGGTCGGCAGCTTCGGCGATCAGCGTGGCGGCTTCGAGGGTCCAGAAGTCCTTCGCGTAGTGCGGATGGACGCCGACCGTGCACCAGATGTCGTCATTCGCGTCGGCAATCGCCTTGAGCGCGGGATAGCGGTCAAGACGATCGCAGATGGTGACGAAGCGGCTGACTCCTGCGGCGCGCGCACGCGCGAGAACGTCTGGCAGGTCTTGCGCGAACTGTTCGGCGTGGAGATTCACATGAGTGTCGAACAGCATGGCGTTCAGGCCCCGGCCAACCGGCTGACGCGTGTGAGCGCTGAGGCCAGCGTCTGCCCGCGATCCTGATTGAGCGCGCGTGCTTCGGCGTTCAAGCGCATCACGTCGAGCGCGGCTGCGGCCCAGTCGCCCGCGAGCACGGGATCGGTTTCGCGTTCGGCGCGGCGGCGGACGGTCGCCAGCAGCGTGTCGATCGCGGCGGCCATCGCGGTGTCGGATTTCGCGCCGGCGGTCAGCACGCTTTGCAGGCTTGAGCCGCTGATGTGGTCCAGCGTGCGCAAGGCGCCGCGCATGGCCTCGGCGGCGGCGGAAGCCTCGGGCGTATCGAGCACCAGCGCCCGCCCCGGCTGGCCCGGCGCATGACGTGCGATAGCTGCTGCGCGTTCTGGGGGAAGGCCCGAAGAGATAAGCGCCGCAACGGTTTCCTCATCGCTCAACGGCGGACATGCGAGCACGCGGCAGCGGCTGCGCACGGTTGGCGGAAGCGCCTGTTCGCCATGCGCGACGAGGATCAGGACAGATTTGTGCGGCGGTTCTTCTAGCGTCTTCAGGATGGCGTTGGCGCCGAAGCGGTTGAGTTCGTCGACGGCGTCAACAATGGCGACGCGATAGCCGCCCATTGCCGGACGCAGCGAGAAGAACTGCGCAAGATCGCGCACGCTATCGACCGGTATCTCGGTCTTCTGTTTGCCCTTGTCGTCGATGGGGCGGCGAATGATGCGAATGTCGGGATGCGCGCCGGTCGTCAGCAGATGGCCGACCGGATCGCCCCCGGTCACCGACAGGTTTGCGCTGGCGGCTGCGCCGAGAAGTTGCGCGGCGAACTGGAGCGCAAGACGCGCCTTGCCGACGCCACGCGGCCCCCGCAGCATCCAGCCATGATGCAGGCGTCCGCCGGCGACCGCCGCGCGCCATTCAGCTTTCGCTGCGGCGTGACCGATGACGGGGCCAAGTTCTTCGGCGGCGATCTGCATCACGCGGCTCCCAGGCGGGAGTCGATGGCCTGCGCAGCAGCGGCGGCGAGCGATGCGGCGTCGACGGATGCGTCGAGCACAACGCAGCGCGCCGGGGCGCGGCGTGCGATATCGAGGAAAGCTTCGCGCACCTTCTGGTGGAACACAGCGCCCCGTGACTCCATCGCATCCTGCGGACGGCCACGCAGGCGCATGCGCTGTTGCGCCGCTTCGAGCGACAGGTCGAGGATCAGCGTGAGGTCAGGGCCATCGGCGCCGACGCACAGAACTTCGAGCGCTTCAACTGAAGCGGCCAGACCCGGTCGCTGTGCGGCCTGATAGGCGCGCGTCGAGTCGGAGAAGCGATCACAGATAACCCAGCCGCCGCTGGCGACATGTGGGCGGATCAGGCGCTCCAGATGGTCCACGCGCGCCGCATAGAACATCAACGCCTCACTGAGCGGCGGCCACGAAACTTCCGGCGGAGGCGACAGAAGAAGGTTACGCAACGCCTCTGCCGCAGGCGTTCCACCGGGCTCACGAGTGAGCAAAACATCAAGGCCGCGGTCTTCGAGGCGTGTTTTCAGCGCGGCGGCGAGTGTCGATTTTCCGACCCCCTCGCCTCCTTCCAGCGTGATGAAGCGCCCGCGCGAGCCCAATCGTCAATCGCCTCTCAACGCGTGCGCGGCGCGGCCGAAGATGCCGAGCTTTTTCACTGTCGCGCCCGCAGTCACCGGCACCTTCACGTCTTCGACGCCCGGCGCGCTGATGACAAGTTCGCCGATTGCATCGCCCTCTTTCACCGGCGCGTGCAGCGGGCCCTGATAGACGACAACCGAGCTGACCTTGCGCATCGCATCGACGTGAAGGCCAAGCTCCACGTCTTCGGCGGCGACGAGCGGCACCGACGACTTCTCACCAAGCCAGACATCGGCGACGGCGACCTGGGCGCCTTTGGAAACAACGGTGTTGACCGTGAAGTCCGAGAACGCGGCGCGCATTACGCGCGCGCCTTCCTGGCGGCGGGCGGTTTCGCTGGGCAGCCCTTGCAGGACGATAACGCGGCGTTTGCCATCACGGACCGCCGAGCCGACGAGGCCATAACCCGAGGCGGCGAGGTGGCCCGTCTTGATGCCGTCGGCGCCGGCGATTTCGCGCATCAGCGGATTGCGGTTCGGCTGGCGGATGCCGTTCCACTCGAAACTCGGCTCGGAGAACATCGGGTAGTATTGCGGGAACTCGGAGATAATGAGGTAGCCGATACGCGCGATGTCAGCCGCGCTCATGCGGTGGCCCGGCGCGTCGAGGCCTGTCGCGTTGACGAAGGTGGAATCGTTCATGCCGAGTTCGTGGGCGCGCGCAGTCATCTCGCGGGCGAAGGCTTCCTCGCTGCCGGCCAGACCTTCGGCCAGCACGATGCATGCGTCATTGCCCGACTGGATAACGGCGCCGCGCAGGAGGTTTTCGACGCTGACCTTGGAGCCGAGTTTGAGGAACATGGTGGAGCCGTCGGTGCCGGCGCCGCCGGTGCGCCAGGCGTGCTCGCTGACGGTGAATTCGTCTTCGAGTTTGATGCGTCCGTCGCGGAGCCGTTCGAAGACGAGGTAGTACACCATCAGCTTCGACATGGAGGCGGGGATAAGCGGTTCTTCGCACTGCTTGCAGTACAGCGGCAGGCCGCTGTCGCCATCCATGATGTAGGCGTAAGGCGCGTTGGTGTTCAGCGGGTCGGAGGCGAGTTGCTGGGCCGCCTCGGTTCCGGACGGGGGCGTACCGGCGGGGGACTGGGCCATAACAGGGCCGGAAAAGCCGGTCGCGGCGGCCAGAGCGAAGACGGAAAGGTGTTTGAAGCGCATAGGGCAGTCTCCCGCAGGAACTGGCCCACAAAAAGGCGCTTCGGCGTAGTCCGTCAACCGCTGTAAATGTTTCGGACTCTGCCGGATGCTCGAGGATATCCCGGTTATCCGGGCAGGCCCTGTGGATTACTGGTCCAACTGGGCGACGATCAGCGTCCTGGCGCCAGCGGCATGGATGCGGTCCTGCATCTGCTCGGCCATCGCCCTGCTCTGCCACGGGCCGACCATGACCCGGTAGAAGACGGCGCCGTTCACCTGGGCGGAGGTCACCGTGGCGGGGCCATGAGCCTGCATGCGCTGGCGGTGTTGCTGGGCGTTGGCGAGGTCTGAGAAGGAGCCGGCCTGGATGTAAAGGCCAACGGTTTCCCGTGCGCGGTCATGGGCAATATCCGCATGACGGGGCGCTTCGGCCAGCGGCGCGGCGGCGCGGTATTCGATCACCGGCTCGGCGGGAACCAGCGGAGGCATGGCTTCGGCCGTCATCACCGGCGCTTTGGCAGGCGATTGGGGCTGCTGCGGCGCGGCGGCGAACATGGTTTCGCCCGGGGGCGTGGAATTGGGGGCGGCGGGGGCCGGACCGACATACTGGACGCGAACCTTGGCCGTGCCCTTGGCGCGCATGTCGAGGGCTTCGGCCACGCCGCGCGAGAGGTCGATGATGCGATCGTCGACGAAGGGGCCACGGTCGTTCAGGCGGACGATGGCCGTCTTGCCGTTCTCCAGATTGGTGACGCGCACCAGCGAAGGAAGCGGCAGCGTGGGATGAGCCGCGGTCAACGCCATTTCGTCAAAAACTTCGCCCGAGGCGGATTTCTCGCCGTGGAAGGTGGGGCCGTACCAGGAGGCGACGCCGACTTCATCATAGTCAGGTTCGTAGGTGGGGACATACCACTTGCCGTCCACTTCATAGGGAGGGCCGGCATAGGGCTTCGCGACGGGCGCGGGCTGATGCGGCGCGGGGCGCATCGCGGACGCCGAGGCGGCGGGAGCGCTCAGCAGGGCCATCGGGATGATGTCGCCCGAGCGCGATGCGGCGGGGGCGGGTCCAAAATTCACGGGGATTGCGCCGGGGCGCAAGTCAACGGGTCCGGCGGGCGGAGCCTGGCGCGTGGCGGCGGGCGTGGCGTAGGTGATCGGCGCGGCCGCCCTGCCCTGACCGGACCTGCCAGGCTCGGCTTTTGCCGGTCCAGCGCAAGCGAGGGCGAACGTCGCCATCACCGCAATACCTGTCACTGTGCGGGCAATCGTCTGCGCGCGCACTTTCAGGCCGTCCACCATCACCACTATCCCCTGTTTCATTCGGGAGCCGGACGGGTAACCCCGCCTCTGCGCCGGCTTCTGCCGACACGAAGGACCTTACGTACGCGGCGTCATGGAACGGCTAACCCGGATCGAGCGATTTTCATCAATCTCGCCGGGTTGACGAATGGGGTTACCGGGACCGGTGAAATTGGTCCGGAGCGATCCCGGCGGCGGCCCGGATTTGCTGAGATTATCAGGTCCGGGGCGGCTGGCGGCGCCTGTCTGCGATACGGTTCGCATAAACCATTTTTCTTTGCGGCGTTCTGCGCCTATGCATCTGCCGCCCGGCGGTTCGCCTCCGGGGCTGGAAGGGTGGCCGAGTGGTTTAAGGCAGCGGTCTTGAAAACTGGTGCGGGTCGCTTGCCAGAGGTGCAGGCGGGCGCAAAAAGGAGTGTGGTTAGAATCGGTTAGCGGCGCACTCCAAGTCGTCGCGCAATGGGCGGGACGAGCCCGTCTAGCGGATTTCTAGCCGC
>CAZJZQ010000036.1:22716-26132 GCA_964550535.1 uncultured Rhizobium sp.
AGGAAGCGTGGCCGAGTGGTTTAAGGCACTGGTCCTGAAAACCAGCGACGGGGTGACTCGTCCGTGAGTTCGAATCTCACCGCTTCCGCCACCTTGCCCTTGTGGCCACGGCCAAGCTGAGCCATCGATGCGGGATGACCTATCTCGCATCGCTACAGGCTCCCCTGAAGGCCGCCGTCAAAAATCTCTCGCAACACGGCATCGAGGCGGACAAGCTCCAGTTCGGCGGTGAAATCCCGGTTCCGAAAATCCGTGCGCCGAGTTTCGCGGATTCCAAATTCCAGCAAGAGCAAGCGCTGGGGGACTGGGCGGAGACCACCTTGGCTGCCGCGTTTAACGACGCCCTCCCTGACTATCGGGCCGTAGCATACGGCTTTAGCAGCAAGATCATCGCCGGCGACGAAGGCTTCAAGGAGCACTACGAGAAAGGCATCAGAGATACGTGCAAGCACGGGAAGCGTGCGGACCTTCTCGTGCTCGAACGTGGTGCCGACCTTGCTGACGATGTCTCGGGTCTCGAAACTGTCGATCTCGCCGGGGCTGTTGCAAAATCTCTGGGCGCCATCGAAGTGCGCTCAAGCCGAATGGAATCGAAGGTCCATGCGGCCTATGTTGAGGAGCAGCAGGCGGCGGGGAAAAAGGTGACCACGCCGGTACTGAACTTCACGATCAAGGTTGAGGACCTCATCAAAGTCTATCGGTGGATCGAGGTTCACGACAAACCGCAGCTCTATGCCCAAGTCTTCCTCGACGCCGTCTATGCCATCGGCATTCGTGAGATTCTCGAATACGTCGCGACCGCGAAGAAGCTCAAGATCGACAATCCGGCACGATCGCGGAAGTACACCATCATGGTTCCGATCTCAGCCGGTCACCACGTCGGGGACGTGGTGGAGTATCCGAAGTTCGAGGTGGTGGACCGGCTCACGAAGAATGGTCGCCATGACATTTACGCACGTCCTTTCGGAGGGCGGGCCAAGGTCAACGGCAAGCTGATTTGCGACCTGCTGCGGGCCTAGTTCTGAGACGCAGTCTCAGCGGCATGCACGCAAAGTTCATCGGCACGCAGCTTGAGGGCGGCATCATTCGGGTTCGCATTCAGCTCCACGAGTAGGCCAGACATCGCTTCAAGCAGCGATGGCTCGGCGCGTCGGAGGTCCGGCACCTGAATCGCTTTCAGGTCGTTCGGCTCGAACTTGTTTAGACCCCCGCCATAGACCCGACCGTGGAGCTTCGACGCTTCTCGCACACTGTGGGCGTTCAGGCAGAGCACCAAGGCGCGGTGAAAAACTTCGTCCTGTGAAGTCGGGTATATGCAGTGGAAGTTGGTGAGGCTCCTGACGCCAGCCTCATTGAGTACAAACTTCAGGTCACCCCTTCCAAACACCGCCGCCCAGATCGGGGCAACGGGCCTTTGCTCCATGGAATACCAAGGCCGCCGATTGGCGAGTAGATATCTGGAAGTTAGGCCCTCCGTCTCGCCCACCTGCACGTAGCGACGCTCGGCTGCCGACAAAGGATCGGCGAGATTCAGGAGAAATAGCTTCCCCCCCTCCGCCACGCCTGCCGCAAAGTCTGACGCGCTATAGATGAGGCCCTGAACATCGTTCGCTCGGCCCACGCAGGGGAAGCATCGCTCCAGGCTGATTCCGAGCGCATCGAGTTGCTCAGTGGAGAGCAGGAAGAAGCCATTCGCCCCAGTAGCGATGCCTCGTCGAAATGAGGCGAGGGTCTCAAGGGCTACCCAGCCAGGGGATGACTGCTTCTTCCGCCCCTGTAGCAGTGGCTCCCACTTGGTGGCCCGCAGCAGGACATCGCGCTCCAACGTCACGTGGTGGCTCATAGCGCTCAGTTCCTCCAGAGAACCGGGAGCGTCTTCGATGTTAATGCCTTTCAAAAACCAGCCAGTGATCTGGGTCATCAGCGACGCTCCACCAGCAGAACCGATGCCGTGGTTAGCGCATCTTGAAAGATCGTTGAGCACCCGGAGAACAAGACGAGCTCTTTGAGCCCGCCGTCATCTAACAGGAAGCGCTTGAATGTGGTGGAGAAGTTGGCGTTCAACCACTCGCTAGGAATCAAGAACGCCCCTCTGCCGCCCCTTCGTAGTTGCAGGCAGGCCTTCACAACGAAATAAACATAGAGGTTCGCCGATCTGGGAATGACGAATCCGGCTTTCAAACTTATCCGCGCTCTCGCATCATCATAGCCCTCCAGCTCCCGGTGGCGGATGTATGGGGGATTCATCACAACTGCGTCGCAAGTGTCGAACGGCGCGTAGAGGAAATTTTCGAGCCGAACGTCGACGCGCTCAGGCAGGCCCACATCCGAATATTTGAGGATGCCCTCGTCCACCTCGAACGCGGTGACGCTGGCGTTAGGATACCTTCTCAAGGCGGCGCGGGTGAGGATGCCGGTCCCTAGGGCCGGATCGACTATCAGGCGGGGATCAGCAGCTGCGACCCAATCCGCCATCAAAGCCGCAACTCGCGGCGGGGTGAAGAACTGTCCAAGCGCTTTTCGGTGACTAGCGCTTGCGGCCCGTGAGTATCGCTCCTCGGGTGAAGCGACAGCCACAGGCTCGGCCTCAGGACCTTGAGGAGGTCTCGCCGACGACAAGCGATTCAGGTTGGTCTGCATCGGCAGGGTTTGGGATTCTTTAGGGGTGGAGGTCAACCGAGTTCTTCCCAGCATGCCCCACTTCTGCTTGCCTGTCGCGATAGCGACGCCGGTCCCGCGGGCGTGTCGCGGCTGTCATAGCGCCCATCAGCAAGCCCGGCTTCCGCGTCAGCTTCAAACGCCGCCCAGCCTTCCTCCCCGCCCATCATGGCGAGAACTGGCGGCACCTTCGACACCTCCAGCTTCTGCACCCGGCTCAGCAGGGCGCGAACTGTGGTCATTCGCGGTCCGAGTCCTTGAGGCGGTCCAGCACCGCCGCCAGCTTCGGCCCTGCCGCAGGGCATAGGCGAACTTGGCGTCAGCGATGGCGCGCTCCGTCAGCGTCACCTCGAAATGCCGCTCGACCAGCTTCTCGGACTCGCTGGCGGGCATCCCGTATTTCACGATGCGGTCGTCGGTCATTTGCAGAATCCTCTGATGCGGGCGAGCAATACCGCCACCTTCACGCGCACCAGTGGATCGGGGGTGCGGATGCAGCTCGCCGCCGTCCCAGTACTTGGCCACTCGCCCATTTGTCCGGACGGCCCAGATTGCCGTGTCAGTAAGAGGCATGGTGTCGGTATCCCGCTTTGCGGTTTTTCCTCGATACCGACAAAAATACCGACAAATTGTCGAGATGCGCCAGAACAAAATGAGACAAGCGGAGATGGTCAAACCACTCTTCGCTTTGTTTTTATTGGAGATCGAGATTGGGTGAGACGACCTGAGACAGGTACGTGGTGCCCAGGGCCGGAATC
>CAZJZQ010000037.1:0-18402 GCA_964550535.1 uncultured Rhizobium sp.
GTGCGGCGTGACAGAACCTGGATGCAGCGCCGGATCTCCTCGTCGCGGCCGATCACCGGGTCCAGCTTGCCTTCCTGCGCCGCCCCGGTGAGGTCGCGGGCGTATTTCTTCAGGGCGTCATATTTGTCTTCGGATGAGGCTGTGTCCGCCGTGCGGCCCTTGCGCAGATCCGCAATCGCCTTGACCAGCGCGCCTGTGGTCGCGCCGGCGGCCTTCAGCGCGTCGGCGGCTTTGCCCTTGCCCTTTGTGGCGGCAAGAAGAAGGCGCTCGACGGTAACGTAATCGTCCCCCGCCTGCGTGGCTTCGGTTTCGGCCAGCTGGAAAAGCTGGGCGAGATCCTGCGAAAGGGAAGGCTGCGCGCCGCCCGTCGCGCGCGGCTGCGCGTCCAGTGACTTGTCGATATTGGCCTGCGCCAGCCCGGGATCGCCACCCGCGGCACGGATAAGGTTTAGCGCAAGGCGGTCACGATCCGCGAACAGCGCCTTGAGAAGGTGCTCGGGCAGTAATTGGGGGTGGCCGGATGCAAGCGCGCTCGTCTGGGCGCTCTGAACGGCGGAGCGGGCGCGCTCGGTATAGCGTTCGAAGTCCATGCGTGACCCTTGTGGCAAGCAGTCGTGTGAAGCAGTCGGTCGTCATCTACAGGCCCGATCGGCGCCCGCAGCGGTCCCGCCCCGGAATCCGGCAGCATGAACCTTCGCAAGAGTTAGGATTGCTTAACCAGCCCGCAAGGCCCCCGGGCCCGATAATGCGCCCGGCCCCTTTTTACCGGTCCGGCGGGGCCCCGCCGGCGGACAAAAGCGTGATAAACCGCCGATCTTCTCCTGGACGCGACGTTTTTCGGCCTGACGGCGCGCGCGTTAGCGGATCGTCAATCACGTCACGTTTCAATCCGGCACAACCGTTCCTGGGATGGGGTTTGAGGGGACGGGCGGCAGAGGGACCGGCTCAGGCCGGAGTGACGGGAACGACAATGTCCTTGAACGAACAGCTGAAGTCCGGCAGCTCGTTGACGCGTGTCTCGAACTGGCCGTTCATGGCGAAATTCATGGCCCCGGCCGGTCTTTCGGTAGCCCTGATCGCGGGACTGGCCGTGGGGGCCAGCTTCTCGCTGAAAAAAAGCGGCGGGACGATCAGGGATCTGAACGAAACGCGCCTGCCGGAAGCGGTGAAATTCGGGGCTATCAAGGCCGAAATCCGCGCGGTCAACGCAGAGCTGTTCCGCTCGCTGACCGGTAAAGCTGTCGATCCCTCGATGAACAGCGACATCGCGATCAGCAAGGTAAAGGCGATGGTCGCCGCCCTCGTGGGCGAGGTTGCGGCCGCCAAGGAAAAGCTGACGGACAGCGAGCAACTGGCCCTGCTCGATGATCTCGAACAACAGCTCAAGACTTATGGCGAAGGCTTGGATTTCCTCGGCGGCGTCGTGTCCGAGGATTTCGGCAGCGTCGTCGGATTCCTCGCGCAATTCGACACCAACTACGCCCGCATGGCCGAGCTTTCCGACCAGATCGTGAACCTGCAGGTCGCTGAAGCGGGTGAGAACGCCGAAGCCGCGCAACACACGCAGGCCTGGGCCGAAACGCTCATCATCGGTCTCGCTTTCGCCTTCGCCCTCCTGTCTCTGACGGTGGCGTTTATTTGCGCGCGCGTGACGGTGCAGGGCGTGCGGCGCATTGCGGGCACCACGCGCGACCTGGCGCAGGGCGATCTTTCGGTAAATATTTCCTCTCTGGCGCGGGGCGACGAATTGGGCGCCGTGGTCGAGAGCCTGAACGTCTTCAAAGACAACGCGGTCGAGCGCCAGCGCCTGGCCGACGCGCAAGCCGAGCAACAAGCCTCCAGCGAGCGCCGCGCCCAGCAGATCGCTTCGCTGGCTTCGCGCTTCGAGGCGGAAGTGCAGGAGATGCTGCATGCCCTGTCCGCATCCGCGGAAGATCTCACGAAAACGTGCAAAACTCAGCTTGAGCTGGCCGAGGGCAATGGCCGACACTCCGGCCTTGCCGTGGAAACCATTCGTCAATCATCGTCGAACGTCCAGAACGTCGCCTCGGCGGCGGTCGAACTCGGCGCCTCGATCGAAGAGATCGGCAACCAGGCCGCGTCCTCCGCGAAGATTTCCGAAGCCGCCGTGGCCGAGGTCGATCGCACCAACGAAGCCATGTCCCAGCTCTCGCAGGCGGCGGCGCACATCGGCGAGGTTGTCGAGCTGATCAACGCCATCGCCAGCCAGACCAACCTGCTCGCGCTCAACGCCACGATCGAAGCCGCACGTGCGGGCGAAGCGGGCAAGGGCTTCGCCGTCGTGGCCAGCGAAGTGAAGTCGCTCGCAGGCCAGACCTCCAAGGCGACCGATGAAATCCGCCTTAGAATCGAGCAGATTCAGCGCGCGGCTGCCGCCGGCCTCACCGCCATCGGCGGCATCGGCGAGACGACGCGCAAGGTGAGCGAGATCGCGCGCACCATCGCCCTCTCGGTGAATCAGCAGAGCCAGGCGACCAACGAGATCGCCCGCAATGTCAACGAAGCATCAGAAGGCACCGCCGAGGCTACGCAGTCGGTCGTGCGCCTGTCGGACGGCGCCCAAGAGAACGCCACCGCATCGCAGACGATGCTGACGGCCGTGCAGGAACTCTCCGAACGCTCAGCCCGCATGAGCCGCGATGCGCAACGCTTCCTTGCCGACCTCTCGGCTGCGTAGGGAAAGGCGCGCCAGCGCAAACTGTATTGTTATGATACAATATGCATGGCGCAGGTGTCGCATCAGATATAAAGAAACTTCCAATTATCTTTTACGGTAATTTATCCGCTCTGCGCGATAGTGCTCCCCATAGAAGGCCGCCGGCAGAAAGTCGGGGGGTCAAAGGAGCAGAACTGTGCAGAACGTCATTCGCAAATTCAGCCACCTCGCCGTCGCCGCCGCCGCTGCGGTTGCGATCGCGCCCGTCGCTTTCGCCGGCGATTGCAACCCGAAGGAAGTCGAGTCGGCTGGTCAGCACGCCGCCGGCCTGGTCCGCGCGAAAGTCGAGACCGTTGTCGCGGTGCAAGGCAAGGAGATGATCAACCTCTCCGCCTGCCGCACCAAAGCTGGCAACTTCGAGATCGAATACAAATATAACTTCATGGGCCCGGAAGGCTATTACTGGGTCGAGGGCAATGGCTCGGTGTCCCCGGCCGGTGCCGGCTCGGTCGCCTTCAAGCGTCTCAGCGACAAGCTGAAAGAAGCTGCCGACGCGAAAAGCGTCTCGCTCGCTTCGCGCTAAGCGCAGACTGACAGGAACTGTTTCCTGGTTTGGGCCCGGACGCGAACCGTCCGGGCCCAAACTCGTTCAGTCGCGCGGCCGTCCGAACAGGCCGACCGCCAGCGCATGAACAATCGCCACGATGATGGCGAGCCCGATCCCTGACAACAGGTCGTCGATGCCGAAGTCCGGCGCCAGCCAGGCCGCCAGACCCAACATCATTGCATTCAACACGAATGTGAAAAGCCCGAGGGTCAGGAAGGTGATCGGCAGCGTAAGGATGAACAGGATCGGCCGCACCGTGATGTTCACCAGTCCGAGCACGGCCGCCGCAATCAGCGCGGGAACCAGCCCTCCCAGAAATACCCCATCGAGCAACCTGTCACCTGCGAGCAGGGCGAGCGCCGTCGCAACCCAGCTCAGCAGCGGATGCAATTTCTGACGCGTCAGGTTCATCGCCGGGTCTCTCCTTGCGTAAAAGCCGGGCACGGCTCACGCTCGAAAATACCACCCAACCGGGAACTTTTCCGGTTTATCTTCGTTGTCGTCTGGCTGAGCGGTTGAGGGGTTCATGCACTGTGGCCAACGCGTAACTTGTCGGGCGGCTTTGGCCGGTGCACGCTTTGATTGGTGTTGTCCGGGGGTATGGCGGGCCAGGAACCGCTCGGTCACGATGGTTCAGCATTTTGTGATCCTGATGCTGGGGGAGCGCCAGATTTGAGCGCACGCCCCTCCATCCGCCGCATCCCCGTCGTCGCGCTGATCCTCACACTGATCCTGGCGCTGGCGGCGCCGTCGATTGCATTCTCCGCCGTTCTTCTTCTGCGCACGGACGATGTAAACCGCTCGACCCTAGCGATCCGTGCGGCCCAGGGCGTCGATTCGATTTCGGAAACGCTGGATCGTGAACTCCGCAACATGGTCACCAACCTCTCCGTGTTCGCAGTCAGCGGATGGGTAGAGACACGCGCCTATGACCAGCTCCACCGCAGCGCAAGTGCGGCGTTGCGGGACACGGACATGTACCTCGTCGCCGTGGACGGCAATCTGAATCCGCTGCTCAACACGCGGTTGCCCTGGGGCACGCCGCTACAGCCGTTGACCAACCCTGATCCTGTGCGGCGGGCGCTGAACACCGGCTTGCCGGCGCTGTCGAAGGTGTTCATGGGGCGCGTCGCTCAGGAGGAAGTGTTCAATCTCACCCTGCCGCTGGTCGGCAGCGAGACGGAGATCAAGGCCCTCATCCTGTCGCGTAGCGCTTCGGGGCTGGACGGGATTTTTCAGGAAAGCGTGCCGCCTCCGGGCTGGCGCTACGCCGTGCTCGACGAGGCGGGTCAGCGCGTCGCCGGCGAGACCCCTCTGGACGCCAGCGAAGACGAACTCCTTGAGCTGTGCGGACTCGATGTGCCCGGCCTGCACGAAGTGCAGATTGATGGCGTGACATTCTCCGCCGCTGCGGAGAGTAATCCCGCCTGGGGCTGGACGTCGTGCGTCTGGACCTCGTCGGATCAGGTGAGCGAGACGATCTCGCGCCGGTGGCAAAGCTTTACCATCCTCTCGCTGGTGATCGTCTCGGTGACCATCCTCGCGGGCGCGGCGCTCGGCCGGATGCTGGCCGCCTCGATCCGCCGTGCGGCGACGGTGGGCCGTGTGCTCGATACGGGCGGTCAGGTGCCGGAACAGCGCTCCATCGTGCGCGAGGTCGACGACGTGCTCGGAACGCTTACCCGCGCGGCGCGGCGAAGATTGCAACACGAAGAGGAATTGACCCTGCTGTTGGGTGAAACAGCGCACAGGGCCAAGAACCAGATCGCAATCACCTCTGCGCTGCTGCGCCTGTCGGCTCGCTCGGCGGCAACGGTTGAGCAGTTGCGCGACGATGTTTCGGCGCGCCTCACGGCGCTGTCCCGGTCGATCGACATGATGCCGGCCACAGCCAGGGGCGATGTGGATCTGCGCCCTCTGGTGGCGGCGCAGCTTGAACCCTTCAATCCTGATGGATCGGACAGGCTTCGCATTGCGGGCGATGAGATTCGTGTACCGGCTTCGCTTGCCCAGTCACTGGGCCTGGTCCTGCACGAACTGGCGACCAACGCGTCCAAATATGGTGCGTGGTTCGCGCCCGATGGATGCGTCACCGTCAGCTGGACGGTCGAAGGCGGCGATCTTGGCATCGTCTGGACGGAGGAGGGCGGCCCCGCCGCGCAGGAGCCGGCGCATAGCGGCTTCGGCAGTTCGCTGATCGAAATGCTGATCGAGCGCTCGCTCGGCGGCAAGGTCCTTCGCGACTTCCGCCCGTCGGGTCTCGTCTGCACAATCACCGTGCCGTTGGCCGAAGCTCAGGCCGCGAAGTAATCCCCGTAAGGAAGTGATCAGTGCGCCGGCCCCGCTGCATTCGCGGCGGCCGGGCGGCGCATCAGCGGGATCAGCAACAGCATCAATGCAAAGCACGCCGCCATGGCGAAGAACATGTTGTTGAACGTCATCACCGACGCCTCCAGCTGAACCCGCTGCGCCAGCTGCATCACCGCCTGCGCCTGCGGGTCCGCTGCGCCGCTCAGCGCCAGCTGCGCCTCCGCCTGCGAAAGATAGGCGCGCACTTCGGGGCGTGACGGATCCATCCCCGCCCCCAATTCCTGCCTGTGCAGGTTGAAGAAGTGCAGCTGCATCGTGCCGATGACGGACAGCCCCACCGCGCCGCCCAGATTCCGGCAGACGGTGAACAGTCCCGTCGCATTGGGCAGCTTCTGCGGCGACAGCGTGCCCAGCGCCAGGAAGTTGCAGGGGATCATGCTCATGATGAGTCCCGCGCCACGCAGCGCCTGTGGCCAGAACAGTTCCGCGAACCCGGACTCGGCTGTCAGGAACTGATTGAAGTAAAGTCCCGCGCCGCACAGCGACAGTCCCGCCACCATGACGATGCGCGGGTCATATCGCCGGATCAGTGCGCCGGAGAGCGGTCCGGCGAGGAACATGAATATCCCTGCTATGCTCATGATCTGCCCGATCTGCAACGAGGAGAAACCGCGCACCTGCGCCAGGAACAGCGGCGTCACATAGACCGATCCGAACAGCCCGAAGCCGACAACCGCGACCACAAGCGCGCCCGCCGCAAAATTGCGGTCGCGGAAAACGCCAAGGTCCACCACTGGTTCGGATTGCGTGAAAGAGCGCCAGAAGAACAATGCTCCGGCAACCCCGCAGATGATCGCGAGCTGAACGATATGCCCGTCCTGGAACCATCCTGCGGCGGGGCCATCGTCGAACAGCAATTCAAAGCTGCCGAGGAACAACGCCATCGCGACGAAGCCGATGACGTCCAGCCTGCGGATGATCGAAATGTTCAGCGGCGCGCGCGGAATGTATCGCCATACGAAATAGCAGGCGACGAGGCCGGGGATCACGTTCACCAGGAACAGCCAGTGCCATCCCATATGCTCGGTGATCCACCCGCCCAATGTGGGTCCGATGGACGGCGCCAGCGTCGCCACCATGCCAATCGCCACCTGCTGCAACATGGAACGGTTGGGGCCGAACAGGCTGAAGGCGGCGGCCATCGTCGTGGGGATCATCGCCGCGCCGACAAAGCCCTGCAGGCAGCGGAAGACGACCAGGCTGTTGAGATCCCAAGCCAGCGCGCACAACACGCTCGCGCAGACAAAGCCGATGGCGGACCCGGCGAACAGCAGCCGCATGCCAAAGGCCCGGTTGAGCAGGCCGGACAGCGGAATACCGATCACCTCGGCCACCAGATAGGCCGACTGGATCCACTTGATCTCGTCGGCGCTGGCCGAAACGCCCGCCTGGATCTGCGTGATGGAGGAGGCGACGATCTGGATATCCAGGATCGCCATGAACATGCCGATCACCATCGCGAAGAAGCCGATGTTGAGCAGGCGGTATTCAAGCGTGCCGCGCGGCGGCGGCTGATAGCCCGGTTGCGACGGGTCCAGCAGAACGATGCGCGGCGGAGCGCTCACGGCGTTATTCGCAGGTCTTGTTGGACTGGACCGTGGCGACGACCGCGAGGCCCGAACGCATCAGCCCCGTATCCAGCGCCTCCTGCGAGATCGCGACTCGCACCGGCACGCGCTGGACGATCTTGGTGAAGTTGCCGGTGGCGGTGTCCTGCGGGATCAGGCTGAACGTCGCGCCGGTCGCGGGCGACAGGCTCTGCACGCAACCCTCGACCTTCATGCCGGGATAGGCGTCCACCTTCAGTCGCACCCGCTGGCCCGGAACCATGCGCTCCACCTGCGTTTCCTTGAAGTTGGCGACGACATAGGCGTCATCGGCGGGCACGATCGACATGGCGGTCTGCCCCGGCGACAGCAACTGCCCTTGAGCGACGACACGGTTGGCGACCACGCCATCGACCGGCGCGCGGATCTGCGTGCGGCCAAGATCCAGACTGGCCGCTTCCAGCCGCGCGCGCGCCGCTGCGACGGAGGCCTGCACGGCGGCAAGTTCCTGACGCGCTTGCGTGACGGCGGCTTGCGAGCTGGAAAGCTGGCTGCGTGTGGCGGTGATCGCGGCGCCGGCCTGTGCGGAGCGGGCGGTGCTGGCGCGCTCCTGCGCCTGTGCGGCTTCCACGCGGGCGCGCGGATACCATCCCTGTTCGGCCAGGCTGGCATAGCGCTCGGCATCGGCGGCGGAGATATCGGCGTCCGCTTCGGCTGCATCGGCGGCGGCCCGGGCCTCGCTGAGCTGGTCGCGCTGGCTCGCCGCATGGCCGATGGCGGTCTGGATTGCGGCCTCCTGCGCCGTGACGCGCGCCTCGGCCTGGGCGAGGGCGGCCTGCGCTTCGGCCTGGCGCACGACGAAGTCGGCATCCTCCAGCGAAACCAGAAGGTCGCCGGCCTTCACCCGCTGGTTGTCGGCGACGTGGACCGTCGCGACATATCCTTGGACCTTGGAGGCAATGCCCGTGATGTCGCTGCGGATGTGGGCGTTGTCTGTCGTGATCTCGAAACGGCCCGCGACCAGCCAATTGCCGCCAAACCAGATCGCCGCCAGCGCCGCGGCCGCCAGCGCAATGGGCGCCGCCCGCGCCCGCACATCCTTGCGCGCCGGCGCCTGCTCGGTGGCGGGCTCCGCGGTCTTGGGGGCCTTGCGGTCCGGATTCAGCAGTTTGAGAGCCACGGCGGCTAGCCTGTAATGTCCGTTACATAGAAACCCGAATGTATATTCAATTCTCCGGGTATCAAGATGCTCGTGGAGAACTGTAGGATCAGATGATGATGAAGGATCCCGACTCCACACTCGCCCCCGTTGAACCCGAAACCGGCCGCGCCGAAATGCGGCGGGCTGCGTTCCTGAAAGCGGCCCGGGAAGTATTCCTCGAATATGGTTACGAGGCGGCCAACATGGCCGAGATCGTGAAACGGGCGGGCGGCTCCCTGTCGACGCTATACGCCCAGTTCGGCGGCAAGGCCGGGCTGTTTCAGGCGATGGTCGATGCACGGGTGAACGAACTCACCGAACAGACGCACATGGAACTCGCCGCACACGCGCCTCTTCAGGAGGGCCTGCGGCGCATCGGCGAGCGCTTCCTGACCAAACAGGTCGAGCCCGGCGCACGTGAGTTGTTCCGGCTCATCGTGTCGCAGGCGAAAAAATTCCCCTTGGTGACCGATGAATACGGCCGCAACGGGCCTGAGCGCGTGCGTCAGGCGCTGGCCGATTATCTGCGGGACCGCACTGAGGCGGGCGAACTCCGCATCACCAATTTTGACGCAGCGGCGGCGATCTATTTTGACCTCGTGCGTGGGCGCATCTATTTCCGCTGCCTGCTGGAGCCGTCCTACGCGCCGACGGCTGACGAGGTGAAGGAAGCGGTCGAACGCGCCGTGAAGGTCTTCCTCGGCGGTATCGAGGCGCTCAGCGCTTAGCAGCGCGTCCAGGCGTATTCGACCGGACGTCCGCCATCCATCAGCGAGATCGTGGCGCCAAGGCCATCGCGCGTGCGGCGATAGGCGATGCGTTGCGGATAGTCGTGCTGGGCGTTGACGAACACGATCTCCGTCGTCTGATCGCGCGGATCATCCGTCGCCAGACCCGGTTGCTCAACGAATTCTGTGGGGCGCTGCCCATTCGGCGTGACTGTATAGACCGCGCGCAGGTTGCGCAGGTCGATCCGCGTCTGCTCGAAGAAGGCGAGGGAGCCGTCGCGCATCGTTCCGGCGTGGCCGAACATTACACCGCCGAGCGGAGCCGCCCAGCTTTCCTGGTTCGCGCCGTCCTTGGACTGCCAGCACCCGACCATCCAGCCGAGACGGCCATTGTCGCTGCCCGCGCCGCCGGAGGAACACGCAGCGAGGCTCAGGCCGGCAAGAGCGGCAAGGCCGAAACGGATGGGCTGTCTCATGTCCGGTCCCCGTGACGATATTCGTCAGGATTAGCTTACCGGACGCCCGCCGCACAAGGACCCGCACGCGCGCCAATGTGGCGTGCGTGCGGGGCTGTTGTTCGTACGATGGCGTTACTGCGGTGTGCTCGCCGGGCGCTGGTCCGGCGCGCTGGTCGCGGCGACCGGAATGGCGGCCTGCGGCAGCGATGCAACGAGCACTTCCGTTTCGAGGCGTTCCGTTACGCGCAGCGCGTCGATCCGCGCCCGCTCAGCCATGAACTTCTCCAACTCCTCGCCGTCGAGCTTGCGGCCCGTAGGCAGGCGCAGGGTCATCGCGTTCACCGGCGTGCCGTTGATATACACTTCATAATGCAGGTGCGGACCGGTGGAGCGGCCTGTCGTGCCGACATAGCCGATCACCTGTCCCTGCTTCACACGCGAACCATTGCGCAGGCCTTTCGCGAAGCCGTGCATGTGAGCGTACGCGGTTTCATAGCCATTGGCATGCTGGATGCGGATATAGTTGCCGAACGTGCTCCACGGGCCGATACGCTCGATCACGCCATTGCCGGCGGCGTAGATCGGCGTGCCGGTCGGCGCCGCGAAGTCCGTGCCTTTGTGCAGCTTGTTATAGCCGAGCACCGGGTGACGGCGGTTGCCGAAGCTGGACGACAGACGGGCGCCGTTGATCGGCGTCTTCATCAGAAACTTTTTCGCGCTCTGTCCGCTCTCGTCGAAATAATCGACCGCGCCGTCATCCGAAGGGGTGTAGCGATAGAAGGATTTCTTCAGCGCGGCGCCGTTCATTTCGGCGTACAGCACGCTGCCCGCCTTCACTGGCTGGCCGCGTTCGTCGTCGAAAGTTTCGTAGAGGATGGCGAAGCCGTCATTGGTGCGCATCTCGCGCTGGAAGTCGATGTCGTAGCCGAAGATGTCGGCGTAATCGACGACCTGCTGATCGCCGGCGCCAAGCGCAAGCGCGGCGGAATAGATCGAGTCCCGGATCGTGCCTTCCACCAGATTGTGCCCGGCAACCAGTTTTGCGCGCAGCTCATGCGACACCCACGCGCCTGTCTCGTTGCGGGACACCAGAACCTGACGGTCCACATCCGGGCGCATCGATACGCCCATCAGGCGAGGTTCGCCCGAAGAGGGATCCGTCTCGATCCATGCGGTGACGTCATCGCCGGGACGAACCTTGCGCAGATCGACGAACTGCCCGGCCGCATGAACGGCCCCGTTGGCCTGCTCGCGCGGCGCGCCGATACGGTCCAGCAACCCGCTCAGTGTTTCATTGCGCTGAATCGACGCCGTGCGCGTTTCATGCAGAGCGTTCTGGAATTGGTCTGCGCTGGTGAAGGAGGCGACAATAAGACGGGGATCGGCCCCGGCCGGTTGTGCAATGGCGACCGCCTCGCTTTCGCGGGAGGAAACGCCCAGATAGACAAGTCCGGCCCCGAGGGCGGCGGCCGCGACCGCACCCATCCCCCATTCAAACCAAGCGTTTTTCATGGGTGCTCCGAAGTTCCATATCAAGGAACAGGATTTTCAGCACGAAGCGCGCGACGACGACAGATCGACGCGAAACGGCCTTGAAGCAGTAAAAAACACGGATGACTGTGTTTCGACAAGAACCAATGCCCCACATTACAGCAGATGACTGAAAAAAAGCTTAGCGAACAAGGTAAATCCGCTGCAAGACTCCATTGGGGCTGGCTTGCGGGCGGCGGCGTGTTCGCCGTGGTGGCGGGCCTCGTCCTGTTCCGCCAGCCGATTGCGGAATCGCTCGGTCAGCAATTTTGCGAGCAACAGAAACTCAGCTGCGATCTGAATATCACCCGCCTCGATTTCGGCGGCGTCACGCTGTCAGGCTTCGACGTGCGCAAACCGGACGCGCGGAACGCCGCGCTCAGCGCCGGCAAGCTCGCCGTCAATTTCACCTGGTCCGGTCCGTTCAACGTTCGTCCTGCGGCGATTGAAGGCGACGGCCTTGTGGTGCGTCTGGATTTCTCCGGCCTCGGGCCCATGCTCGGCGATCTCGATCCCATCGCGAGTTCGTTCCAGACCGGCGGGGGCGGCGGAACCATGCCGCGCATCGACATCCAGAACCTGCGCGTCATCGCGGACACGGTGCTCGGCCCCGTCGAGGCGCACGGCTTCGTGACGGCTGAAAGCATGGCCGACCTGCGGATGGAGTTGAAAGCCCAGTCCGCCAATCTGGCGCTCGCCGGCGCACGCATCGATCTTGAAACCGCCGAGATCAACGCCGCCGCAAAAGACGGCGTCATCGACGCGCACGCGAAAATCGATCTCACGACATTCCAGGGCGCCGGCGTGCGCATATCGGATCTCACGCTCGACCTCGCGGTCGAGCAGTCCGCGGCGGGTCTCAACGGGCGCGGTGGAATGAATCTCCGCGAAGCCGTGCTGCGCGATGAAACGCTGAACGGCGTAAGCGCTGAGGCGAGCCTCAATGCGGCCCCGCTCGATTTCAATACGATCACGCCCGAAGCAATTGTCGCCGCGCTGCAATCCGTGTCGATCAAGGCGAATGCGGGCGAAGGTGCGATGTCCGGCCTTGCCTGGGGTTCAATTGATCTCACGGCGGACGTGAAACGCGGGGAGAGGGGCAACATCACGCTTGCCGCTGAAAATGTGAAGCATGACAGCGCCACGGCCCGGCGTGTTGAAGTGAAAGGTGAACTCGTGCTCGGCACGGCCTCCGCGTTCACCGCGAACGGGCAGGCGGCAATCGACGGTGCGGCGTTGCCCGAAGAGATGCGCGCCGGTATCGCGCGCGCCATCCGCACCGCCGCTGACGGCGTCCTGCCGAAATTCGCGCCCGCAGCCGGTAATGCGTTTCAGTCAGCGGCAGGAAATTTTGATGTGCTGGCCCCATGGTCCGCGAAGGGCAATGGCTCCGCCATTTCTGTCGCGCTGGAGTCCGGCGCTCGCATCAACGCGGCCAGCGGCCTTGTCCTGGCGCTCACCCGCGAAGACCAGCAAGGCCCCGTGCTGATCGCGGGCGAGGGCGAGGAAGACTGGCGAGCCGCAGGCATCCTGCACCTGTCCGGCGGCGGCGCGCCGTCGCTGACGATGACGCTGAACGAGGCCGTGAAAGTTGGTCCGGTCCTGCGCGCGGCCGGCGCGGTCGATATGCCGTCATGGCGCGTCGGCGAAGAAGCGTTGTCCCTGAAGCTCTCGGACCTCGCCTATTCCAGCGACACTGGAAAAGGCGCGGCGAGCGGTGATATCTCCATTGGCATCTCCGGCGATGTCGCGGGCGGCGTGTGGAAGAACGCCCGCGCCACGGGCGTCGTGTCGGCGGCATGGAATGACGGGGGCTTCGTTGCGGATGCGCCGCGCGGGCTCACCCTGTCCTGGAATGAAGGCCGCTATGGCGGCACGGTGCTGGGCGCTGGCGCACTGCGCTATGCGCCAGCGGGCAATCTTGCAAAGACAGTAGGCGACGGCATGGGCGGCGCGGGCGCGTTGCGGCCGGCCGGGTTCCCGGTCACCGGCGAGTCGTTCTCCGCCCGCGCCAATATCGGTGGGGCCAACGTCAACTGGACGCTCACCGGCGACGCCTTCCGCGCCAATTTCGACGCCAACCCGATGCAGTTCGATCTGATCCAAAGCGACGGCGTCGTGCCTGTCCGCATCGCCGATGTGAAAGGGCAGGTCACGGCGGGCGACGGCTGGCGCGTCACCGGCAATCTCTCCGGCGGCAGCGCGCGGGCCTATGATGTGTCGATGGACAACCTGGCTGCGCGTCTTGATCTCACGGGCCGCGGCGGCGGGATGAACGGACGGCTCACGGACGTGACGTTCGACGTCCTCGACAATCTCGATGAAGCCGGACGCCGCTTCGAGGCCGCGAAGTTCGAGGGCAATGCAACGCTGGACAAAAGCGTCGCGACATTCACCGGCGTCTTTTCGCTCGCGCAGTCAGGCATCCAGCTCGCCAACTTTACCGGCCAGCACGATCTGGGCAGCGCGAGGGGCGAGCTGGTGTTCGCGCCAACACCCCTGATCTTCGAGCCCCGAAGCTTCCAGCCGTCTGCTCTCTCGCCGCTGCTGCGCGGTCCTGCGAACGTCACAGGACGTGTGGATGTCGCCGGCGGCGCCACATGGTCGCCCGGGGACTTCAACGCAACGGCGCAACTCCAGCTCCGTCGCGTCGGCTTTGCTCTCGCCAACGCCGGTGTGTTCCAGGGCGTGTCCGGAACGGTCGCGGTCTCCGATCTTTTCAAGATGCAGTCCGCGCCCGGCCAGACGCTCACGATCGAAAGCGTGACGCTCGGCACGCCGTTCGAGCAGGGCGTGGTGAAGTTCCAGCTCGCAGGCTTCGACGGCGTTCGGCTCGAGTCTGCTGTCTGGCCCTTCGCCGGCGGCGAAATCCGCCTCACTCCGCTCGAATACATGTTCGACGCGGGCCAGAACCGTCTGGTCGCGGAGGCGGTTGACTGGGACCTTCCCACGCTGATCGAGCGTTTCAAGGTTCCGGACGTGAAAGTGCAGGGGAAGGTGAACGGAACCTTCCCAATCGTGTTCAGCACGGGTTCAGCCCGTATCGACAATGCTGTGCTTGAAGCTACGAAAGAAGGAGGCGTCATCCAGTATTCCGGCTCGACCGGAGATGCAGCGGGCCAATCGGACCAAAGCGCAAAGCTTCTTTTCGACGCGCTGAGCGACTTCCGCTATCAGGTGCTGAGAATGGAGCTGGACGGCGATCTGGCTGGCCAAATGATCATGAAGCTGACATTGCGGGGCGCGAACCCCAACGTCCTCAGCGGCCAGCCTTTCGACGTGAACGTGT
Organism: uncultured Rhizobium sp.; assembly: GCA_964550535.1. Taxonomy (GTDB): domain Bacteria; phylum Pseudomonadota; class Alphaproteobacteria; order Caulobacterales; family Hyphomonadaceae; genus UBA7672. Next base: position 14,408 of record CAZJZQ010000037.1, read on the forward strand.
CGATTGATTCTCCGCTGCTCAGTCTGCTGAACATGACGTCGCGAACGAACGACCAGGTGGATGCGGTAGTAAATGCGGTCATTGGATCGCGCGATTGACGCCGGAGGGTTCCGGCGCGAGTTTGAAGCCAGCGGCGCTCGCCGTGGCAGGAAGGAGCCGACGATGTCACTTAGACGAGCCTTGGCGACAGGAGCTTTGATTGCAGCCGTCGGCGGCGCCGTGGCGTGCACGCCAACGGTTCAGCTTGCCGCGCCCAAGGAGCCGATCACGATCAATCTAAACGTGAAGATCGAGCAGGAAGTGCGCGTGCGCCTCGATAAGGAGATCGAGGATCTGATCTCCAACAACCCGGACGTGTTCTGAGGAGGACGGCATGACAATGATCCGCAGGTTCGCAGCTATCTTCGCCATGCTGGTCGCGTTCGCGGCCGCAGGGCCCGCTCTCGCCCAGTCCGACGCCGTTCTCAACCAGGCCAAGGCGGCCGGCGTTGTGGGGGAAATGTACACGGGCTATCTCGGCGTCGCCGATGAAGGCCGCGCGACGGCCGACATTCGCCGCCGTCTGCAGGAGGTGAATTCCAAACGTCTGGAAATCTATACGCAGAAATCGCGGGAGACCGGACAGTCCGTGGAAGTCATCGCCGCTCTTACGGCCGAGAAACAGATCGCCCGCGCTGGCGCCGGCGAGAAGGTGAAACCGGGCGCCAGCGCTCCGTGGGCCGCGGCGCCATAGGCCGGGGTCTGCACAGCCTGAAGTTTAAGCAGCCCGCGCCGCACCGCGCGGGCTGTTCGTTAACGCACGCGCATTTGCGTCTCAGCTGGGTCCATAACTTCCGGCTTGGGCGGACTCCTGCGATCCGCTAGCGTGCGATTCGCTAACCACTGGGCGAGGGGCCTGCCGTGACGATGGATTCCTCAAAGCTCGCGTCGTATCTCGCGTCGCGTATCTTCCATGACCTCGTATCGCCCCTTACCGGCGTGATGCAGGGGTGTTCGCTGGTGTTCGACGACGACATGGGCCTCGCCATGCGCGCCGAGGGCGAGAAGCTCCTCAAGGAAGGCATCGCCGGCATCGAGGCCAAGATCCAGTTCATGCGCTTCGCCGTGGGCGCCCAGGCGCTCAGCGACGCCCAATGTGATCCTCACGGCGCCAAAATGTTGTTCGACAAGCTGTTTTCGATCCAGAAATCGAAGCTGGACTGGCGCCTCGATACATGGGCCGTCTCGAACCGTCAGATGCGCGTCCTGATGAACATGACGCTGGTAATGCTCGATCCGGCCGCCAAGAGCGGCGTGGTCCGGGTCGGCGCCCGCGAAGAGGGCGAATCACTGATTCTGGAGGTCGAGTCGGTGGGCGCGCCGGGCGATCTCAAGAAGGAAGTTTACGAAAGCCTCGCCGGCCGGGAGCCGGAGCGGGGCTGGGGCAGCGCGATCCAGCCGCTTTTTCTCACCATGATCGCCGAGGAAATTGACTTCAAACTTGAGACCAAACAGGTCCCGGGCGGGGTCAAAATGGTCGCCCGCGGCCCCCGCATGGCGGCTTAGACCGCTGCAATTTTCAGCAAATTCTTAACCTCGCAGGTGCTTTGTTAGCAGAAGGCCGCACTCCTCGCGGCGGTTTGTTGCTACAGGCAATATCATGGATGACCTGCTCAGCGAGTTTTTGACCGAGACGGCGGAAAGCCTCGATGTCATCGACACGGAGTTGGTGCGCTTTGAAAGCGAACCGTCCGACCAGAACACGCTGAACAATATCTTCCGCCTTGTGCACACGATTAAAGGCACCTGCGGATTCCTCGGCCTGCCGCGCCTCGAAGCCGTGGCCCACGCCGGCGAAACGCTGCTGGGAAAATTCCGCGACGGCACGCTGAAAGCGTCGCCCGACATGGTGTCGCTGGTTCTGGAATCCATTGACCACATCAAGGTGCTTCTCGCCCACCTCGCGGCCGAGCAGGTCGAGCCCGAGGGCAGGGACGACAACCTGATCCGCCGTCTCGAAGACGCAGCCGAAGGCAAGCTCGCTTCCCGTGGCGCCGCAGCGCTGGTTCCGGTGGCGACGCCGCCCGCGCAGGAAATGGCGCCTGAGGGCGACCTCGACTTCTCCAGCGACCCTGATCTGGCGCCGGCCGAGGACGGTGAACCGCGCGGTAAGTGGGATGCGGACCAGGGCCGCTTCCTGCGTCCCGGCGAAGTGTCCCTCGCCGAACTCGAAGCCGCCTTCATGCAGGCCTCCGCCCCCGGAGAGCAGAAAACTGCCGCAGCCAAGACGGCCGAGGTCGAGGAGATCGAGGCCAAGAAAGGCGCCATCGGCGGCAATACGATCCGCGTGAACGTCGACGTTCTCGAAGACCTGATGACCATGGTGTCGGAACTGGTGCTGACGCGTAACCAGCTGATGCAGATGCTGCGCACTGTAAACGACAGCGAGTTCAAGGCGCCGCTGCAACGCCTGTCCGGCATCACCGCCGAGTTGCAGGATTGCGTGATGAAGACGCGAATGCAGCCTATCGGCTCCGCGTGGAAGAAGCTGCCCCGCATCGTGCGCGACGCCTGCCAGGACCTTGGCAAGAAGATTGACCTGGTCATGGACGGCGAGGCGACCGAACTCGATCGCCAGGTGTTGGAGCTGATCAAGGATCCGCTGACGCACATGATCCGCAACTCCTGCGACCACGGCGTTGAAACGCCGGCGGACCGCGCGGCGGCGGGTAAGCCGGAAACCGGCACGATCAAGCTTCGCGCCTACCACGAAGGCGGTCACATCATCATTGAGGTCGGCGACGACGGTGCCGGCCTGCGCACCGAACGCATCCGCCAGAAGGCGGTGGAGAAGGGCATCGTCGATCCGTCCGAAGCCCAGACGATGACGGACGCACAGGTCCATCGCCTCGTCTTCGCGCCGGGCTTCTCGACGGCTGCGAAGATCACCAACATTTCCGGCCGCGGCGTTGGCATGGATGTGGTGAAAACCAACATCGAGCTGATCGGCGGAACGATTGATCTGAAGTCGCGGCTCGGCGCGGGCACGACCTTCATCATCAAGATCCCGCTGACGCTGGCGATCATCTCGGCGCTGATCGTCGGCGTCGAAGGCCATCGCTTCGCCGTGCCGCAACTGTCGGTCGTGGAGCTCGTCCGCGCCGGCGCCCGTTGCGAGCACCGGATCGAACTCATCAAGTCGACGCGTGTTCTGCGCCTGCGCGATCGTCTGTTGCCGCTTGTCGGCCTCGGCGAGGTGCTGGGCCTCAGCATGGATGACGCGCCGCAGAGCGACAATGCGCTCGCCTATGTGGTCGTCATGCAGGTCGGCGACACCCGCTTCGGCCTCGTGGTCGATCAGGTGTTCGACACCGAGGAAATCGTTGTGAAACCGCTGTCGAAGCGTCTCGGCTCGATGTCGCAATATTCCGGCGCCACCATTCTCGGCGACGGCGCGGTGATCATGATCCTCGACCCGGGCGGCGTCGCGAAGTCGGTCGCCGCTGTCGAAGGCGCCATGCAGCGTGAAGCGCTGGAAGCCGCTGCGGCCGCCGAAGCGTCCGCCGGAGGCGAGCGCATGAGCCTGCTGCTGTTCCGTGCAGGCGGCGACGAACCGCGCGCATGCCCGCTCAGCCTCGTGACGCGTCTTGAAGACCTCGACGCTTCGACCTTTGAAATGACCCAACGCGGTCTGGTGGTCCAGTATCGCGGCAAACTGATGCCGCTGGCCTCGGCGGGCGGCGTCATCCGCCGCGACGGCCGCCAGCAGGTTCTGGTGTTCAGCCAGGGCGAGAGCGTCATCGGTCTTGCCGTCGACGCCATCCTCGACATCGTGGAAGACACGCTGGAAATCCAGCTCGCGGATCGCGAACCCGGCGTGCTCGGCTCCGCGGTCATCAAGTCCAGATCCACTGAGATCGTGGACGTTGCGCACTTCCTGTCCAAGGCCGATCCGGCCTGGGCGAAATCCGCTGCGCAAGGCGACAAGAAGCGTCCGCGCCTGCGCGCGTTGCTCG
>CAZJZQ010000037.1:18412-25759 GCA_964550535.1 uncultured Rhizobium sp.
GCCATCCCTTCTTCCGCAATATGCTTGCGCCGATGGTCAAGGCCGCCGGTTACGACGTGGTCATCGCCGAGAACATGGAGCAGGTGGCTGGCCGCCTCGCATCCGGCGAGGTGTTCGACGTGGTCCTGGCCGACGCCGACCATCCCGATCGCACGGGCGCGCTCGAAGAAATCGTCCAGAAAGCCGGCAGCGCCAGCGTTATTCCGCTATCCAGCCGTGACGATGGGGTTTCCACCGTTCTGGGTCCGGCGGCGCTCAAGTCCGACCGCCACGCGTTGCTCGCCGCGCTTGAACTCGCGAGCAGGAGACGCGGAGAAGCCGCATGAGCACGCAGGAATACGTAACCTTCCGGATCGGCGACCAGACCTTCGGCGCCAGCGTCGCGGAGATTCACGATGTCTTCAGGCCGTCGGCGATGACGCCGGTTCCTCTGGCGCCCGGCGAAATCGCGGGCGTCTTGAACCTGCGCGGCCGCATCGTCACCGCCATCGACACGCGGGCGCGCCTCGGGCTCGCCCCGCGCACCGGCGAACGCGCCGACCAGCTCGCCATCGGTGTCGAGCGTGACGGCGAAAGCTTCGGTCTGATCATCGACGATATCGGCGAAGTCGTCCGCCTCGACGAAGACGAGATGGAGGACAACCCGGTCAATCTGGATCCGGTGTGGGCCGGCATGTCACGGGGCGTTTACCGTCTGAAGGGTAGCCTCCTCCTGATCATGGACATTGACCGGATGCTGGCTGCGTCCGGCGAAGTGATAGAGGCTGCCGCGGCCTGATTCGCGGCCTTGTTCGTGGCATGACTGAAAGAGAGGGACGGGGATGAAACGCTGTTTGATCGTGGACGACTCCCGCGTTGTGCGGAAAGTCGCACGGCGCATCGTGGAGGATCTGAAGTTCGAGGCGGAGGAAGCCGCAGACGGCCAGCAGGCGCTTGAACAGTGCCGCAGCGCCATGCCCGACGCCGTGCTGCTGGACTGGAACATGCCCGTGATGAACGGCATCGACTTCCTGCGCGCGCTGCGCCGCGAGCCGGGCGGTGATCGTCCGGTGGTGGTGTTCTGCACCACCGAGAACGACATGAGCCACATCGCCGAGGCGATGCGGTCGGGGGCCAACGAATACATCATGAAGCCCTTCGACTCCGAGATCATCGAGGCGAAATTCTCGGAAGTCGGGCTCGTCTAGAATTCAGGTCCGGAGTCCGGAGTGTCCATCGCACTAGCCCGAGAACCCGCCAGCCGCATCCGCGTCATGATCGTGGATGACAGCGCTGTCGTGCGTGGCCTTACCCGGCGCTGGCTCGAAGCGGAAACGCGCATCGAGCTGCTGCGCCCATGCTCCGACGGGGCCCAGGCGATCAGCGAGGCGGGCGTCGTCCAGCCCGACGTGATCCTGCTCGACGTCGAAATGCCGAACATGGACGGTCTGGAAGCCCTGCCGGGCATCCGCCGCGCCGCGCCGCGCGCGAAGATCATCATGGCCTCGACGCTGACCCGCAAGGGCGCAGCCACCACCATCAAGGCGTTGTCGCTTGGCGCGGCGGACTACATCGCAAAGCCTGAAGCCACCGCGCTCGGCGGCGCTGACGCCTATCGCCAGGAACTGATCGGCAAGATCGTGGCGCTCGGCGCCGCGCGGCCTGCATCGCTCATCGCCGCCTCGCCGCAATCGGTCACCCTGCGCGCCGCGCCTGTGCGCAATGCCGGCAAGCCGCTTGCCATGGTCGTCGCGGCCTCCACGGGCGGTCCCAGCGCGCTGCAAAGCTTCCTCGGCCCCATCGCCAGCCGTATCAACGCGCCGATCCTGATCGTGCAGCACATGCCCCCGACCTTCACCACCATCTTCGCCGAGAAGCTGGGGCAGGCCGTCGGCAAGCCGTGCCGCGAAGCGGCGGACGGCGATCCGGTCGCCTTCGGTACGATGCTGCTCGCGCCGGGCGACTTCCACATGCGCGTCGTGCGTTCGGGCGCGGGTCATGTCGTAAAGCTGGACAAGGGCGAACAGGAAAACTTCTGCCGCCCCGCCGCCGACCCTCTGTTCCGCAGCGCTGCCGAAAATTTCGGCGGGCGCCTGCTGGCCGTGGTGCTGACCGGCATGGGCCATGATGGCCGCGGCGGCGCGGGAAAGATTGTCGAGGCCGGCGGCCGTGTCATCGTGCAGGACGAAGCGTCCAGCGTGGTGTGGGGCATGCCCGGCGCAGTTGTCGGCGCGGGCTATGCCGAAGCCGTCAAACCCATAAGCGAGCTTGGCCAGATGGCGCTCAGGATCATGAACGGAGATGCTGCGTGAACAGCCAGGACTTCGAGTTTGTCGCCGGCCTGGTGATGAAGCGCGCGGGTATCGTGCTCACGCCTGACAAGCTGTACCTGCTTGAAAGCCGCCTCGCTCCGTTGGCGCGCAAGGAGGGCCTCGCCTCGATCGACGAACTGGTGAGCGTCGTGCGTTCGCGCCGCGACGAGCGCCTCATCGCGCAGGTCGTCGACTCGATGACGACCAACGAAACCTACTTCTTCCGCGACAAGACGCCGTTCGACCATTTGAAGGACACGGTCTTCCCGCAGCTCGCGCCCGCGCGGCGCGGCGGCCGCCTGCGCATCTGGTGCGCGGCGAGTTCGACGGGGCAGGAACCTTATTCCATCGCGATGCTGCTGGACCAGAACCCGCAACTTACCGGCGGCGTGCCGGTCGAGATCGTGGCGACCGATATTTCGGACCGCTGCCTCGAACGCGCAAAGCAGGGCCTCTACACCCAGTTCGAGGTTCAACGCGGCCTGCCGATCCAGCTGTTGATGCAATACTTCACGCAGCAGGACGACCATTGGCGCATCTCGGAACGCCTGCGCTCGCAAGTGTCCTTCCGCAAGCAGAACCTGATGGAGCCCACCGCCGGGCTCGGCAAGTTCGACGCCGTGCTGTGCCGCAATGTGATGATCTATTTCGATGCGCCGACGAAAACCGAGGTGCTGAACAAGATCGCGCAACAGCTCAATCCGGACGGCTTCCTCATCCTCGGCGCCGCTGAAACGGTTATGGGCCTGTCCACGAATTTCGAGACAGCGCAGGATCGCCGCGGCCTCTACAAACTGTCCGCGAAAGCTGTGAAGGCCGCCTGATCCCCAAGGCGTCAGGCGTTGCGCCCCGGCAATCGGCCGGCAGTCCCGCCGCCATGAAAAGCACGCCGCGCACGGGCGGCCTCTGTCATGAGGATATGGGATGTTCGGACTGATCGGGAAGATGCGGGCGTCCGCCGGCCGCCGCGCCGAACTGATCGCCATCCTGTCGGACGGGACGGGCGCCATGCCCGGCTGCCGCTCCTACATCATCGCCGAGGACCCGGTCGATGCGGACGTGATCTGGATCACCGAAGTCTGGGACAGCGACGCCGCCCACCGCGCATCGCTGGATCTTCCCGCGGTGCGCGAGGCGATCACCCGGGGCAAGCCGCTGATCGCTGATTTCGAGATGCACCAGACCACCCGGCCGGTGGCGGGCATTTAAGCCGTCCCGGCGCTTGCCCACGGCCCTGATGGCTTCTATTCGGCTCCGGCAGGACTTGCGGGCGGGCCCGCGCCGTCCGAACCTGTTTGAGCACATGCAGTATCTCGCGCTGCCAGGAGACCGGCCATGACGAAAACCCAGGACGCTTTCATCTGCGACGCCGTTCGCACGCCCATCGGCCGCTTCGGCGGCGTCCTGTCCAGGGTCCGCGCCGACGATCTGGGCGCCGAACCGCTGAAGGCGCTGGCCGCCCGCAACAAGGATGTCGATCTCGGCGCCATTGATGACGTGTTCTACGGCAACGTGAACCAGGCCGGCGAAGACAACCGCAACGTCGCGCGCATGTCGCTCCTGCTGGCTGGCTACCCGCAGGAAGTGTCGGGCACGACCGTCAACCGCCTCTGCGCCTCGGGCCTCGAAGCGGTGGGGCAGGCGGCGCGCGCCGTCCGTCTCGGCGAGATGGATCTGGCCGTCGCCGGCGGCGTCGAGCACATGACGCGCTCGCCCTTCGTGATGGGCAAGGCGGAAACCGCGTTCGACCGCAACGCCGAGATTTTCGACACCACCATCGGCTGGCGCTTCATCAACCCGAAGATGCAGAAACTGTACGGCACGGAATCCATGCCCGAGACGGGCGAGAACGTCGCGCAGGATCACCAGGTGAGCCGCGAAGACCAGGACGCCTTCGCTCTGCGCAGCCAGCAGAAAGCCGGCAAAGCCGTCGCTTCCGGCTACTTCCGTGAAGAGATCGTCCCCATCGTCCTGAAGGACAAGAAGGGCAAGGAGACGGTGATCGACGCCGACGAACATCCGCGTCCTGACACCACGCTCGAAGCCCTGCAGAAACTCGGCACGCCCTTCCGCAATCCCGGCACGGTGACGGCCGGCAACGCCTCGGGCGTCAATGACGGCGCCGTGGCGATGTTCATCGCTTCCGAGGCCGCCGCGAAGAAGAACGGCCTGGTTCCGCGTGCGCGCATCATCGGCATGGCCGCCGCCGGCGTCGCGCCGCGCGTCATGGGCATCGGCCCGGTCCCGGCGACGCAGAAACTGCTGGCCCGTCTCGGCATGAAGATTGGCGACTTCGACCTGATCGAACTGAACGAGGCTTTCGCCTCGCAGGGCATCGCGGTTCTGCGCGGCCTTGGCGTGCCGGAAGATGCGGACTTCGTGAACCCGAATGGCGGCGCCATCGCGCTCGGCCATCCGCTCGGCGCTTCAGGCGCGCGCCTCGCCCTCACGGCGGCGCACCAGCTGGAGAAAACCGGCGGCCGTTTCGCCCTCTGCACGCTCTGCATCGGCGTCGGTCAGGGTCTCGCTCTGGCGATCGAGCGGGTCTGAGCGGAATTTACCATACGGCCTTCACGCGGAATAAATGTGCTTATGGCATATTTATTTTGAACCAAACGGAGGTCGCCATGTCATTCCTGAAACGCCTTGCCGCTTCGCGCAGCGGGGCAACCGCCATCGAATACGCCCTGATCGCCTCGATGATCGCGGTTGCAATCGTGTCGTCTGTCTCGCTCTTGGGCGTCGAACTGGACCAGGTGTTCGTGTCCGTTTCGGAGAGTTTTCCGGAATAATCCAGCCATCCAATTTCATCCGAATTGCTGCTGCGGCGTTGATCTCTGATCGACGCCGCTAACGCACGCTTGGCCAAGGTTGGAGGGTTTGCGCGATGCACATGACGAAGCGTTTTCTGAAATCGGAATCCGGTGCGACGGCCATTGAATACGGCCTGATCGCAGCGCTGATCGCGGTCGCCTGCATCATGGCGATCAGCCTGCTGGGCATCAATCTGGTCGAGGTTTTCACCTCGCTCTCGGAAGCGATGAGCGGCGCGCGCGGTTAGAACTGTTCTCGTTTGATTGCCGCAGGCGCGATAGCGCTTTTGTCGCACGGCTTCTTGCCGATCTGTCATTCACGCGAACGAATCCGGCGCTAGCCTGATCCGGTCAAGGAGGAGCGCAATGAAGCGCCTCATGATCTGGATGCCGGCCCTGGCCATTCTGGTTGTTGCGATGCTCGCGGCGACTGGCGGCGGCGTTGAGTCCGCGCATGGCGACGTGCACATCAGCGCGCCCCAATGGAACGACGCCCACAACTGACACCCGGCTGATCTGTCCGCGACGAAGGCTGTTTTCGCCTTGCCGTCGCGAGGGGACAGGGGAGCGGCGAAATGCGCCGCCCTGGACTGCGCCATATCTGAGTTTCAAGACTTGTCCGGTCGCGGGATCGGGTCTAACAGCCCGCCTCCGTATCGCAGGACTGCGTTTGCAACCTTCCCTCGATCCGGAGCGTATATTACTTAAACGTAACTGATAGCGCGAGAGCGCGTTTGGATCTCCCATGCCAAACAAGTGTGACGACGTCGCCCGGCTGAAACGCCTTGAGCAAAGCCTCGACCGCCAATTCTCGATCTTCGGTTTCAACTTCGGCTGGGACGCCATCATTGGCCTGATCCCCGTCGCCGGCGACGCCATCAGCGCCGGCTTCGGCCTTTACGTGATCCTTGAGGCGCGGCGCCTCGGGGCAGGGCGCTGGACGATGGCGCGCATGTTGACCAACTGGGCGATCGACGCCGGCGTAGGCGCCATCCCGCTATTCGGCGATCTTTTCGACGCGGGCTTCAAGTCCAACACCCGCAATGTGAAACTGCTGATCGCGGACCTCGAAAAACGCGCCGTGAAGCTGCGCGAAGTGAACCGCGAGGCCCAGCTGCGCGCCGCCTGAGGCGCGCCAGCCGCCATCCCATCCCCTGAACGCGGACACGACCCGGTCATTGCGCTGCCGGGAAAGCCCGCCTATGTAGGCCCCGTGGTGATTTGTCCGGTCGGATTGCAGCCACGTTAAACAAGTCGCTAAAAGGCCCGAGGCGAAGATCTTCCCCCTTCATGTCCCCGGACCCGGCGCGCCGAGCAATCGGCATGATGTGAGGGACTGAGCCGTGCCCATTAAAATTGCAGAGAACCTCCCCGCCCGTGACGTGCTGGTGCGTGAAGGCGTCCAGATCATGGACGCGCACACCGCCGAGCGGCAGGACATTCGCCCGCTGCACATCGGCCTGCTGAATCTGATGCCGAACAAGATCCGCACCGAGACGCAGATCGCGCGCCTCCTCGGTTCCTCGCCGCTCCAGATCGACCTGACGCTTGTGCGCATCGGCGGACACAATTCGCGCAACACGCCCGAGGATCACCTGATCGCCTTCTACAAGACGTGGGAAGAAATCGCGGACCGCAAGTTCGACGGCTTCATCATCACCGGCGCGCCGGTCGAGACGCTGCCCTATGAAGAGGTCACCTACTGGAACGAACTCCAGCGTATATTCGAATGGACGCGCACCAACGTGCATTCGACTTTCTCGATCTGCTGGGGCGCCATGGCGGCGTTGCAGCACTTCCATGGCGTGCCGAAATACACGCTGGATAAAAAGGCGTTCGGCGTTTACTCGCACCGCAACTTCAAACCGTCCTCGCCCTATCTCGCGGGCTTCTCGGACGAGCTGAACCTGTGCGTGTCGCGCTGGACCGAAATCCGGCGTGAGGACATCCACCCCGCCTCCGGCCTCGAAGTCCTGCTCGATTCACCCGAAACCGGCCTCTGCCTCCTGTCGGAAGCGGACGGCAACCGCCTGCACATGCTCAACCATGTCGAGTACGATTCAACGTCGCTCGCGGAAGAATACCAGCGCGACATCGCCGCCGGAAAATCGATCGAGGTTCCGTACGGCTACTTCCCCGGCGACAACCCTGACCAGCCGCCCCTCAACCGCTGGCGCAGCCACGCCTTCCTGCTGTTCGGCAACTGGATCAACCAAGTCTATCAGACCTGCCCCTTCAACATC